>VBDX01000152.1 GCA_005881885.1 Chloroflexota bacterium
TTGACCGCGACGTCGACCGCGACCGCGTGCGCGTCCTTGGAGATGAGGATCGCTGGGTCAGACCCGGTGGCGTCGTACGGCGTCACGATGCTGGCGATTCGCGGGTCCGGACGGAGCGGCGCGAGCGCGGCCTCCACCGCGGCGCGGAACTCGGGACTCTTCGCGTCAAGCGTGGGCCTGGAGAAGATGAGCGTGAACGTCGAGCCGCCGGATCGCGGCAGCTCGCGCTCGATGAACTGGGAGGCGCGACCGGATTCGGATGTTGTGATCAGCCCGCCCGACTCGAGCTTCCCACCCTGCGCAGCGACGAAGACGGAGGCCACCAGGAGCAGCCCGGATACCCCGAAGACCCACCAGCGGTGCCGGAACACGAACCGCCCCCAGGCCGCCAACATCAGGCTACCTCCGCGCTCTTGCCACGCCTCACGTCGTTAGCGTACGTGCGACGAGCCGCGCCATGAGACGCTTTGGCGGTGCGCTGCCTGTTCTTTCTGGTCCTGGTCTTGACGGCGTGCGCTACTTCTCCGGAAGAGGCGAACGCACCCACCGTGACTTCGCACTCCGCGCCGAGCGCGTCGCCGAGTCGTGCGGTCGAGCCGGTCTCGACGCCCTCGGCGTTCCCCACCAAGCCAACGCCTTGCCCCATCGACGCCGATACCACGAGCGTCAGCGTTCGGGGAACTGTCACCTGGAACGGCGCGGGCCTCACGGGCGTGATCGTTGAGGCATTCCAGGCCGGCGCGCCGGCGCGCGGGCCAGCGCAAAGCACGGCAATGACCGCAGGCGATGGCTCGTACCAGCTTACGGGGCTGCGTTCCCGCGTCTTCTGGTCCATCGGGGTGATGGAGCAACCCGGTTTCTTACCGAAGACCGGTACGTCAGTCGAGCTCTGCGAGAAACGCGACGTCACCGCCTCGCCGATCAGCGCGCTTCGGACTATCGCGGCCTTATCGCTCCAACGCGGCGCGACCGTTGTTTCGGGTCCCCAGTCGCTCACCTGGCAGCCACTCGTGGACTCCGAGGAGTACTGCGTCGTCATCACCACGCCCGGCGATCCGACGACGTTCAGGCGCTGGACCCCCGAGGAGTGCTCCGACGTGCCGCCCTACCCGCGCGGCGCGCGCGTCACAGACGCGCGGTACGTCTCGCCGGCGCTCCCGGCCGGCGGCGTGTACGAGCTCGGTATATACGCGCGCGCGAAGGGCGAGATCATCGGGTCGCTGCCGAAGAGGAGCGTCCCCTTCGCCGTCGGCCCGATCGGGAACGTCGGGATCTGCGCGAACACGACGCTCGATCCCTCGCTCGCGCAGAACGTTCCGTACTGGTTCTTCCAGGTGCTCGATCAGCGTGCTGCTGCCGAGATCGCAACCTGCCTCGCCGACAACGTCGCCGATCGCGAGGCCCTATCGAGGGCCTTCGTCGCGAGCGGCGGGACGACGTCCCTCGATCTGAAGCCACCATCGCCGCTCGCCGGCGGCGGCTGGGTGTCTATGGCAACCCCGCGATGGAAGGAGACGGACGCGGTCGGATCCTGGCGATCAGGCGAGACGCGCTGGCTCGTCGTGCGGAAACAGAGCGACGGGCGATACGCGATGGAGATCGCCGCCGCGGCCTCGCGCTAGTGGCTCGACTTGCCCCCACGTAGACCGATCGCGAGCGGCACCGCCGTGGCGATCCCCACGATCCCTGCGGTGAGGAACGGTCCGATCCAGCCGGACCCGAGGTCGAGTGTCGCGCCCGCGACGACCGGCCCGATCGAACCGATGCCGAATCCCGCGACTGCCTGTATGGCCTGGGCGGACCCGATGCGGCCCGGCGGCGCGAGCTCGGTCACTGCGGTCGAGTACACGGCCGAGTCCGCCGCGACGATCGCGCCGTAGATCGCGCCAATGGCGATGAGCGCGGGCCAGGGCGCGAGCAGCAATGTGCCGAAGCCGATCGAGATCGCCCCGCTCGCGAGCGCGTAGAGGAGCGCGCTCTTGGTGCGGCCAACGCGGTCGGAGGCCCATCCGCCGAGGAATACGCCGGGCACACCGAGCGCGAGCATGAGCGCCGCCCATTGGCTGGCCGTCGCTGACGCCTCGGTCGGTGCCAGACCGCGCAGTGTGAACGCGGCGGCGAGGAAGGCGGCGAGCCATGCGCGCACGATGAAGAGCTCCCACGAGTGGCCGGTGTACGCCGCGATCGTCCGAACGAGCGGAGCGTTGCGCAGCACGCGGAGGTCGAGATGGGCTCGCTCGCCCGGGATGTGCGCGATGCCGCGCGTGCTCGCGATCGCGACGGGCAGCGCCAAGAGAGCGATGCCCCCGAGGATCCCGGCCGCTCCGCGCCAGCCCAGAGGCTCAAGAAGCAGACCGGTGGCGAGGAACGAGAGCGAGCCGCCGAGGTAGAACGCGGCGACATAGAGGCCGACCGCGCGGCCGCGGCGCGCGGGCTCCGCGTCCTGCGCGACGAGACGCACGCCGGGCATGTAGACGCCGGCGAGGCCGAATCCCGACGCCACGCGAAGCACTGAGGCGGTGAGGACGTCGTGGGCGCCGAACGCGAAGGCGAGGTTCGCGAGCGCTGTGACGAGCGCGCCAATCGCGATGACGCGCGAAGGCGGCACGCGATCGGTGAGCGGCAGGACGACGAGCACCGCGAGCGCATAACCGAGGAGGTACGCGGACACGACCCAGCCGAGCGCGGCCGCCGAGGCTGACCACTCCGTGCGGAGCAGCGGGAGCGCCGCGGCGGGAACCTGCGACGGCAGAAGGACGAGCGCGAGGGTCGCCGAGAGGGCGAGGGCGCGGGATCGCATCCGCTCATGCTGCAAGGACGTGCCGCTATTGATATTGATATCGAACAGATGTGCTAGAGAAGATGAAGCGTTGCTCGCGGTGCGGCGAGCTCAAGCCGTACGCGGAGTTTCACAACTACAAACGCGGCGATGGTTACCAGGCGTGGTGCAAACCTTGTCGTAAGGCCTACGACCACGACTACTGGCAGAGGAATAAGACGCGTTGGGCTGACAACAAGCAGCCCTGGGTCGATAAGCGCAACGAATGGCTACGCGAGATGAAGACCGGAAAGGCGTGCACCGATTGCGGAGGCTTGTTCCCACCGGAGGCGATGCACTGGGACCATCTACCCGGTACGACGAAGCTCGGCGAGATCAGCGACGCGATGAGGTATCGGAGGCCTAAACTCATCTTCGAAGAGCTCGCGAAATGCGAGCTCGTGTGCGCGAATTGCCACGCGATCCGGACATACAAGAGGCTTCAGGCGACGCGTCTCGGGGTGTAGCTCAGCCTGGTAGAGCGCGGCTTTTGGGAAGCTGAGGTCCCGGGTTCGATTCCCGGCACCCCGACCGTTCATCATTCACCGCATGCTGATCCACAAACACGACGCCGCACTCGACGACGCCGAATGGCGCGACTTCCTCAAGACCCATGACTTCGGCGAGCTGATCGTCCCCGGCGCACCGACGCGCGATCTACCCGCCGTCGTGCCGACGCATTTCATCTACGACGGCGACAAGACCGTGTTGCTCCACCTCGCGCGCATCAATCCGGTGTGGGAGGCGATCGCGGAGCGGCCGCGCGGGCTCCTCTCGGTCTTCGGCGCGTACACCTACATCCCGGGCCACTGGAACCAGGACGAATACGGCGTGCCGACGAGCTACTACGCGGCCGTGCAGCTGGCGTGCGACATCGAGCCGACGGAAGACGACGCGGCACTCGCCAAGATCCTCGAGCGCCAGCTCGCGCACTTCCAGCCCGAAGGCAAACATGCGCCCGTCGAGCCCGGCGACAACCGCTACGGCAAGCTCCTCCCCCAGATCCGCGGCCTCCGGCTCAACGTCACCGGCGTGCGCGCGAAGTTCAAGTTCGGCTCGAACCGCACCCCGCAGCACCGCGAGGCCGTCGCTGAAAAGCTCGCCGAGCGCGGCACGCCACTCGACCGCGAGGCGCGCGCGCACCTGCTGCGGCGCCTCGCCCGGCAGAAGACCTAGCGCGCGGGGCTCAGCGGAACCAGGCCTCCTCAAGCACGCGCATCACGTTCCCGCCGATGGTCTTGGCGATGTCGCCGTCCGAGTAGTCGTGCTTCACGAGCCAGCGGACGATGTTCGGGAACGCCTCTCCGGGATTCTCGATCCCGTCGACGAACTCGACTTCCTCGTATTCCATACCGCGGCTCGCGGCGCCGATCGAGAGCTGCTTGGCGAAGTAGTGGTGGAGTCCGACGTGGTCGCCGAAGAGTGTGTCCGGCCCGAACGCGACGTGGTCGATGCCCACGAGATCGGCGCAGTACTCGAAGTGCTCCATGTAGCTCTCGATGGAGTGCTTGGGATGCTTCTTGGTGAGCGTCGTATGCGGCGCGGCCTCGATGCCGATGACGCCCCCCTTGGCGGCCATCGCCTTCAGCACCTCGTCCGGCTTCATGCGCTTGGTGTTCCAGAGCGCACGCGCACCGGCGTGCGTGATGAAGATCGGCTTCTCGCTCGTCTCGATCGTGTCCAGGGAGGTCTGATCCCCCGAGTGCGAGATGTCGATCGCGATGCCGAGCTTGTTCATGCGCCGGACGGCCTGGCGGCCTAGGTCCGTCAGTCCCCCATCCCGCTTCTCGCGAAGCCCGCTCCCGAGCGTGTTGGCCTCGCTGTACGCGATGCCGGAGGAGCGGATCCCGAGTCCGTAGAGAATGTCGAGCCGATCGACCTCGTTCTCGATCGCCGTCGCCGCCTCGAGCGACGCGATGAACGCGATCTGACCGCTCTCTTTCGCACGCCGAATGTCGTCGAGGGTCTCACCACGGACGAGAAAGTCCTGATGCGCGATGTCGCTTAGGCGCATCCCGAGGTCGTAGATGATGTCGTCCCACTTCCAACCGGCCTTTGACGTGATCGTGGCCGTGCCGTCCATCAGGCAGTCGAACACCGCGTCGAGGCCAGACTGCGCCATTCCGGCGTAGCCGGTGAAGTCGCGGCCCTGGCGCCGGTATTCGGCGAGCTCCCCGAAGTCCTCGGGCACGACGAAGCAGTGGTCGTGCAGCGAGACGGCGAGGTTTGTGTCGAGGAGGCGCTGCACGCGCTCCTCCTGGCTGTCGCTGACCTCGACCTTGTGCGACGGGACGCGGCCGAGCTCCTTCGCGAGCTTGAACTCGCGGTAGTCCGTTCCCGGCTCGAGGTATTCGAAGCTCTTGTACCCCTTGTACTTCGTCCGCTTGCCAACTTCGGTCGTCTTCATGGCGATCCTCCCCTGCGTGCGCGCCCGATATTACCGACGCCGCCGCGGGTCGAGCGCGTCGCGGAGGCCGTCGCCCAGGAAGTTGAACGCCAGGACGACCACCGTGATCGCGAGACCCGGGTAGATCGCGAGCGCGGGCGCCGTGAACACGTACTGCTGCGCGCGCTGCAGCATGTTGCCCCACGACGGCAGCGGCGGCTGGACGCCGAGGCCGAGATAGCTCAGGGCCGACTCGGTGAGGATCGCGAAGGCGACGCCGAGCGTCGCCGACACTACGAGCGAAGGGATCGCCTGGGGCAGGATGTGCCGGGCGAGCAGCCGCGGTGCGGGCACGCCGAGCGACTGCGCGGCGACGACGAACTCCGCCGCCTTCCAGCGCAGGGTCTCGCCGTAGACGACGCGGGCGACCGGCATCCAGGACAGCGCCCCGATCACGAGGATGAGCGTCCCGACGCCGGTGCCGAGGACCGTGATGACGACGAGGATGAAGAAGAACGCCGGCACCGCGAGCATCGCGTCGGTGAAGCGCATCAGGAGCGCGTCGATCCAGCCGCCGCTCCAGCCGGCGATCGCACCCACAACGACGCCGATGGAGAGCGCCGCGAGCATCGCCGCGACGCCAACAAGGAGGGTGACGCGGCTGCCGTGCAGCAGCCGGCTCAGCACGTCGCGGCCGAGCTCGTCGGTGCCGAGGGGATACGCGGCGGAGACGCCCGCGAGACCGTGCGCCGGATCGGTGGCCTCGGGCGGGATCGTCCAGAGGAACGGCCCTGCGATCGCGAGCGCGGCGATGGCGATGAGGACGCGACCACCACGGTGAGGCCGGTGACAAGCGGATAGTCGCGGCCCTGCGCCGCCTCGAGCGCGAGCCGTCCCATCCCCGGCCAACCGAAGACCGCCTCGGTCACGACGGTGCCGCCGAGGAGCCGCGGCACGAGCGCGCCCACCGCGCTCACGACGGGGATGAGCGCGTTTCGGAGCGCGTGCCGCGTAACGACCGTCCACGGGGCGAGGCCCTTCGATGTGGCGGTGCGGATGTAGTCCTCGTGGAGCGCCTCGATCGTCGACGATCGTGTGAACCGAACGACGGTCGGCAGGATCGTCGTCGCGAGGGCGACCGCCGGAAGCACGAGGTGCGCGAGGCGATCGCCGAACGTGTCCGATGCCACGGAGGTCACTCCCGCTGACGGCAGGATGTGCAGCGAGACCGCGAAGACGAGGATCAGGACGATCCCGAGCCAGAAGACCGGCACCGCGAGCCCGATGGCGCTGAAGAGGCTCAGGAGGTGGTCGACGAGCCGTCCGCGGCGCAGCGCCTGAACGACGCCGATGGGGATCCCCGCGAAGATGGAGATCAGGAGCGCCGATCCCGCGAGGGTGAGCGTGTTCGGCAGCCGATCGCCGATCCGAGTCGTGACCGGTTCGTTCGTGAGGAGCGAGCTCCCGAGATCGCCGTGGATCGCGGCCGTGAACCACTCGACGTAGCGCTGCGGCACCGGCCGATCGAGGCCCATCGCCTTGATGAGCGCTTCGCGCTGCTCCGCGGTCACATCGAACCGCATCACCGACGCGGGACCGCCGGGAGCGAGGTTTACGAAGAAAAAGGTGAGGGCGCTCGCGAACACCACCACGAGCGCCCCCAACACGAGTCGCTGGAATAGAAAACGAGCTACTTCTTCGCCAACCACCATTCGCCGATGTACTGCACGGCATCGCGCAGTCCGAGCTCCGGCACGCCCTTGAGCGACGAGCTCAACACGTCGATCTCCTGCGGGTACCAGAGGAAGAGATACGGCAGCGTCTCGGACGTGTACGCCTGAAGCTGCTTGTAGACGGCCTTTCGCGCCTCGAGGTCGCTGGCGCTCTGTCCCTGGACGAGCAGGTCGTCGAGCTTGGGGTCCTGGTAACCGGGGATGTTGAACCCCTTGCCGGCGGCGCTCGAGTGGTAGTACGGGAAGACGTCGGGGTCGCTCGGGTAGGTCCACCAATTGACGGTCGCGGTGTACTCGCGGCGGACCACGTCCTTCTGGATGTACGCGTTCCACTCCATCGTGTTGAGGTCGACGATCACGCCGACCTTCTTGAGGTCCTGCTGGATGAGCGCGTTCACGGGTTCGAGCACCCCGCGCTGGCCGACGTCCATCGTGAACTGGAAGGCCTTGCCGTCCTTCTGCAACACCCCGTCGGCGCCGGGCTTCCAGCCCGCCTGAGCGAGAAGGTCCTTGGCCTTCTGCGGGTCGTACGGGTACTTGGACGCGAGCGACGGGTCGTAGTACGCGGCAAGCGCCGGCGTGATCGGCGAGTTCGCGATCGAGCCATATCCGAGCTCGACGGACTTGATGATCGCCTGCCGGTCGATGGCCTGGACGAAGGCCTGCCGCACCTTCACATCGGTGAATCGCTGGTCGGTCTGGTTGAGCGCGAGCCAGTAGTACTGCACCAGCGGACGCGAGACGACCGCGAGGCCACTCGCGCTCTTCACGCGGTCAACCGCGGCCTTGTTGTCGAGGATCATGATCGAGATATCGCCCGAGAGCGCCTGCGCAATCTGGGTGTTCGGGTCGGGCACGACGGTGAAGACGACCTTGTCGAGATACGGCTTGGGGCCAAAGTAGTTCTCGTTGCGCACGAGCGACACGCTCTGCCCGGAGGTGTACTTCTCGACCTTGTACGGTCCCGTGCTTACGGGCACGCCCTTGTTGAAGGACGTCGTCTTGAGCGGGTCTGCCGACAGCACATGCTTTGGCAGGATGCCGGCGTTGTACGCCAGGAACGACGCGAGCGCGGCGAACTTGCGTGAGAGATCGAAGCGGACCGTGTTTGGGTCGACGACGGTCACGCTCTTCACCGCCGCGTAGCTCGCTCGGTTCTGCGCGCCGAGGTCCGGCTTGAGCACGATGTCGTTGAACGTGAACGCCACGTCGTCGGCGGAGAATGCCTGGCCGTCGCTCCACTTGACGCCGCTGCGCAGCTTGAACGTCCAGCTGAGGCCGTCGGGTGCGATCGTCCAGCTCTCGGCGAGGTCGGGGGCGGGCGCGAGGTCCTTCCCCGGCTTCGTTATGCCCTCGAAGATCACGCGGTTGATGAAGAGCGACTCGACGAACGCGTTCGGGCTCCACGGGTTGAGCGTGGGGTCGGCGGTAATCGGGACGGTCACCGTCCCTCCGGCGACCGGTCCGCTCTGCGCCGACGGAGCGGTCGACGCTCCGGGCTGGCTCGCCCCGGTGCACGCGGAAAGAACGAGCGTCGCCACCAGAACGAGCGCAAAAAGACGGAAGTACGTGCGTGCGAGATCAACCATAGCGGACCTCCCCCGTTGCCAGCGGAGTCTATCGCCGTTGGGCTACTAGTCCGGCGGGCGGAACCGCCCGCGGTAGTTCACATCGAGGATCGCAAGACGCTCGAGGTGCGTCTCGAGACGTGACTTGAAGCTCGCGAGATCGCGTGTCTCCGGCGGCGACCAAAGAACCTCCGCGAGCGCGACGAGTCGTGGCCAGGCCATGTATTCGACACGTTTGGGATCGGGCATGTACTCGGTCCAGATCTGACCCTGTGCACCGAGCACGTGCTTCGCGTCTTCGCCTTTCAACTCACTCGGCACGGGCTCGTACGCGTACACGTCCTCGAGCGAGTTGTGGCCGCCGATGCCCGGCGGCTCCGTCGGAAGCTCCGTCTGTGAATGGTCGAGATACGTGGGCTTCTGCGGCGCCATGACCACGTCGTGCCCCGCCTTGGCGGCGGCGACCCCGCCCTTTTCGCCGCGCCAGCTCATCACCGTGGCGCCCGGGGCGAGACCGCCTTCGAGGATCTCGTCCCATCCGATGAGGCGGCGACCGCGCTTGGCCAGCCAGGAATCGAAATGCCGGATGAACCAGCTCTGGAGCTCATCCTCGTCCTTGAGGCCTTCCGACTTCATGCGCGCTTGCGCCGCGGGAGTCTGCCGCCACTCGGTCTTTGGGCATTCGTCGCCGCCGACGTGGATGAACTTCGACGGAAAGAGCGCGAGCACCTCGTCGAAGACGTTCTCGAAGAAACGCAGCACGTTATCGCCAACACCCAGGACGTGATCGGTGATGCCCCAGTACGTGAGTATCTCGATGGGCTTTCCGGTGTTGCCGAGCTCGGGATACGCCGCGATCGCGGCGACCGCGTGTCCGGGCATCTCGATCTCCGGGACCACGGTGATGCCGCGATCGGCGGCGTACCGCACGACCTCCCGCACGTCGTCCTGCGTGTAGAAGCCCCCATGCGGCTTGCCCGCGAACTTCCGGAGCGCCGGATCCTTCGTTCGAGGCGCGGTCATCGAGTCCTTGCGCCAGGCGCCGACCTCGGTGAGCCTCGGGTACTTCTTGATCTCGATGCGCCAGCCCTGGTCCTCGGTGAGGTGCCAGTGGAAGACGTTGATCTTGTGCAACGCAAGGAGATCGAGATGCTTGAGCACGAACTCCTTCGGCATGAAGTGGCGACCGACATCCAGGTGACTTCCGCGCCAGCCGAATCGCGGACGATCCTCGATCTCGACGCACGGGATGGTCCACGCGACGCCGCTCTGCGGTGTGCGCCGGAAGATCGCCGGCGGGAGCAGCTGCCGCAGTGTCTGGCTGCCGTGCAGGATGCCCGCGGCGCGCGGCGCGCGGACGCTGACCTGTTCTGGCGTCACTGCGAGGCGATACCCCTCGTCGCCGAGCTGCGCGAGCGACGCGTCGATCGCGAGTGAGATAGGCGGGCCGCCCGCGGATCCGGTGGTCGCCAACGGGAGCCCTGTTGCGGGGCGGAGCTGGTCGCGGAGGAGCTCGGCCTGCGGTCGGAGCTCGTCGGGGGCGGTCACGTGGGTGACCCCGGTGAGGACGAACGCACCCGATCGCGAGGTCAGCGTCGCAGGGATCGGGATCAGCGCCGTGGGGGGCACCACGGCATGCTAGCGAGGGCGGGCTACCGCGCGCTGTCGATGCGAACGATCGTCTGCCCGAACGCGGGGATCTTGAGCTCGCCGAGCCTGGCGCCGTCGCGCGTGCCGACGATCGCGATCTTCCCGCTCGCGTTGCTCACCGCGTAGAGCCGCTCGCCGTCAGGCGTGAGCGCGAGCGCGTCGAATTCGCCGTCGGTCTGCCACACCGCGCGCGATGAAAGGTCGGCCGTATCCATGACCGCGATCCCTTTGTACCCCGCGGCGTAGATCCGATCGCCGCTCGGCGACACGAGCGCGCCGCCGGTGATGTACCGCTTCGCCTCCGCGATCGGGAAGAAGAAGCGACCGATCGCCGCCCACGCACCCTGATCGGCTCGGCTCACCGTGATCGACTTTGTGCGACGGATCGTCATCTGCCGCGCGTCGATCTCATCGATCACGCCGAGCGCGGGATTGATCGCGTACACCGTCGCGCCATCCGCTGCGACCGCGAGAGACCAGAGCAGGTACTTCTCGAAGTCGCCCGACCGCTGCTCGACCGGCAGCGCGACGGTAGCGGCGCGTCGCGAGACAAGGTCGAGCGCGAGGACGTACGGCGGCTTTCCGTTCCCGATGCACTGCGGTCCATCGGTCGACGTGCAGTTGGTCGTCGCGCTTCCGGCGTCGAGGCTGAACATCCAGCGCCCGTCCGGCGAGACGATCCCCGGCGTGCGGAAGCCGTTCTGAGTGAGACCCGCGCCCTCACTCGTGACCGCGGGCAAGAGGGTCGCTGACGGGACGTCGAACACGCGCAGTTTCGTCCCGCCCTCGCCGAATTGGTTCAGGTAGAGCGACCGGCCGTCCGGCGAGAACGCGGCGAACCCATACGTGGACTGCCCCTTTACCTCGAACACGGCTTCCGTCGCGCCCGACGATGCACCGACCACGGCAAATTTCGTCAGCCAGTCGCCATCGATCTTGACCGGCGAGTTCGCAAGCGCGAGATGGTTTCCGTCGCGCGAGAGCGCGGTCAGGCCGCTGTCGGTCCAGATCGCGCGGTATGCGCCGTCGAGCGTGAACGAGCGAAGCTCGCGCGACGTGGCGACCTCGACAACATGCACGAGCGTCCGCGTCGCGCCGTCGACCAGTTCGGGCGCGTAGAGGGTCGCGCGATCGGACGAGAGCGACCCATCCGCGAGCGTCCGCGTCGTCGCTCCGGTCCGCGCGTCGATGGCCAGGATGTTGGTCACACCTCCGGAGCCGACGGAGCGCAGATAGATGAGGTCGTTCGCGGCATTGGTCGGCCGCGGGGTCGCCGTCGGGTGCACGTCCGGCGCAAGGCTCGGCCGCGGGGCCGCGGCCTGCTCGCTACACGCGGCGAGCAAGAAAGCGAACGCCAGCACGAGGACACGCCTGGTCCGCACCTTCATTGCTACGGATACAACCCCGCTCGGCGCGAGGTTCCCGAGCCTATGCCGCCGCGGGCTCGGGTTGTCGGCCGCCGGCGACGGCCATGGCGGTCGCGCCGAGGCCGAAGAGCACCGCGAGGAAGATGACGAGCGGTCCGAGGATCGGGACGAGGCCGATGAGAAGCAGGACGATCAACCCCACGAGAAGAGCGAGCACGACATGGGACGGTCGGCCGGTGATGCGCATGATCGACGCACCAAGGCCGAGGGCCGCCACCGGAACGCTCACCGCGATCGCCGCGAAGTAGAAGGCGAGTGCGACGAGACCGAGCCACCAGCCGCCCACGATCGTGCCGAGGACAAAGATCACCACCGCGAGGATCGGCAGGCCGATGAGGACGAGGGCTCCGATGGCCAGAGTCATGAAGGGCGAGCGGACCAGTGCCTCTCCGGAGCGACGAGAGAACGACGGGAAGAAGAACACCAGGAAGAGCCCCAACACAAGAAGTCCGACGAGACCGCGCAGCCAGTCGATCGCGATCGCAGCGGGCCCCTGCACCGGTTGCACGGGCCCTGGTGGCGGCGTGCTCCGTGTGGTCGTCCCCCGCACCACGGCGCCGCTCGGGACCGATGCCTCGGTCGGACTCGTATAGCTCAGCGATCCGTCGATCGCCGCGCCGCTCGTGAGCGAGAGCGACTGCACCTGCGCGGTCACGTTGCCGCCGACGTGACCGTCGAGAGTCACGGCTCGCGACCCCGCCTGGACATTCCGGCCGATCTGACCGCCGAGCGTCACGGTGTTCCCAGCCAGGACGGCATCACGGCCGACCTGGCCCTTCCCGCTGACCGTGATCTCGTTCCCCGCACCGAAGACGTCCCCGCCGACCTTGCCATCGATGAAGACCGTCGCTCCTGCCGCGCGCACGCTTCCGCCGACCTGGCCGCGGATCGTGATGAAGTTGGCAGCCGCGATCAGATCGCCGGTCACGCTGCCGTCGACGCTGACGTTATTGCCGGCGGCGACGACGTCCCCGTGAACGGTCCCATTGATCGCGATGGTTGCGGCGAACGCATAGAGATCGTCCTCGACCGTTTCGGTCGGGCCAATGATCACGTCGTTGCCCTGGCGGATATCGGCGGCCGCGGCCGGGGTCGCGGTGATCGTCAGGACCAAAGCGACGAGTACAAAGACGCGGAGGACCCGCATGTCGCACGGATAGTACGAGCGGCCGTGCAGGGCTGCGACTAGCCCACCGCCAGCGCGATGATTCCCAGCACCATCGCCGCTGCACCAATGCCGCGGCGCGTCGCGTGTCCTTCGGCGAGCACGCGAGCTCCGAGAAACGCGCCGACGAGGATCCCGATCTCGCGGGCCGGAGCGACGTACGAGACGGGGCTCGCGATGAGCGCCGTGAGCACCAGGATGTACGCAAGGCGACTCAGGATCCCCACGGCGAGCACCGCGCCGCGCCGGCGAGCCCACGTCTCGCGCAACTCGTCGCCGCGGCGCAGGGCGAGTGGCGCGAAGAGCAGCGACTGTCCGGTGACCGTCGCCCAGTCGTAGAAGAGCGGCGGGATAAGCAGAGTCGAGACCGCGGTCTTATCCCAGAGTGTGTAGGTCCCGATCACTACGCCGGTCGCGAGGGCGAAACCGACGGCGGCTCCGGCGCCGCTTGCGCGCAGCGCGCGCGGATCCCCGGCGAGTACAAGCGCGCCGCCGACGATCGCGAGCGCACCGGCGATCGCTAGCGGTGTCGGACGTTCGCCGAAGATCGCCATCGCGCCGATCGTCGCGAGCAGCGGGCCGCTCGCGCGCGCGATCGGATATACGAGCGAGAGATCGCCCGCGCGGTACCCCGCAGTGAGCGTGGCGAAGTACAGGATCTGCAGGCACGCCGCGACCGCGACGAACACCAGCGCCGACCATCCGAGCGCAGGATGGGCGATGACCAGGATCAGGATCGCGAAAGGCGCGAAGACGACCGCGCCGACGAGGTAGGCGAGCCAGAGAAGAGGCACGTCGGCCACGGCCCGCTTGGCGAGGAGATTCCACGTGGCGTGCAGGACCGCGGCGCCCAGCACGAGGACCAGCGCGAACAGGCTCACGCCGCCGAGAGGCTACTGCGGCCAGCGCGCAGCGCACTGGCCAAGCAGCAGACCGGAGGACCGTCAGGTCCGAGGACTATTCGGTCGAGATGGTCTGGTCCGTGATCTCCGTGCCCGGTCGCACGACGCGGAAGTGTTTCGCCGGGTCGACGAGCAGCGTGCGCACACCGCACGCGGCGTCAGGCTGATCGCTCTCGTCGAGCGCGTCGGCGTACGCGCCCAGAAGGTCGGCGAGCCCAGGAAGGTCCTCGTCGCGCGGCGGACGCATGAAGACCTTGGCACCCTTCGCGAAACGATCGCGGAGCGTGGCCTCGTCGAGGCCACGATCGGGATCGTGACGCAGGTAGACGACGCCGCCGCTCATGCCCGAGCAGATCCAGCGCCCAGGATCGCCGAGCACCACCGCCTTGCCGCCGGTCATGTACTCGAACGCGAAACCGCGCAGGTCACCCCCGAACACGAGCTCGGCGCCCGAAAGCCGGATGGCGGCGCGTGCATCCGCCCCACCCTGAACGAGGAACCGTCCACGTTGAGCGCCGTACGCGAAGCATTTGCCGACTGATCCGTCCACGAACCGGCCCGCCGCGTTGCGCGCTTTGAGGATCGCCACCGCACCCCCGAGCGCCGTCTTGGCGGCACCGTCCTGCGCGCCGCCGCGCAGGACGAGGGCGACGCCCTCGGTCGCGTACGCGGCGAATCCGTTGCCGGCGACCGATCCTTCGCGATAGATCGACGCCACGTCCGCCACCGCTGCGCCGGCGATCCGGAGTCGCGCGAGCTCGCCGGACGCGTCGGTCGCGACGAAGCGATCGTTCGCACGAAGGGCACGTTGGCCTTCGGCTTCCGCGACCGCGACCCCCGCGACGACTCGCACGTCGCGCCGCCCAGGCGTCGTCCACTCGATCGGCTCGACGAGATACCCCAGATCGACGCGATCCAGCCCGCGGATCTGACGTAAGAGGTCGGTCCGTCCGACCAGGTCCACGGTCGCCCGAACGCCGAGCTGCGCCGCGATGCGCGCGAGCTCCTCGCGTAGCGCGGTGAAGAAGCGGCTGAGGTTGGTGACCGCGCTCTCGAACTCCCGTGGCTCGAAGCGCTTCACGCCGCGGTCGGTCGCCTCGGCCACCGATTCGAGCTGCGTCGCGATGCCGACATGACAGGTATCGAGCTGGCAGCCGCGGCAGATCGTGCAGCCGATCGCGACCATCGCGAGTGTCCCGAACCCGACACGGTCCGCGCCTAGGCAGAGCATCTTCGCCACATCGACCGCGCTCTTCATGCCTCCGTCGCACCAGAGCTCGACGACGTCGCGCAGCCCCGATGCGACCAGCGCGCGATGCGCCTGCGCGACGCCGATCTCGACCGGCAGCCCGGCCCGCCGCAGAGCATGCTGCCGCGCCGCGCCGGTCCCGCCGTCGTATCCGGAGAGCGTCACGATGTCCGCTCCCGACTTGGCGATGCCGACCGCGATAACGCCGATGTCCGGCACCACCGGCACCTTCACCGACACCCGAGCGCGCGGGTTGACGGTCTTGAGCTCGTGAACGACCTGCGCGAGATCCTCGATCGAATAGATGTCGTGATTGTTCGACGGCGAGATGAGATCCACGCCGGGCTGGGCGTTGCGCGCGAGCGCCACCTTCTTGGAGACCTTGCGCGCGGGAAGATGCCCGCCTTCGCCGGGCTTGGCGCCCTGGCCGATCTTGATCTCGAGGTAGTTCGAGGAGTTCGCGAGCAGCGCCGATACGCCGAAGCGTCCGCTCGCGATCTGCTGGCCGCGGTTGCGCGGATAGCGGCCGATGAGGTCCGGCAGCTCGCCGCCTTCGCCGTTCACGCAGAGGAGATCGAGGCGGGCCATGGCCTCCGCGTACGCGCGGTACGCGGTCTCACCCTGCGAGCCGAACGACATCGATGAGATGTAGAAGGGCCCAGCGTGCTCGCCCGCGCTGGTGTCGGCCGGGTATTCGGGATCGCCGTCGATCGGCCGGACAAAGTCGATGAGATGGCGCAATGAAACGGGATGCGTCGTCTCGAGCTCGCGCAAACGCTCCGCGTACGCGGAGTACGGCGCTTCGCCGTTCGCGACCGACAGGGCCGCCTTCCACGCTCGCGGCCATATCCGGAAGGCGGGCTCGAGCCGCGCATCTCTCCTCTCGCGGAGCATCGAGGCCCGCGTGAAGCCTTCCTCGGCGATGCGCTCCCAGCCCAGTCCCGCTTCATCGCTCGCGCAGAACGTTTCGATCCCCATGAAATGCGCCACGTCCGGCGCGAGCCCGACCGCCGAGACCTGCCGCCCGTAACCGCGCAGCTCGTGCACCCCCAGCGTCGAGGTCACCTTTTCGATGCCCTTGCGGAGAGCCTCGATGAGGTTCGCGAGCGCGTGCGGGTCGCCGGTCGTGATCGCGTACTCGAGCACCAGGTACGGGTTCACCGCATCCGCGCCGAGGGCGAGCGCGACCATGATGTCGTGCAGGTTGCGCAGGCTTCCCGCGGACACGATGAGCGCGCAGTCGCGGCGCAGCGAGCCGGCGCTGCCGGGTTGCGCGAGGAGCGCGCCGTGCGCCGCCGCGATGACCAGGACCGGGTCGAGCCACGCGCGACCTTCCGCGATCACCGCGCGGTCCTGCACCACGACGAGGCGCGCGCCGCCGCGCACGGCGCGGGCTGCCTGGGCGCCGAGGCGAGCGAGCGCGTCGCGGGGATGCTCTTCCCAGTCGCGATCCGCTTCGAGCACGGCGGGGGCGCGACGGCCGTCCGCGGTGAAACGCGCGATCACATCCTCCAGGAGCCAGGTTCCGCGCTCGCGCGCCAGCGCGCGGAAGTCATCGCTCGATATGCCTGTATCCGGCGAATGCCCGCCGAGCAGGATCGGCGTCGCGAGCTCGATCCACAGTCGGGGGGGCGAGCCCCCCCGGCTCCCCGGCGATGGGCGCGGCCCAAGCAGCACGCGCGTAGAGAAGTGCTCGATCTCGCGCTCCCGGTCGATCGCCGGATTCGTGACCACCGCGACTGTCTCGTGGAGATGGTCGGCGAGGTTCGCCCGCGGGGCGAGCGCCGCGAGCGGTCCGTCGTAACCGAGAGAGCCGATCGGCTCGTTCCCGGTCTCCGCCATGTACGCGGCCTGCTTCAGGTCGTCGGGCTCGAACCCCAGCGCTGCGAACTGCCGCTCGCGGCGGACCGCTACGTCCTCAACCTCGTCCGGCGCCACGCCGATCTCCCAGCGCCGGCCCGCGTGCACCGCCTCCGCGGGCCCGCCGCAGACGATGCGCTCGCGGAGGCCGTCGAGCATCAGGCCGCGGGCGCGCCGGGCGGCGACGAACTGCTCGCGCACCGCCTTCTGATCAAGGAAGCGCCAACCGCCATCGCGCCGCAGCGCGACCCGTTCTCCGGGGCCCAGCGGGTAGGGATCGGCGATGTAACGCTCGAGCGGCACGAAACCGCGCTCGCTCGCGAAGACGTGCTCGTCCTCGGTCTCGACGTGCCAGAGCGGCCGAAGACCGAGCGCGTCGACGCCAAAGATGCAGGTGTCCCCGACGCGCGACAGGATCGCCGCGGGCCCCTGCGCGAGCGGACCGAGCGCGGCGCGCCCCTGCACGTAGGCGTCTTGCAGCTCGCCGCTCATCCGCTTCATCTCGTTGACGATCGGCGGGAACAGGAGCTCGATGACTTCGATCGGGGCCAGACGATTCCGCATGACGAGCCCGCGGATCACGGCGTCGACATCCTGTGAATCGCTTCCGTCGCGCGACAGGACGAGCCCGAGTCCACGTGCCTCTTCGCGGAGGCGGCTGATCGTGTTGATCTCGCCGTTGTGCGCGAACACCGGGAAGGGCTGCACGCGCGTGAAGCTCGTGGTCGTGTTCGTCGCGTAGCGGTTGTGGCCAAAGGCCACCGATGTAGCGAATCGCGGATCGCCCAGGTCTTCGAAGTACGACGTCAGCTGATGGCCGGAGCCACGCAGCTTGTAGACCGCGGTGTGCCGTGAGAGCGAAACGACGGTGGCCGCGGTCGTGCGCTCGATCGCGAGCGCAGCTTCATAGAGCGCGCGCGATCCGGAATGGCCGCCGCTCGGCGCGAGCAGCGCGAGCTGGAGGAACCGCGGGGCTTCGAGGCGGCCGCGCGGTCCGAGCGCGCCCTCATCGGTCGTGTCGTCACGCGACAGCAGGACCGTGATGCGCTGCCGCGCGAGCGCGTCGAGAAGCGTGGAGCGCTCAGCGTCATCGGGAAGGAAGAAGTGTCCGACCGCGAAGCGGCGACTCTGCGCGAGCCCATCGTCGATCCCCGCGGAGCGGAGCTTACCGGCCCAGACCGCGCGCGGAATGTCGGTGAGAATCCCTGCGCCGTCGCCCTCGCCATCAACGACGCCCGACCGGTGCGCCAGGCAGGCCATGCCGTGGAGGACGAGGTCCAATAACGCGCGCGTGGGCCGCGCGTCCTTGCGCGCCACGGCCACGAGCGCACAGGCATCGTGCTCGCTCGCCACGTTTCCTCCCATTAACAACAAAGCCCCCCGCTTCCGGGAGGCTTTCGTCGCATCGGTGAGTGCGCGGACGCGACTAGGCCCCGTCCTCCGACGCTGCTGCGGACGAGGTCGTGGTCCGATCGCTCACGTGCCGACGAGGCTAACGAAGGCGAAGGTTGCGGAACAGCGCCAGGAAGGTCGTGCTTTGGTGTCGGCGGTTACGCGCGGACGAGGACGGTGACCGTGTCACCGACGCGGATCGGGGCCTCGGCCGTGACGACCGTGCATAGCGCACCGCGCCTGCCCACGAGCGAGACGCGGAACGCTTCGACGTCCGGCTGCCCGTTCATCTCGCCGATATGCGTGCACGGCTCGCACTCGCCGTTCACACGCAGGGTCACGCCGCCGATCCGCAGCTCGGTGCCCTCGGCGAGGCCGGTGACGTCCGGAAGCCCACTGACCGTGATCTGCTCGCGTAGATCACCTGGCCGAAGCCCGAGCGCGTCGTGGGTGGAGCGATCGATCACCAGGACCGCGCGGTTCGGGCGCCCACCGTGGGAATCGCCCGCGATCCCAGCGCCGACATCCGCGGTGACCTCGCGCACGGGCGTCGGAAGCACCCCGTGAGCGGTGTGGAGCTGCAGCGAGACGACCCTGGCGCTCATAGCTTTCTACGAACGATACAGAAGGCGTCGTGCTTCTCGGCGATCTCGAAGCCGGCTTTCACGTACATCGAGAGCGGACCGACGTACTGGCTCCAGACCCACCGGGCCGGGTCGACCTCCCCGAGCCAGGGATAGGCCTCGGCCGTCTTCATGCCGCGGGACCGCAGGTGCTCGAGCGCGTAGTCGAGAAGCTGTGTCGCGATCCCCTGCCGGCGCTGATCGGGCGCGACCACGAAGCAGACGATCGCGCCGGCCGTCGGGTCCGCAGGACCGGGCACGCTCCGGAGCCCGTCCTTGGGCGCCGCGTGGCACCAGCCGACGACCCGCCCGAGGCGATACGCGACGAGGCCGTTCGCTTTCGCGGAGCGTATGAGCTCGCTGCGCGACGCACGGTTCTGCTCCCTGGTTCGGTCCTCATAGTCGTCGACAAGGCGCTCCATGCAGAAGCACCTGGCCCAGTTCGGGTTATCCGCATACGCGACGAGATCGAAATAGTGCATGACCGCGTCGTGCTGATCGGGAGTGATGGTCCGGAGCGTGACGTCGCTCATCGGCCGAGTCTCCCACACTGATCGCCATGGACATCTGGTCGGTCGGTCACGGGGCCAGGCCGATCGACGAGCTCATGGCCACTCTTGCCGACGCCCGGATCCAGACCGTCGCGGACGTGCGCTCGGCGCCGGGCTCGCGACGGCATCCGCAGTTCGGCGCGAAGGCGCTCGCGGAATCACTCGGCGCTGCGGGCATCGCGTACGTGCACCTACCCGGACTCGGCGGCAGGCGCGAGCCGCTCGACGACTCGCCGCATCGGGCGATCCGCGTTGCGGCATTCCGCGGCTACGCCGATCACATGTCGAGCGACGAGTTCATCCGGGAGTACGAGCGCTTGATCACGCTGGCGCGGGGCTCGCGCACCGCCTTCATGTGCGCGGAGACCCTCTGGTGGCGGTGCCATCGACGCCTGATCGCGGACCGGCTCACCGTGGACGGCTGGACGGTCACGCACCTGCTCGCACCGGGAAAGACCGAGCCCCACGCGCTCTGGGACGCGGCCCGGATCCAGGACGGACACCTCGTGTACGACGCGGGGACGCTACCGTTGCCCACGTAGTGCGGACCTGGGACGCGGACTGGGAGGAACGGCGGGCCGGCAAGAGCTGCCCCATGTGCAACGAAGGCCGCCCGGATGAGACCCACGGGAACGCGCGGATCTTCGCCGGCCGGGTGTCGGACGCATACCTCGTTCACGGCGATGTCGGCCAGCCCGGATACACGATCGCTATCTGGCGCGGACGGCACGTCGCGGATCTCACCGACCTCACCGACACCGACGCGGCGACGTACCTGCGTGAAGTCGTGATCGTCGCGCGTGCGCTGGAGTCGCACTACAAGCCGGCGAAGCTCAACCTCGAGATGCTCGGGAACACCGTTCCGCATCTGCACACGCACATCGTTCCGCGGTACGTCACGGACGACAGCCCCGGGGAACCCGCGCGATTCATGCGCCAGCCGGACCTGCATCGCGACCCCATCCCGGACGCGGGATTCCACCGGGACGTCGCGGCGCTGCGCGTCGCACTCGCGGGCACGGTTCAGAAGACCGCCTGACCTCCGTCGTCGCCACGAAGCCCAAAGCCGAGAAGGCGATCGATGCTGATGTGCGTGAGCCAGCCGAGGACCGGCCACGGACTGCCGATCGGCAGCAGAAGGAGCGCGACGACGCCGACAAGTATCGGCACCGTGAACGTATGCCAGGCGTTGTACAGCCACACGCCCCGGGGTGGGAGATATCCGCGCGCGGGCGCGCGCCCCAGAAGTGTCGCCGGCAGGAGCCCGAACACGTCCGGTGCGAGCAGGAACCCCCAGTACGCCCACCCGAGCTCGTCCCGTACGGCGAGCGCCGCACCGAAGAGCACGAGCGTCAGCGCGAGGTACTCGACGTGGTGCAGCACTCTCGCACCGCTCATCTCTACGCGCCGCCGGCGAGGCGCGCGCGCAGCTTCGCTCCCGCGATCCCGCGATGCGAGATGTGGTGTTTCTCGTCCGGCGTGAGCTCCGCCATCGTGCGGCCATCGCCGGCGATGACGAAGACCGGGTCGTAGCCGAAGCCGCCGTCGCCGCGCGGCTCTTCGGCGATCTCCCCGCGGACTTCGCCGTCGAAGAGCTCGACGTGCCCGTCCGGCGAGGCGAGCGCGGCCACGCACACGAACCGCGCCGAGCGGTCCTGCACTCCTTCGAGGAGCGCGAGCAGCCGCGCGTTGCGCTCCTCGGGAGACGCGTCTTCACCGAAGTAGCGGCGGCTGCGAACACCCGGCGCGCCGTGCAGCGCGAAAACCTCGAGGCCGGAGTCGTCGGCGACCGTCTGCAGTCCACTCGCCAGCGCATACGCGCGCGCCTTCGAGGTCGCGTTCTCGGCGAACGAGGCGGCGTCCTCGGCGGGCGCCGAGGGCACGGGGTCGAGCTCACTGGGCCCGACGATCGCGACGTCGAGCCCGCTCAGGATCTCGCGGTACTCGCGCAGCTTGCCGGGGTTGGCCGAACCGACAAGAAGCCGGTGCCGGCCCTCCGTCACTTGAGCGCGGAGCGCTGCGCGGCGATGAGCTGCGCGATCCCGTCGAGCGAGAGCGATAGGACAAGGTCGAAGTCGGCGCGCGTGAACGGCCGGCCTTCCGCAGTGCCCTGGACCTCGATCAGCTCGCCCTCACTGGTCGCGACCACATTCACGTCCGCGTCGGCGATCGAGTCCTCCGCGTATGCGAGATCGAGCAGCAGCTCGCCTTTGACGTAACCGGCCGACACAGCCGCGACGCTGCGCACGATTGGCGACGGCGTCACTTTGCGTAGCGCGTGCGCGAGGGCGATGAAGCCTCCGGTGATCGCGGCCGTGCGCGTGCCGCCGTCAGCCTGTAGCACCTCGCAGTCGACGATCACGCTGCGGGGGCCGAGAGCTTTCATGTCCACGGCCGCGCGGAGCGCGCGCCCCACGAGGCGCTGGATCTCAAAGGTGCGACCGCCGGGGCGGCCCGCGATGCTTTCGCGTTGGCTGCGCTCAGGCGTGCTGCGCGGCAGCATGGCGTACTCGGCGGTGAGCCAGCCCGTTCCTTTCCCCTCGAGGAACTTCGGCACGCTCTCCTGAAGGGTCGCGAGGCAGAGCACCTTGGTGTCGCCGAAAGCGATCTCCGCGGAGCCCTCCGCGAACTTCGAGACGCCGACGCTGATGGTGATCGGCCGGAGGGCGTTTGCAGCGCGTCCGTCCGGCCGCGCGAAGCTCACGCGGTCTCCTCCCAGAGGCGGCGCATCTCGTCGGGAGAGTAAGACTCCAGCGCGCGGCCCGCGTCCGCGGCGCGAGCCTCGATGCGCGCGACGTGCGCCGCGAAGCGTTCGTTCGCGGCACGCAACGCGGTCTCCGCATCGAAGCCGGCCAAGCGCGCGGCGCCGACGAGGTCGAAGAGGAGGTCGCCGAGAAAGTCTTCGTCGTCGATGTCGAGCGGGAGCTCGAGACGGGGCGGTTCGAGCTTCACGCGTGCGGCGCGCTCCTGCATCCGCTCTGCCGCAAACAACCCCGGGAGCTCGCGCGGCACGCCGCCGAGGAGCGACTGCGCGGCGCCCTCCTTCTCATCGCGCTTGATCCGCTCCCACTGCGCGAGCAGATCGCCTCCGGCGATCTCCTGCCCCTTGAAGACATGCGGATGCCGCCTGATGAGCTTCTCGTTGAGCTCCCGCGCGACCTCGGCGGCGTCGAAGGCGCCCTCCTCACGAGCGAGCTGCGCGTGAATGGCGATCTGGAAGAGAAGATCGCCGAGCTCGTCGCGGAGGCGCGCCGGATCGCCTGAATCGAGCGCGGCGAGCGCCTCGTACGCCTCCTCGAGAAGATGCGGCCGTAGTGAGGCATGTGTCTGTTCGCGGTCCCAGGGGCATCCGTCCGGCGCGCGAAGTCGCTCGGCAATGCGCGTCACGGTCGCGAGCGAGGCGAGATCGGCGAATGGCTCGAGCGGCGCGAGAACCAAGAAGCCTGCGCCGGCGATGACGCTCTCGGCGGCCGCAAGCGTCATCGCCCGCTCGCGCTCGCCATCGATGATCGCCACTGCATGATCGCTCGGATAGCGCGCGCGAAGAAGCGACCAGTCCGGCACGGCGTCGAGCGCGATCGCGACGGCGCGGATGGTCACGAACGTATGCCGATCGAGACGACTCGCGGGCACCACATCGACGCCGCCCGGCCAGCGCTCGAGAAGCGCTGCGAGGTGGCTAGTCGAACTCGAGGCCAGGGACGAGGCGGAGGACGTCGTGCGCCTTCTTCTGCTGGTTCAGCCAGTACTGGTATGCGTTGTCCTTGATCGTCTTCTTCTGCGCGTCATCGAGGTCTCGGGAGTCCGACTTCTCGAGCGCCTTGAACCAGGTCGTGGTGTTGAGTGCATTGTGCTGCTGGCTGCGCGCACCGGCATCGAGATTGAAGAGCTCGTTCTCGGACGCGAGATCGGTGAGCATGCCGCGCGCGATCCAGCCCATGTCTCCACCCTTGTCCTTCGTGGCGCTGTCCTCGGAGTACTTCTTCGCGACCTCGCCGAAGTCGGTGCCGCTGTCGAGCGCGGCGCCGACGTCGGAGACCTTCTTGAGCTGGGCGGTGAACGCCTGGAAGTCGCCGCCGACCGGGCGAGGGGCGGCGACCTGGATCTGCGCGACGTGGACCTGCGCAGTCGGCGACACGACGGCCTGATCCTGCCGGCGCTTGGTGAATTCATCGCGCAGGAGCTCGTAACGCGCGTGCGTCTTGATGTCGTCGACGGTGAAGCCCGAGGCGAGCCAGCGCTTTACGATCTCGTTCTCTTCCGGCCCTCTGCGCTCCTCGACCTGGATGATGTGGTAGCCGAAGTCCGACTTGATCGGATCGGAGACCTCCCCGATCTTGAGAGCGCGCGCGGCGTCCTCGAACTCTTTCACGAACTGGCCCTTCCCCACCCAGCCGAGCTCGCCGCCCGAGTCCGCGGAGCCGGGATCGTTCGATTTGTCCTTCGCGAGCTGGTTCCAGAGCGGCTGGCTGTTCGGATCCAGGCGCAGCTGATCGCGGATCGCGGTCGCTTTCGCGAGCGCGTTGTTCACCTCGAGCGCCTGGTCGGGCGCGTCCTTGTTGGTCTGGATGAGAATGTGGCGGCTGCGGAACTGGCCCCAGTCGTCCTGGTATCGCGCATCGATCGCGTCCGGGGCGATCGTCACGCCGTCGGCCCTGGCCTGGAGGTCGAGGATCGAATGCTCGACGAGGGCGTCCAGCGAGCTCCGCTCGAACGAGGCCTTCTGCTCGGCGATCTGCGGGTCGTTCTCGTATCCCGCCGGTACGCCGAACTCGACGTAGAAGCGCGTCTGCTCGTACTTGACCTCCCGCTTCCAGTCGCGGAGCGCGACGGCCCGGCCTTCGAAGCGCATCGCGGGCTTGAGGTTGTCCTGATAGAACTTGTCGCTCGCGGCCCACGTGATCAGCCCCAGGACGAAGAAAAGGACCGCCGAAAAGATGACGACGATGAACGCCTGCTGGCGGCGCTCCCGCTGCCAACGAGCGCGACGCTGCCTGCGGGAGAGACGCGGAAGTGGGATCCGGCGGGCCATATCTGAAGGATTTCAGTCTAACCGCGCGACGCGCCGGTACACGGCGAGCGTCTCATCCGCCGCGCGGTCCCACGAGAACGCGCTCGCGCGGGAATGCGTGCGTCCGGCGAGGGTCGCGCGTAGCGGAGCGTCGTCAAGAACGCGACAGAGTGCCGCGCCGAGGGCTTCCTCGTCGCCGCTGCGCACGAGGAGCCCGGCGTCGCCGACGACTTCGGCGACGGCGCCCCCGGCGTAGCCCACGACCGGTGTGCCCGCGGCGAGCGATTCGAGGGCGGTGAGGCCGAAGCCCTCGAGAAGTGCCGCGTGGATGAGGCATTCCGCGCCGGCGTAGAGCGCGGCGAGCGTCGCATCGTCGACGAAGCCGGTGAGGATCACGCGATCGCGCGGCACATGCCGATCGGTGAGCGCATCACGCAAGATCGCCGAGAGCTTTCCGAGATCGCCCGCGATAACAAGACGCAGGTCCCGGTCGCGATCGGCCGCCTGAGCGAACGCACGGAGAAGGCCCAGCACGTTCTTCCGGGGATCGAACTGGCCGACGTAGAGGACGTAGCGGTCGGGCACACCGAACCGCTGCTGCGAGACCCGGCGGCCCTCCTCGCGCGACGGCGGGACGAAAGACTCGTCGACGGCCTCGGTCACGACCGTCACGCGGTCTTCCGGGACACGAAGCCGCTCGACGACGTCGCGCTTGGTCGCTTCCGAGACCGCGATCACCCCATCGGCACGGCGTGCAAGCGCGTACTGCCAGGCATGACCCGCGCGCGCATACGGCAGCCGGAGGTAATGCTCGGGCCAGATGAGCGGCGCGACGTCGTGGATCGTGATGACCGCGGGGAACGAGCGCCGCGCAGGGAGCGACAGCTGCGTCGAGTGGTAGACGTGCGCTTTCGCGCCGGCGAGCTCGAACGAGAGCAGGACCGGATCGAACGCGAGCATCGAGAGCTCCGGACGCCGGAGCCGTGCCGTCGGCAGGTCTTCATGGGTGGGGAGAAGGCCGGGGTCCGCGGGCGGGAAGTTCCGCAGCCGCAGCAGGATCCATTCGACATCTCGCGGAGCGCGACGCGCGAACGCGGCCAGGAGATTTCTCGAGTAGCGGCCAATGCCTCGCACGCGCGCCACGGTCTGCAGATGGCGCGCGTCGAACGCTACTCGCACCGTTCCTAGACTATCGGCGGCGTGGACTCGGTGATCGTCCCTACGTACAACGAAGCCGCATCGCTCCCGCTCCTCGTCGAACGGCTCGCGCCGGCGATGCGCGACCGCGAGTGGGAGCTGGTCGTGGTGGACGACGGCTCGCCCGATGGCACCGCCGACGTCGCGGAGAAGCTCGGCGCCAGACACCCGGTGCGCGTGCTGCGGCGCGCGGGTAAAGCCGGTCTCGCGTCCGCGGTGATCGCGGGCATGAAAGAGGCACGCGGCGATGTCCTCGTGGTCATGGACGCGGACCTCTCGCATCCGCCCGAGATCGTTCCCGACCTCCTGGCGGTGATCGATGCGGGTATCGATCTCGCGGTCGGAAGCCGCTACGTTTCCGGCGGAGCGACCATGGACTGGCCGTTACGGCGGCGCGTCGCGTCGCGCGTCGCCTGCTTCCTCGGGAATGCGCTCGTCCCGGTTCGGGACGCGACGAGCGGGTTCTTCGCGGTGCGCCGCTCGGCCATCGACGGGGTGCCGCTGAACGCGATCGGCTTCAAGATCGGGTTCGAGGTGATCGCGCGTGCGAACGCGCGCCGGATCGTCGAGGTCCCGTACACCTTCCGCGACCGCGAGCTGGGCGCGTCGAAGTTCGGTCGCCGGGAGATCGGGCAGTACCTTCTGCAACTCGGCATCGTGGCACGCGACAAGGCGCTGGGGAGGCTCAGGTGAAGGCAGGCGACGTCACGCTCCGGGAGGCGCGGATCGATGACGCCGCATTCGCGGCCGATCTCGAGACGGCTGTTCGTCCCGATGATCCCCAGGATCCGGTCATCTACGAAGATTACTGGCGCAACCCCGAGGCGAACTGGAAGGTCGAGCGTTTCATCGGCGAGATCGACGGTATGCGCGTCGCGTACGCCCACCAGCGCCATCATCTCTGGGAGACACCCGAGCGCTACGGCGGGGTGACCGGCGATCTCGTCCCGTCACACCGGACGGCCACGCGGATCGATGCTTTGTTGGCCGCGATGGAGGACCGCTCGCGCGCCGACGGCACGCAGACCTTCACATCGTGGGCCTGGGAGAACGACGACCTCCGCGTCGGCGCGCTCGCGAAGCGCGGCTATCGGGAGAAGCGGAGGCAGCGCTTCTGGGAGCTCGATCTCGTCGCGAACCGCTCGAAGCTCGAGGCCATGGCCGCCGATTCGCGCAAGAAGATGCGCGAGCAACGTATCACCGTGCTGACCATCGATCGCGACGACGACCCGGAGAAGTTCGCAAAGCTCTGGCGGATGAGCAACGAGGCCGAGCAGGACATCCCGACGACGGAGCCGTACGTCGAGGGCGCGTTCGAGGATTTCATGAAGTGGATGCGCTCCCCGGGCTTACGCGGGGACCGCATCTGGATCGCGCGCGACGGCGACGCGATCCTCGGCGTATCGATGCTCTCCTACCCGCCCAAGCGCGGTGTGGTGCAGACCGACTGGACCGGCGTGGCGCGGGCCGGTCGCGGCAAAGGGATAGCGCGCGCGCTCAAATGTGAGACCGTCATGCAGGCGATCGCCCTTGGCGTCGACAAAGTTCGCACGGACAACGACAGCCAGAACGCGCCGATCCTGCACATCAACGACACCATGGGGTACCGGCGGCGCAAGGACGGGATTCAGTTCATGCGGGCCGCGTAGCCCGGGCAGTGCTCTCTTACCAGCCCACCCGGAACCGGTGCGGACCTTCAGGGTCGAGGACCTCGAGGTCCTGACCGTCGACCTTACGGAACGCCGCCTTGAGCTTGGGCACGAGCTCCCAGCCTTCAGGGATCCCGCGGATGCGCTCGAACACCTCGAGCGGCCTCGGGGTGAGGATGAAGATGTTCGTCTCGCCTGAGACCGCCTCGTGCCCGTCGACCGTACCGAGTCCGCGCACCGCGGCGGAGACTCGCTGCTCCATGCCCTCGATCTCATCGAGACGTCGCATCGACGAGCCCGGGACCTGGAGCGCGAGGAGGTACTCCACGAACGGCATCCTATCGACGCGTTAGGCGGCGAGGTTGCGAATGCGGAACAAGCCGCGTGATCCGCCCGTACTAGTCCCTCGCCCTCGGCGGGTACTGCCCTTACCCGAGCTCCTCACGAAGCGCGTCGATGACGTACGCCTGCTCGTCATCGGTCATCGAAGCGAACAGCGGGATGAGCATCGTCGTGCGTGCGGCCTCCTCGGTGACCGGCAGCGAAACGGTGCCCACCCGGTCCCGGTAGACCTTCTCCAGGTGCGAGGCCATGACGCCGCGGCGCGTCGCGATCCCACGCTTTAGCAGCCGCGACATCAGGTCCTCGCGGTCGACCTTGCAGTCCTTGGTCAGCCGGACGCAGTACGACTGATAGGTGTGCGTCGCGTACGGCGGCGTGTACGGGACCTCGAGGCCTTTGATCTTCGCGAGCTCGGCGTTGTAGCGCTCTGCCTTTGCGACGCGGATCCGCAGCAGCTCGTCGAGGCGACGAAGCTGCACGAGGCCGATCGAGGCCTGGATGTCGGTCATGCGGTAGTTGAACCCGAGGTCGTGGTATTCCTCGATGATCGGCCGGTCGGCCTTGTGCCGGTCGAGATCGGAGACGCTCATCCCGTGCGCGCGGAGCTTTCGCGCGCGGTCCGCGAGGGCATCGTCGTCAGTGAGGATCATCCCGCCTTCGCCGGTGGTGATGACCTTGCGCGGATGGAAGCTGAAGACGGTCTGATGCGCGTTGGAGCCGACGCGCCGGCCCTTGTAGGTACCGCCGATCGTGGGCGCGGCATCTTCGATGAGGTCCACGCCGTGCCGCTTGGCGATCTCGTTGATCGCGCCGATGTCGCACGCGAGGCCGATCTGGTCCACGGGCATGATCGCCTTGGTGCGCCTGGTGATCCGCTTCTCGATGTCGCTGGGGTCCGCGTTGTACGTCCGGGGGTCGATCTCGCAGAAGACGACCGTCGCGCCCGTGTAGAGGATCGCGTTCGCGGAGGCGATGAACGTGAACGACGGGACGATCACTTCGTCGCCAGGGCCGACGCCGATCGCGGCGAGGGCGAGATGCAGACCGGTCGTGCAGGAGGTCGTCGCGATGCCCTGCTGCGCACCCACGTATGTCGCGACGGCCTTCTCGAACTCCGCCACCTTCGGGCCCTGCGTCACCCAGCCGCTCTTGATCGACTCGAACGGCGCGCGAGCCTCTTCCTCGGTGAGCGCGGGCTTGGTGATCGGGATGTTGAGCTTCTTCTTCGCCTCGACGGCCATCGGTCTCTCTCCTTACGCGGTCGCTTCGGACGCGCGGGCGTTCCCGAGCGCGCGCCGGCGCCAGTCGACGAGACGGCGCACGCCATCGCGCAGGGACGTCTTGGCCCTGAACCCGAGGACCTCTTCGGCTCGCTTCGGGTCCCCGACACGGCGGGCCGGGAGCGCCCCGGCTGGTTGCGGGCGGTATTCGACTCCGACGTCGCTCCCGGTGACCTCGAGGAGAAGGCCGGCGAGCTCGCTCATGCGGGTCTCCACGCCGGTGCAGACGTTCACGATCGCGTTCGTAGCGCTCGACTCGGCGGCCAGCATGTTCGCGCGCACGACGTCGTCGACGTACACGAAGTCCGCGGAGGACGATCCGTCACCGAAGAGCACGACCGGCTTGCGCTCGTCGATGAGATCGAGCCACCGGATCATCACCTCGAGGTGCTTCGAGCGGATGTCCTGCCGCGCGCCGTAAACATTGAAGTAGCGCAGGGCGGTGGTCGGTAGATCGGAAAGGTGCGCGAACGCGCGCGCCATCTGCTCGTTCGCGACCTTGGCCGCTCCGTAGACCGTCGTGCCGTTCAGCGGGTGGTCCTCATCGATGGGCAGGCGCATCGGCTCCCCGTAGACCACGGCCGAAGACGCGAGCACCACGCGTGCCACCTTGGCATCGGCCGCGGCCTCGAGCACGTTGAACGTGCCGTCGACCATCACGCGCTGGCATTCGCGCGGATCCTCCTGGCAGCGCGTCCACCGGGGCGCAGCCTGATGGAAGACGACATCTGCGCCGGCCACGTTCGCCCGCACCGCTTCGCGATCGCGGATATCCACTTCGACGAGCCGCGCACGGCCCGTCGCGAGCGCGCTGGTGAGGTTCTCAGGTACGCCACGGACGAGCGCGTCGAGGGCGACCACTCCGCTCGCGCCGGCAGCGAGCACGGCGTCAGCGAGGTGCGAGCCGACCATACCCGCGCCGCCGGTGATGACGACGCGCGCGCCGGAGAGAGCGCTCACTTCTTGATCCGGTTCACGTTCATCGTGAGATGAGCGAATCCGCGGTCCTGTGCGCCGAATGACGCGGTGGCGGTCACGAACCGTTCGTGCTGTGCAGCTCCGGCCACGCCGGTCTCGTCGGGACTGTCGAACGCCACGAGCCAGCCATCCTTGTCCTTCGTGATGCGCGCCGCGGTCTCCTCCTCGACCAACCGCTCGATCGCGCTGAGCGCGCTGTTCAGGGTGGAGAAGAAGAAGGTGTGCTCGACGCGGCTGCCGGAGCTGAAGAGACCCTGGAGCGGCGATTCCGCTTCGCCTGGCTCGAACGGCACCACGGTGAATTTGCTCGGATCCTTTCCAGCCTTGCGGAGAGCATCGGCGATCTTGGGGTCGAGGAGCGTCGTGTCGGTCGCGGAGCGCGGGACCACGCGAAACTTCTTCGACTCACCACCGAAGAGCTTCATGCGCGCTGCTCGGGATCTTTCCGGTATCGGAGCAGCTTGGCCGGCACGCCTGCCACTATCGCGTAGTCGGGCACGTCGTGCGTCACCACAGCGCCCGCACCGACGATCGCGCCCACGCCGACCGTCACGCCGGGCAGAAGCACGGCATTCACGCCGATGTCCGCCCATTTGCCGACGCGCACCGGCTTGATCACGAGGTCCGTCTGGATGATCGGAACGTCGACGGGGTCACCGGTGTGCTCGCTCCCGAGCACCTTCGCGCCCGGACCCCAACCCACGAACTCGCCGAGCTCGAGGTCGCGACAGTCGAAGTAGCTGTGGGGCCCGATCCAGGTATGCGCGCCGATCGCGCAGTGCCCGTCGTGCCGGCCCTGCAGGAAGGTCTGGTTGCCGATGAAGACCGCATCGCCGATCTCGAAGGTGTGCGGATGCAGCACGAGAACGCCCACCCCGATCCGCACGCCGCTCCCGAAAGACTTGCAGAGCGCGCGCAGCAGCACCCGCCGCTGCCGTGCGCCGTCGACGCTGTCGATGAACGCCGAGGCCGCGTAGCTCTCGAGGAGCGCCTCACGCGACTCGCGCTCCTGCAGCCGCGTGGACTCAGCGACCTCGTCCGCCGGGTCGGCCGCGACCTGCTGGACGCCGTGGACCGCCTTGACAGTCCGCGGGCTCAATGCGCCTTCATGAACTCGCGGATCGCCGTCGCGACGCGGTCCACCTGCTCGTCGGTGAGCTCTGGGAACATCGGGATCGACAAGACCTCGCCGGCGACCTTTTCGGTGACCGGGAGGTCGCCCTTGCGGTATCCCAGGAACTCGGCCGACTGCTGGAGGTGGATGGGCACGGGGTAGTGGATCTGTGTCCCGATGCCGTGCTCGCCGAGGTATGTGCGCAGGTCGTCGCGCCGTCCGCCCGTCACGCGGATCGTGTACGTGTAGAAGACGTGGCGGCGGATATCCGCCGGGATCTCCGGCGGGATTACACCTGACCCACGCAGCCGCTCGTCGTACTTTCGCGCGATCTCGCGCCGCCGCGCGTTCCACTGCTCCAGGCGGCGCAGCTTGATGCGGAGTATCGCCGCCTGTAGCTCATCCAGCCGCGCGTTGTAGCCGATGACCGGGTGGTAGTAGCGCGTCGACTGACCGTGCTCGCGGAGCGCGCGCAGCTCGTCCGCGAGCCGATCGTCGTTCGTCGTGATGCTGCCGGCCTCGCCGTACGCGCCCAGATTCTTCGAGCAGTAGAAGGAGAAGCAGTTGACGCGGCCCGCGGCGCCGGCCTTCTGCCCATCGTCGAGCAGGGCGCCGTGAGCCTGCGCCGCGTCCTCGATGATCGTGATGTTGCGGTCCTGCGCGATCTGCCGCAGCGGCTTCATGTCCACGCCGCGGCCGTAGAGGTGGACCGGGATGATCGCCTTCGTCCGAGGCGTGATCGCCGCGGCCACGGCTGCCGGGTCGATGAGCATGCTGCGCTCCTCGATCTCGACGAGGATCGGCCTGGCGTTCGCATACAGGATGGCCTCGACCGTCGCGAAGAACGTGTGCGACACCGTGATGACCTCATCACCCGACGAGACCCCGCATGCGCGAATCGCGAGCTGCAGCGCATCGGTGCCCGAGCCGACGCCGATAGCGTGCTTGGTGCCGATGTAGGACGCGAACTCCTGATCGAACGCTTTCACGTTTGGCCCGATCGTGAGCTGCATGCTGTCGAGGACCTCGTCGATCGCTTTCCGAACCTCATCGCGGATCGTCGCGTACTGAGCGCGCAGGTCGACGAGCGGGATCTCTTGCGTGGCGATGGCTGTCATGTCGTTGTTGTCTCCTTCAAAGCTTCCTCGATGTCGTGACGATGGCGTTGCAGATGGATGACGCCCGGCACGGCGAAGTGCAGCTGCAGACCCTCCGGTCCGTCGCCCCCGAGCAGCTGGTCTGCTCGGAGCGCGCGGACCGCGGCCATCATTCGCGAATGTGCTTCGAGCCATCGCTTCCAGCGGTCGGCCATGGGTCGTTGCCGCCACGCCTCATGCGTCGCCGCGTTCTGCTCGTCGGTCGATAGGAGTATCCCGACAAAGGCACGCGATCCCCGCTGGTCGGGCGCCCCGCCCTCCCTCGCGATCTTCTCGGCGACGCGGCCGGCGAGCTCCTGCCACCACGCCAGGTGCGGGATCATGTCGCGGACCCGCCACCCTGGGCCTTCGCCGAAGACGGGCCGGTCGAGGTCGCGATCATCGAGCGATCGCAGCCACTCGTCGAGGTCATGCCATTCACGCTCGAGCGCACCGATCGCGGCCCGCTGGTCCGGCGTCGTAACGTCGACCGCTGGGTCGCTCACGTCGCGCGCTCCGGCCCGCAGCGCGCGCAGCGGAGCTCCGTTCCCGGAGCGGGAAACATCTCCGAGCGCTCGCGGCCGCAGGCGCAGATCCAGCCGATGTGCCGGGCGGGATTCCCGACGACGAGCTCATGCGGGGGCAGGTCGCGCGTCACGACCGCTCCCGCGCCGACCATGGCGTAGCGGCCGATCTCGACCCCCGGGAGCACGATCGCTCCGGCTCCGATCGATGCGCCGCGCCGTACCGTCGTGTGCCCGAGCTCCCAGTCGTCGGCGGTCTGCAGCGTGCCGTCGGGGTTCGTCGCGCGCGGGCGGCGATCGTTCGTGAAGACAACGTGCGGTCCCACGAATACGCCCTCCTCGAGCGTGAGCCCCTCGAACAGCGAAGCGTTGTTCTCGATCTTGCAGCGATCGCCGATCACCACACCCGCACCGACGTAGACGCCTTTGCCGACATTGCACTCACGGCCGATGCGCGCGCCCTCGCGGACCTGCGCGTGATGCCAGACTCGCGTCCCGACGCCGATCCGCGCGTCCGCCGCGACGACGGCGGTGTCGGCGACCGACGCGGGCCGCGCCTCGGGCCGGGTCGCGGTCACGCGCGCACCGCCTCCGGCCGGTACGCGACGCGAGCGCCACCCGAGCGGAGCGAACGCATACCCGCCTCGAGCACGCGGACGACGCGAAGTCCGACCTCGCCGCCGCTGCGCGGCTTCGTGCCGTCGCGGACGCACTCGACGAAGTGCCGCACCTCGAGCTGCAGCGCCTCGGTGACATCGATGCGCGGGCTGTGGATATCGCCAGCGCGGTAGCTGCGCCGCAGGTCATCACCCGAAAGCTTCTCGACTCCGTGGTCGTAGACCTTCACCTTCTCAACGGCCTGCACGTCGTCGTAGACCACCATCTTCCGCGAGCCGATCACCGTCATCGTGCGGAGCTTGCTCGGCGCGAGCCAAGAGAGATGCGCGTGCGCAATCGCACCGGAGGGGAATCCGATCATGAGGAACACGACGTCCTCGATACTGGGCTGCACGTAACACGCGCCCATGCACTGGACCCAGGACGGCTCTTCGTCAAGCCAGTACAGGGTGATCGAGATGTCGTGCGGCCCAAGATCCCAGAGCACGTTGATGTCGAACTGGTGGAGGCCGAGGTTGACGCGCTGGCTGTCGATGTAATGGATGCGGCCGATGCCGCCCGCCTCCAGGATCTCCTTCACCCGCACCACGGCCGGGTTGTAGACGAAGGTGTGGCCGACCATGAGGGTCTTCCCGGCACGTTCGGCGGCGCGGACGATCGCCTCGGCATCGGCGACGGTCCCGGCGAGCGGCTTCTCGACGAACACGTGCTTACCGGCGGCGAAGGCTTCCTCGGCGATCGTGCGGTGCGTGCCCACCGGGGTCGCGATGCAGATCGCGTCGATCTTGCTGTCGTCCAGGAGCTCGTGATGGTCCCTCGTCATGCGCACGGCCGGAAATCGCTTGCGGAGGCGTTCGAGACGCTCCTCGGAAAGGTCGGCTACCGCGACCGGCTCGGCGCCGGGCGCTTCGCTCAGGTTCCGCACGATATTCGGTCCCCAGTAGCCCGCCCCGATCACACCCACCCGGAGCGTCACGCGAACACCCGGTCCTCATAGGGAATGTTTCCGATCGCCTCCGCCTTGCGTCTCCGGGACAGGAAGTGGTCGGCCATGGCGAGCCCCATCTCGGAGGCGATGTCCATGTCGACGTACTTATACAGCCCCTGCCTTCCACCGGTGACGAGATTGTCGAACCGGAGGAGCTCCTTCATGAGCGTGTCAATGGCGCGCTCGTAGCCGACCATGTACACGGGGTATCCGAACGTCGATCGGAGCACCACCGATTCGGCGAGCTCGGTCTCCTTCATGAACCCTTCCTCGGCCAGCTCCGCTGCGCAGACCCGACCCAGCTCGTCCGCAGACGCATTCCAGATACGGTCGCCGACGTCACAGGTGATGTCGCAAAGCAGGATCGTCTCGTCAGGCCCGCACACCTCGCTCCCACCGTAGTTCCGCGTCTCGCTCAGACGGTTGAACGTCTTGTTCGTAAAGTAGATCGACTGGGCAGGCAGCGCCTGCGGCCGTTTCACCCGCAGGCCGACGATGGAGAGCGCGCGGAAGCGCAGGAAGCGTGCCGCCGCCTTGGCTTGGTCCGAAACCGCATCGCCGAGCAGATCGATCAGCGCCGGCAGCGGGATCGAGTTCACGACGCGATCGCAGGCGATCCGCTGCTCCGGCGACCGCGCGGCGGCGAACGGGTTCCCCTTCTCCTCGGTCCCGGTGGCGAGCAGCGCGAGCTGACCGTCGAGATCGGTGCGCGGGACCTTCCGGTAGCGGATCGCGACGACGCGATCGCCGTCGACTTCGATGGCCGTCGCTAGCGCGCCGGTGCAGATCTCGTTCGCGGGGCTCGCCTTCTTGATCCGCTCGGCCATGCGCTGCGAGATGAGGCCCGCGCCGCGCGGCGGGTAGAAGAGCTCGACGACGAGCGGCGCGTAACGATGCTCCGTTCCGGTGATCTTCGCGCGTCCCTTGCGCAGGCTCGAGACGACAACTTTCGCGAGCGAGATGTGCGGGATGCGGTGCTGCGCGAACGACGCGGCGAGGTTCGAGGGCGGGACTCCCCAGACCTTGGTCGTGTACGGGCCGAAGAAAAGGGAGTAGAGCGTGCGGCCCATGGCCTGCACCACCCAGTCCTCGGCCGACACGAGCGCGCGCGGACGGATGCGGCGGCGGATGCTCTCGACGGTGTAGTCGGCGAATGCCCGCGCGGCGAGAAGCGGGGACATCGACTTCGCGATGTCGAGCGCCTCGAGCGGGTACTTGTAGTACTTGCCGCGGAACTTGATGCGGACGTTCTTGCCGCGCGCCGGGAAGCCGTCGGACGCGATCTCCTTGAACATGTCGAGCACGCGCTGGTTGCGGGCGTGATACGCGTGCGGGCCGAAATCGAATCCCGCGCCCGTTTCGCCGCGCAGGGTCGTGGCGAGGCCGCCCAGGAAGTGCTGAGCTTCGAGGAGCGTGACCTGCTCGCCATGTTCAGCGAGGGAGAACCCGGCGGCGAGCCCGCAGATGCCGCCGCCGAGCACGACGGTGTGGCTCAAGAAGGACCAATTCTAGGATTCAGGATTGGTTGCTGTTCAGGCGTGAGGGTCGGCGATGACCGCGTGGATGGCTTCATCGGCGGCCAAACTGAGACGCAAGGTCCGTACCGGGTGATGTGAGCCCAGCCAAGACGCGGACTAGTTCTTTGAAGCTCGACGCTTCTTCGCGATCGCTGAGCCTCGACGCGGCTCGACGAGGGGCCCGCGCGCACGCCGGATGATGGCAGCAGGTCGCTCCCGTGCAGGAAGCGCCGGGCCCGGCGGGAGCCTGCGCAGGCGGTCCCGCAACTCTTCAAGCGTCGGCCTCTTCTTCATACCTATTGCCCCGTGGCCGCGCGGAGCTTCGCGAGATCGTCCTCGAGCAGCTTGAGCTGACGCCCGTACTCGGCGAAGTCGCCGCTCTTGAGCGCGGCCTGTGCCGCGTTGTAGTGATCGGTCGCCGACTTCACGAGGGCGCTGATCACCGAGGCCGGCGGCGTCGTGGAGGGCGGCGGCGTCGTGGAGGGCGGCGGCGTCGTGGTCGGCGGTGGCTGCTGCTGCGCGCCGAAGAGCGCGTCGAGCGACTTCTCGAAGGACTCGGTCATGACGACGCGGCCCTGCGTCGCGAGGATCACGCGTTGGAGCTCCGGGATACGGCTCGTCGACGCCGCTTGGACGAAGACCGCCTCGACGTAGAGGAAGCTGCTGCCCACGGGCAGGACGAGCAAGTTCCCGCGGATGCAGTTCCCCGGCGACGGACAGAGCAGAGTGAGCTGCGAGCGGATGGTCGAATCGGCGTCGATCAGGTTCTCGACATTGAGCGGCCCGCTGATCGGACGGTCGCGCGAGAAGGTGAGGACGCGGAGCTTGCCGTAGTCGGGCGCATCGGCGCGTCCGGCGATCCAGCCGACCATATTGTTCCGTTCACCCCCGGCCGGAGTCATCGGCACGAACAACACGAACTCGGGACGATCCGAGCCGGGGAGCCGGGTCGTGACGTAGTACGGCTCGATCGGTTGCGCCGCGCCACCCTGCGTGAAGATCTCGCTCGCGATCTTCCACGCGTCCGTCCGGTTGTAGAAGTCGTCGGGATTCGTCATGTGGTACAGCGCGAAGATCTGCGCCTGAATGCTGAAGAGCGCCTCGGGATAGCGGATGTGATCCTTGAGCGCCTGGGGCATGTCGGCGATCGACTTGAAGAGTGACGGGTAGATCGCTCTCAGGTTGCGGATGACGGGATCCTGCTCGTCGATGACGTAGTAGCTGATCGTCCCGTCGTAGGCGTCGGTGACGACCTTGACGCTGTTCCGCACGTAGTTGAGGCGTCCGCCGGCGATCGATGTGGGTCCGGTGCCGAGCGCGTTGAAGCTCTCGCTGTAGGGATAGTGGTCGCCGGTGGTGAACGCGTCGTTGATCCAGTACATCTTCCCGTTGGCGACGACGAGGTACGGATCGGGGTCGTATTCCAAGAACGGCGCGATGAACCGTTCTCGCGGGAGGATCTGACGGCGGAAGAGGACCTTGCTCGATCCGGTGATCTGGTTCGACACGAGCACGTTCGTGTCGCCGAAGCGGATTGTGAAGAGCAGTCGGTCCCAAAGCGACCCCACGCCCACGCCACCCTTTCCACTGAAGCGCGTCGTGACGTTGCCCTGGTCGGTCGTGTAGTCGAACTCGTCCTGCGCGGTGTCGACGATGACGTACTCGCTCGTCAGCTCTCCGTAGTACATGCGCGGCTGATCGATCTTGGGCTCGCCCGTGGGCGGGATGCCCTTCAGCGAGAACTGTGGGCTCCCGTCCGCCGCGACCGCCCCAACCGGGTTGGCGACGGCGCCAATGCCGTGAGTGAAGACCAGGTGGCGGTTCACCCAGGTCTGCGCGGGGAGCCGGTTGGAGGAGAGCTCGCGCGCTGAGAGCATGAGCGGGGTCTCCTTGCCCCCGAGCTGGTAGCGATCGATGTCGACGTCGACGAACGTGTACTGCGTACGAAGAGCCTGGAGCTGGTCGAAAGCCTGCTGCAGGGGTCGATAGTCCCAGAGCCGCACCGTCGACGTGTCCGAGAGCGTCGCCCGAACTTCCGCCGGCGTCGGGGTGTCCGCGACGTTGAACGCGCTCTCGTCGACGGTGTTGAGCGAATACGCCGCGCGCGTCGCGGCGATGTTTCGCAGGATGTACGGCCGCTCCTTGTTCAGCTGGTCCGGCTGGACGATGAAGTTCTGGATCAGCGCGGGATAGACGCCGCCGACGACGAGCGTCGCGACGAACCAGAGGACGATCGCACCGCCGAGGATCCAGAGCGTGCCGCGGAAGGCGTTGGCGAAGCACGCGAGCGCCGCGACGCCGACGATCACGCTGAGGATCGTGAGTGCGGGCAGGCGCGCCGTGATGCTGGTGTAGCCCGCGCCGACGAGCACGTTCTCCTGGCGGAAGAGGAGATCGAACCGGTCGAGGAAGTAGCCGCCGGCGATCAGCGCCAGGAAGAGCCCGCCGAGGATCGACAGATGCGCGCGGGCCGGCCGCGCCAGCGCAAGCGCGGTCCGCCCCGCGACGCGCAGATCGGCGCTGGCGAGGGATCCGGTCGCGACGCCGATGACCCCCCGCGTGAAGTACAGCGTGACGACGCCGATGGCGATCACGATCAGCGCGACGAGGAGCCAGCCACGCACGAATTCGAGGACGGGCAGCGTGAAGAAGTAGAAGCCGATATCGGTACCGAAGACCGGATCGGCGATCCCAAATGGGACCTGGTTCACGTACCGCAGGAGCATGTCCCACTCGTCGCCGCCGGCGAGACCGAAGAAGAATGCCGGGATCAGGAGTAGCCACATGTAGCGCAGCGTCGACGAGAGCGCGCCGCGCCGGCGGCGCTCGGCATCGACCACGACGCGGGGCACCTGCGGACGAAGCGCGAAGTAGAGGTTAGGTATCGCGAGGATGAAGAAGACCACGGCGAAAACGGCGAACGCGTAGAAGCCCGCGGTGAAGCGACGCAGGTACACCGCTTCGAGGCCGAGGCTGCGGAACCAGAGCAGGTCCGTAAGGAAGCCGACGATCGGCCCGATGAACAGGGGAATGAGGATGAGAACGACGAGCACCGCGGTGATGAGCACGGCGCGCCGTGACGGCCCGGGTACGCGCGTGCCACGACCGAATCCGGAGAGGTCGATATTCGACCAATCGATATTCCCCCAGTCCCGTCCACCGTCACCGCCACGACCGCGGTCGCGCATCGGTTTCAGGGTAATGGCAACTGACTGACACCCGTCGGAAGCCGGCCGCTGCCCGCGTTAATGAGAAGATGGACCTCATCTCCCTCCTACGACGCTATTTCCCAAAGGTCCGCCGCTACCTGCCGATCGTCGGCACGGCCGCGATCCTCGCGACGGTCCTCATGTACGCCGTGCTCGCGGCCGGACCGCGCACGTACACAGGCGCTGAGCTGGGCGTGACCGGGCCGGCTCCCAGCGGCGAACCGCGCGCGACGCCCGCGGCAAGAGCGACCACTGACCCCACGCCGAGCGAAGTCCCGACGCCAGAAGCGACCCAGGCGCCACCAGAAACGGCAGCGCCGACCGAAGAGCCTCCGCCGCCTCCGCCGCCGCCCACGCGGCGACCGACCGCACCGCCGCCGCCTCCACCGACGGCGCCACCGAATCCGAGCGGGCTGGGCATCGGCGGGCGCGTGACCAATTCGTCCGGAGCCGGCTACGGCGGCGTGTGCGTCACGATCGGCCCGCCGATCCGCTGTGCGACCACGACCGCGGCCAACGGGACCTACTACGTCTCACTCGACAGCGCTCCCGCCGGCTTGGCGTGGGATGTGCGATTCCTCGTCGGCGGTGTCGTCAAGGTCGAGCGGCTCGGCGTCGTGGTCAGCGGTCCCGTCACCATCAACGCGACGATTCCCTAGCAAGCGTCGCGGACACGCCGCGCGCGACTCTCTGGGATAATCTCGCGTTGGTGGGAGCGTCATGCGATTTCGTCTAATTGCGCTGACGCTTGTCGCCGCCTTCCTCGCGACCGCCTGCGCATCGGTTCCGACTGTGCAGCGGCCTCTCGCGAGTGCGCAGACCGGGGGTTCCGTCCAGCCCTCAGCGAGCGGGGCGCCGGCTCCGGTCCAATCGGCGTCAGCGTCAGCATCGGCATCCTCGTCGCCGGTCGCGCCGGCATCGACCGCCACTGCTGTCGCGAGCGGCTCGCCGAGCGCGGCGGCAGACACGGCCGCCCCGGCCACGCCCACCGCGACGACGCCCCCAGCGACCGTAGCTCCGACCGCGGCGCCGACCGCGAGCCCTAGTCCAAGCCCGTCGCCCTCAGCGTCGCCGTCGTCCGCGCCGACGCAGACACCGGCGG
>VBDX01000158.1 GCA_005881885.1 Chloroflexota bacterium
GGCGTCTTGTTCGGCGGCATTCTGGAGCTGATCGTGGCCCTCGCCGGCATCGGCACCGCCGTTGCGCTGTACTCGGTGGTCAAAAGGCAGAACGAAGGGCTCGCGATGGGGTTCGTCGGCTCCCGAGTCCTGGAAGCCAGCACCATCTTCGCCGGCGTCGCGTGCCTTCTGTCGGTCGTGACCCTGCGGCAGGCCGGAGCCGGAGCTGAGGCGTTGGTCATCGGCCATGCGCTGGTCGCCATGTATGACCGGATGTTCCTCGTCGGACAAAGCTTCATTCCGGCCGTGAACGCCCTGTTGCTCGGCTCCCTGCTGTACCAGTCGCGCCTGGTGCCGCGAGTCCTTCCCCTGCTCGGGTTCATCGGAGCGGCCCTGCTTGTCGCTGGCGACATCGCCGTGCTGTTCGGTCTCATCGGGCAGCATGCCCCTTCGACAGCGCTGGCCGCAATTCCGATCGCGCTATGGGAGTTTTCGCTGGGCGTCTGGCTGGTCCTCAAAGGCTTTAAGCCTTCTCCGATCCTCTCCGGCGATACGCAGAGGCCGGCGTGAAGAAGGCACGCTCTCGAGCTACCTCATCGCCATTACGCGCGAACTGCGCGCCGCGGAGAGCGGCATGAAGGGAAAGGACGAAATGACCGAGGCAACCGTCACCAAGGTCGTCTCTTCTGGCACGACGCGTTCGCGAATGACTAAGGGTGCCCGCATTGCCGCATTCACCCTCGCCGCGGTGGCACTTCTCTTTCCCGCCGCGTCCCCTGCCCAAGCCGCAGGGTTGATAAATTGCGTTCCGCTGAGCCTGACCGGCGGTTCAGGAGCTTGTTGGGAGTCCGTCTGGGTGAACGGGGTGGAGCACAGAATGGTGTTTCCGCAAGAAGCCAAAGAATTCCCAGGCACCACCCACAGCGACCGAGTGGGCAAGTTCTACGTGACGGCTCCCCAGACCGACACGCCTCAAGGCGCGTTGCCTTTCCGGCACGACCACACCGTTGCAGACACAAATTTCACGAAGCTGCGCGGCTTCTTGGTCTTCTGCAGTGAAACGGGCATCACGAGCGGTAGTTGCGAGACCGCCACGCCGAGCTTCCCCTTGGCCACGACAGTAAACGGGCAGACGCTGAAATCGGCCGAGGCCATCGAGTCAGCCGCACACTCCGGGCTCGTCACGCTGTTCGACACCGGAGCAACGTTCGTCGCAACAATCACCGGCAATTGATCGAACGCTCAGTTCGCCTGAACAACAGCTCTTCGTTAGTTGAAAGGAAAGACAAATGACCAAAGCAACAGTGACCAAGATCTTTCTCGGCGGCGTGCTCGCCGCGATCGCCGGCGGCATCGTGGTCCTCGTGGCCGGGGGGATCGCCTACACGAACGACGTGTTCGTGATGAACGGTCAGGAGGTCGTCGGGCTCAGAGGAGGCGCTCTGACGTGGACCCTTCTCGGTGTCGGGCTCGTCGGTGCACTCACAATGGCAGCCGGCGCGATCGCCGGTCTCGTCTCCTGGATCGGAGCTCTGCTCAACGTTTCGCAGCTCGACAGCAAGGTGTGGTTCGTCGTGCTACTCCTGCTCGGGATCTTCAACTTCGGGATCATCGGAATGATCGCCTACGTCATCGCCGGACCAGACGGCACGGCAAAGGCGGCACCCCGTTTGGCGCCCGCACCGGCCAGAGCGTAACGAGCCACCTCCGCATCGCCCGGCGCAAGCCGGGCGGTGCGCAACGATTCGCAAAGCAAACTTCGACGCGCAAAGGTCGCTAATGCGGTGTCGCTGGATCGGCCCGTTGGCCGGTGATAGCTCGGTACCTGTCTAGGAGGTTGCCTAAGTCGAGATCAGGTGTCGTGGCAAGGCGCTAACTCCCGATCAGATCCCGTCCGGGCCGCGGCGGCAAAGGCTGATCGAGTCACGTTTCTGCCGTTCCGATCGGCGAGCGACGCGTTACTGGATACAGCGCAAAGCCGCGGATCAACGCCCAAGCCACGCTCAACCTACTTGTACGCACGTGAATGAGAACTAATTCGCAGAACTCATCGAAACCGCGTCTGATGCCAAGAGCGGGGATACGATGCTCGAGCCAGGGAACCCTTCGCGCGACCCACTCCCAGGTCCGTGCCAATCGAGACAAACGCGCAGGCTCATTGTGGGCGGGCTGCCGTGCGCTTTTGATCCGCGGGGAGGTCCTGTTTTGATTCGCAACGTCGCAAAAGGCCTTGGCATCTTTTTCGTAGGGCTGTTCGTGATCATTGCGGTCGGCGTCGGCGCAAGCGGCGTCGCCCGCGTGCAGGCACGCCAACTCGCGGAGCCGACCGGACCTTCCGCGGTCGGGCGGATCGAGCTGGCTCTGACGGACGCAGCGCGGATCGATCCGTTCGCGAGCGACGGTCGACCGCGTGAGATCGCGGTGTGGATCTGGTACCCGACAGCGAAGGGAAACTCGGCGGCGACGGCCCCATATCTGCCGAAACCATGGGCGGACGCGGCCAACCACGTATACGGTCCCGCGAGCGTCCTCTTCCAGGACAACAACGCAGTGCGTACCAACTCGATCGTAGGCGCGGCGCTCCAAGGCAAAAGCCCACCAGTCGTGGTGCTGATGCCCGGCCTCGGCCCTTCGATCGCTGAGTACTCCGCACTCGCCGAGGACCTCGCGAGCCACGGCTACGCCGTCGTGGGCATCAACCCGAGCGGGTCATCCCAGGTCGTGGGCTTTCCGGATGGGCACCTCGTGTACGGCACCCCGGAAGGCAGCATCGCGGAAACCAACATTGACGCCTGGTACGCGACTGCGAGTCGGGTCGTCGGCGTCTGGGTCGACGACGCGTCGTTTGCCGTATCGACGCTCGCGAAGAGTCCACCGGTCCTGGGCGCGTTGGATTTCAGTCACGTCGCGTACGTGGGTCACTCGCTTGGAGGCAATGCGTCGTTCGAGGTTTGCGCGCGTGACCCGCGATGTAGCGCCGCGATCGATCTGGACGGGACCATCTTCAGCCAGGTCCGCAGTACGGGCTTGAAGGTCCCGGGGCTGATCTTGCAGGCCAACGACAAAGCGTCGTGCGACGGCTTCTGCCAGCGAAGGAAGGACGACTTCAAAGCACTGACGTTGTCGGGACCCGTACGGGTTTTTGCCGTCAATGGCACAGAGCACCTCAACTTCACAGATAACAGCGTGCTGTACATGCCGGTGCTTCGCCCCGTTGGCCAGCTCGGATCGATCGACGGCGCAAGGGGCATCGTCATCACGCGCGACGTGGTGCGGGCGTTTCTCGACCGAGGGATACGCGGCACCCCTGCATCGACCTTCGAAGCGACAGTCGGACGATACGGAGAACTCCATGCACCCTAACGCTCCTACCTCCATAACAAGAAAGAAGGGCACATGACAGTCGTTCAAAACACCATCGCGGCGAGCCTCTCACGCGCTCAGCCAAAACGAGAGGAAGATATCGCGTCCTCACCCAAGCGCCTCGCGCGAATCGCTGGCGTCTTCTACCTGCTCGTCGGGATCTTCGGAGGCTTCGCCGAGGGATTTGTTGATCCCAAGATGTACGTCGCCGGCGATGCGGCGGCCACGACTGCGAACGTTCTCGCGAACTCCGTACTGGTCCGCATGGGTGTCGTCGCCCACCTGGTGGATGGTGCGTTCTTCGCCTTGACGGCCTTAACGCTCTACGTCCTTCTCAAGCACGTGCACCAAGGCGTGGCGAGGGCGATGCTCGTCTTCGTCGTCATCGCGGTCGGCATGATCAGCCTCAACGCGGTCTTCCAGTTCGAAGGCTTGCAGGTCGCGACCGACGGTGCCTATGCGACCGCGTTCGGCGCCGCGGGGTCGAATGCCATCGTGATGATCCTGATCGAGATCCAGCACTTTGGGACCCTCGCGGCGCAGGTCTTCTTTGGCCTGTGGCTCGCGCCGCTCGGGTATCTCGCCTTCAAGTCGGGGCTCTTTCCCAGAGCGCTGGGCGTCGTCCTCGTTGTCGCCACCGTCAGCTACCTGGTGGACCTCCTCGCGGCGTTCTCGTCTCCCGATCTGGCCAAGGCGATCCACCCGTTCCTGATCATCGCCCCAGCTATCGGTGAGGTCTGGATGGTCGTGTACCTACTGGTATGGGGCGTGAGGACCCCGCGCGCGACTGGTCGCGCCCCCATCGCGCCTTAGACAACAGGTTGCAATCTCGGGACCGGCAGCGGCAAGCGGCCGCTCCCGGGTCCCCGGGTTCATTCGAATCAACCCCAATGCCGAGACCCCGATGAAGGCGATGGCCGGCCCAACGAGCTCCGGCACCCGCATCGATGTGTGACGCCGTCCTCGATAACACGAAGACCTACCGCCCGAGGCGGGCGACTACGTAGGCAAAGGTGCCCGCCGGCATGGCGAGCATGAGGATCAGAGCAACCCGGTACAGCGGTAGCGCGCCAGTGATCGCGGTGCCGAGAAACAGGAGCAGTCCGAGGATCGTGATCGCTGTGAACGTCGCGCGCACGCGCGTCGGCAGGGCAGTGCCGTGCCCGCCCCTGATGTCGCTGAGCATGTTGCCGATCCCCAGGCTGGAGGACGCGATCAGCATCACCCCGCCGAGCCACTGCACTCCCTCCCGCTGCCCGAAGAGCTCTACGAACGGAATTGTCGAGAGCGACCCGAAGAGCGTGGTGATCGCATACGCGACGATGATGCGCAGCTGATAGAGCTCGATCGGTGCCCACGACTCACCGCCACGGCGAAGCGCGTTCATGAGCCCGGCGAAGCCTGCGAAGCTCATCGCGATGCCGGCAACCGTAAGGAAGAACGCCTCCTCGATCACGGCGGGGAGGGTAACCGGTCCTCGCGACCAGGTTGATCACCTCCGGGGTGACGCGCGCTCCTCAACGTGGGAGTCGGCGCGCGATGAGCCGCTGACCTAGCCGGGCATCCCCGCAATGATCCGGATCTCGACGAGGAAACCCTCGCGCGGCACCGCGGCCTGCACCGTGGTGCGCGGCGGCCCGTCGTTCGGGAAGTAGGCACGGTACGCGTCGTTGAACGCGTCGAAGTCGGACGCCGAGCGCAGAAAGACGAGCGAGTCGAGCGCGTACGCGAGCGACGTGCCGGCCTGCTCGAGGATCGCGCTGATGTTGTCGAGAACGCGGCGCGTCTGCGCCGCGACCTCGCCACCGCTCGGCTGGTTGGTCTTCGGATCGAGCGCAACCTGCCCCGCGACGAACACGAGGTCGCCGTAGCGGAGCGCCTGTGCGTACGGCAGGCCGGTGTGCGGCGCCCGTGCGGTGTCGATGACCTCTCGCTTCGGCATGTCTCCTCCTACGCGCTCTTGCCGCGCGTCGCGATCGCGAGCTCGCCCTCGACCGTCCCGTCGTCGCGGACGAGGATGTATTTGTCGTAGAGGTTGATCGTCGTGTCGCAGTGGCTGGGCACGAGCCAGACGACGTCGCCCGCGCGATGCGTCCCCGCGAGCCCGGCGATCTTCCCGTGCTCGTCGCCCGCCTCCTTATATGTAGCCTCCGGGTGGTCTCTCACCTTGGGGACGCCCGAGTCGGTGCTCGCGGCCTTCCACCCGGCGTCGACGACGAGCGCGTCCCTGCGGTTGAGGCTCAGCACGCTCGTGAGGATGAAGAGCGCGTTCTCGAAGGAGGGCTCAACCGCGCCGTAGCTCGAGTCCATCACGCAGTACGAGCCGGGCTGGATCTCGTTGACCGCGGCATGCTCGAGCGCGAAGCGCGCGGTCCCGGTGCCAGCCGTCGTGATCGTCGGGACGGCGATGCCGGCGTCTTCGATGAGGACCTTCGTCTCGCCGAGCCGGTCGTACGCCGCGCACGCCAGAGCGCGGCGTTCGGTCTCGGGCATGCGGCTCTGGAGATGGCCTTCGTAGCCCTGCAGTCCCGCGAACCGGAGGCCCTTCGTCTTGAAGACGAGCTCGACGAGCCTCAGGACATCCGGTCCCGCGTCGACGCCGGTGCGTTCCTGGCCGACGTTCACGTCGACGAGGATCGCGATCTCGATTCCGCGCGCGCCGGCGCGCCTTCCGAGCTCGCGCGCGATCTCGGCGTCGTCGACGGTCGCCGCGATCTTCGCCTTCGCCGCAAGCGCCACGAAGCGGTCCATGTTGCGCGGGACGGGTTCACTCGTGATGAGCACGTCGGCGACGCCGTTCGCGACCATGATCTCGGCCTCGCCGACCTTGGCGGTGCAGATCCCGACCGCTCCGAGCGCCATCTGCTTCTTCGCGATGACCGGGCTCTTGTGCGTCTTGTTGTGCGGGCGGAGCGCCTTGCCGCCGCCGCGCGCGAGCTTGGCCATCCTGGCCAGGTTCCGCTCGAGCGCGTCGACGTTGAGCAGGAGTGCGGGCGTCTGGACCTCGTCTAGCTGCACGAAGCGGTAGTCTGCCGCGACGTTCAGCCCGACGCTGCGCGGCGAGAGGCACGCTCCGGCCGCCGCGCAAGGAAGAGGCATAGACCTCGGTTCGACTTCGAGAAAGCGCGTAAGGGATGGCGTGACCTCATGCGGCTGCTGACTCCCGATCAGCCTCCGTGGCAGTCGAATCCTGTAAATGCTTAGGGGCGCGGCGCTTGAAGCGCATCGAACATAGGTCGGAAGCAGTGAGTGAGCTCAAGGGTCCCGGCAGTCAGATGAACCGATCGACGAGTATCGCCAGCGCCCCTGCGACCCCCGCGGTCGCGATGACACGGTGCGCGGATTCCTCGCGCTCGCTGACCAGACCCATCGGTACTGCGGTGAGCAGGAAGGCGAGAACTCCACTGCCGACGTCCTGAGCGCTCAATCCGAGCAGCACCGGATTATCGACATCGAGGTTGTCCCCGTTGCTCAACTGGAGCACCACGCGCCAGAGGATCCATGCGACGAACGTGGCGATCGCGGCGGTCCCGAACCGTCCGCGCGGGCGTGACCAGGGATAGCGCCAATACAGGACCGCCGCGACGATGACCGCAGCGAGCAGCGCACCAACGACGTAGATGACAAAGTCCGGAGTCATTTCTGCGATGCTACCGATGGCAGCAGCAGGTTGCTTTGGGAGGACGTCGATGAAGTGGATCACGCGCGAGCATCCCCGGGTCGACAGGGTCGCTTGTCCGTGGCTGATCGAAAGGTTCGTCGACAAACAGGCCGAGTTCATCTACGTCCCGTCGGATCAGGTCGCCGCCGAGGCGGCGAAGCGTGGCGCGACTCCGTATGACGTCAAGGACGTTGAGCTCGGGCATCACGGACCGGAGTGCAGCTTCGATGCGTTTGTGCACAAGTACGGGCTCGACAAGGATCCGGCGATGGCCTACATGGCCAAGGTCATCCGCGGCGCGGACACCGCTGACAAGACCATCACCCCCGAGTCGCAGGGGGTCGAGGCGATCCTCGACGGCATCAGACATATCCACTATCCGAACGACCAGAAGCAGCGTGAGGCATCCCGGCCGCTGCTCGACGCGCTCTACGCCTTCTGCCAGAAAAAGGTGGAGGCTAAGGCGGCGTGACGCTGCGGCACGTCGGCTTCATGCCCGTGCCGCCCGGCGCCAAACCTGGCTTCGATCACGCCGATACGTACGTTGACCCGCGCGGCAGCCGGGTCTTCGTCGCACATACCGGCGCTGATCGGGTCGACATCTTGGACTGCCGCAGCGCGACGTATCTCGGAGGCATCCCGGATCTGCCAGGCGTAGCCGGTGTCCTTATCGACAGCGGCCAGGACGTGCTCTTCACGTCCGACCGCGCGGCGGGGCGGGTGAGTCTCTTCCGCTGTTCGGACCAGACGCTGATCGATCGGGTTCCGGTTGGTCCGCGGCCGAACGCGCTCGCGTACGACCGAAGGTCTCGACGGCTTTTCTGCTTCAACCTGGGCGAACCCGTGGGAACCAGCTGCACGGCCTCGGTGGTCGCGATCGACGAGCGCCGGGTCACGACGACGATCGCTCTTCCGGGCCGACCGCGCTGGGCCGTCTACGACGACTCGAGCCGCTCGGTCTATGTGAACATCGCGGAGCCCGCGATGATCGGTGTCATCGGGGCCGATGTTCTGATGATGTCCGGCGCGATCCCCGTCCCGGCTGCGGGACCACACGGACTGGCCATCGTGTCGGAAGAGCGGGGCGCCTCGCTCTGGTGCGCGGCCGACGCCGGAGCGCTCGTCGTGATCGATCGCGACTCCCACGCGATGGAAGCGACGCTGCCGCTGCCAGGGACTCCCGACGTCGTGATGTACGACCGCGACCTCGGCCGCCTTTACGTGGCTGTGGGTAGTCCAGGGACCATCTCCGTATTCGACGTCCGCCGGCGTGCATTCCGCGAGACGATCGAGACGGAAGAGGGAGCGCATACGATCGGCTGGGACTCGGCGAGCCGTCGTCTCTTCGTCTTCGAGCCCAAAAGCTGCGGCGTGGCGATCTATAAGGAGAGCCCGTGAGCGTCGAGAGTCCGCCGCGGTTGTCGCTCGGACAGATCGCCGCGTACTTCGTTCGCCTCGGAACGTTCGGATTCGGCGGGCCGATCGCACTCGCGGCGTACATGCAGCGCGATCTCGTCGAGCGCCGCCACTGGTTT
>VBDX01000153.1 GCA_005881885.1 Chloroflexota bacterium
GGTCGCGCCCGCCGCCGGACCTTTGCGCTGGCCTTTCGGACCCTCCTGCTCTGTGCCCTCGCGGTTCTCGCCGTGTCGGCCTCACCGTACGCGGCCCAGGTCCGCGACTGGACCGGCACCGTGCCCTTCCTCTCGGCGCTGATCACGGAAGACGCCGCGCTCGATGCGCTTGGACCGAAGTGCGTAGAGAGCCGGGCCCAGCTCGCCGCCGCAGCGACCCAGATCGCGGCGTTCTCGGGCCGGCCGCGCCGTGAGCTTCTCGTGACGTTGAACGGCGGACTCTCGTCGCAGACTCGCGAATCGTGGCCTGTCGCGTGTCGCGCGTTCCTCGGAGCGCCGAGGCCCTAGCCCGCGCGAACGCTCGACCTGGCGAGCGCTGCCCCCACATTGCCGGAGGACACGGCGAGACTATTCGTCGATGCGCGTCTTCCTCACGGGCGCGACGGGGTTCGTCATGGGCGCGGTCGCACGCAGGCTTCGCGCGCGGGATGACGAGGTCGTCGCGCTGGTGCGTTCGCGCACGCGTGGACGTGAGATCGGCGCGCTCGGTTGCGATCTCGTCGAGGGTGACATCGTCGACCTCGGCCATTCGGTAAAGGATCGGCTCCGGGCCTGCGACGCGCTGGTGCACGGCGCCGCGATCTATGAGATCGGCGTGAGCGCCGCGCGTCGCCGTGCGATGGAGGAGACGAACGTCAGCGGGACGCGGCGCATGCTCGAGGCCGCGCGCGACGCCGGCCTCCCCCGCGTCGTCTATGTCTCGACGATCGCCGCGTTCGGCAACACGCACGGCGCGGTCGTCGCCGAGGGGTACGAGACGACGGCTCCTCCCACGTCCGCGTATGAAGACACCAAGCGCAGGGCCCACGAGATCGCGCTCGACTTCGCGCGCGCGGGGCTACCGCTGGTCATTGTCCAGCCGGGACAGGTCTATGGTCCGAATGATCACTCCGCGGTGGGCGCGAATCTCCGTGCCCTCGCAAGGGGAACCCTCCGGTATCGGGCGCTCGGAGACGTGGGGCTGAACTTCGTGCACGTCGACGACCTGGCCGACGGGATCGTTCGTGCGCTCGATCGGGGCCGGATCGGCGAGTGCTACGTGCTCGGCGGCGAGATCGCGAGGCTCGACGATGCCTACCGCGCCGTCGCGCAGGCCACGGGCCGGCCGCTGCCGTCGCTCGTCATCCCGGACGGGCTGCTGCGGATCGCTGGTCGTCTCGTGCCGAGCCTTCGCGAGGTCGTGTCCTCGGCTGACGGGGTCACCTTCTGGGCAACGGACGTCAAGGCGCGCAGCGAGCTCGGCACGCGACCGCGCGCACTGCTGGACGGCATCCGCGACACGTTCGGCTCCCCCGATGACGACGGACCGCTGTCGGCGGGCCCCGGACGAGACGATCCGCATCGGCGGATGTGAGCGGCATCACACCACCGTCCCTGATGACCGATGCGCGGTCATAATCTCCCCAGAAGCGGGGGAGGGCGTGCGATGCGTAATGTGCGGCTGACGAGCGCGGCGATCCTGGCTTTCGCGGTCATCGTCGCGGCGTGTGCGCCGGCGGGGCCGGCGGCGAAGTCGCCCAGCAGCGGGCAGCCCAAGCGCGGCGGCACGCTGATCCTCGCGCGCTCGGGTGAAGTCACAAACCTCGACCCGCACAAGGTGCCGGCGTTCACGTCCGCGCGGGTCTTCGAGCTCGTCTACAGCTATTTGATGCGCCTCGATGAGAACCTCGGCGTGCAGCCTGATCTGGCCGAGTCGACGCCATCGGTCTCGTCCGACGGCAAACAGGTCACGGTCAAGCTTCGCAAGGGCGTGAAGTTCCACAACGGCGATCCGCTGACGAGCGCGGACGTGAAATACACCTTCGATCGGATCATCGACCCCAAAACCGCCGCGGTGGCAAGGTCGTTCTTCACCGACGTCAACACGATCACCGCGCCGGACGACTCCACGGTCGTGTTCGATCTGAAGAATCCGAACGCCGCGCTGATCGCGTACATGGCCCACCCCAACACCGGGATCGTCTCGAAGAAGATCGGGGAAGCGAACGCCGACCTCTCCAAGAAGGAGACGGCGATCGGCAGCGGGCCGTTCAAGCTCGCCGAGTGGGTGCCCGACAACTACATGCGCTTCGAAGCCAACAAGAGCTACTACGTCGAAGGCCAGCCCTATCTCGACGGCGTGCGCATCAACGTCGTTCCGGACGAGTCGGGCTTGGCGGCCGCGCTGCGGACGAAGGCCGCCGACATGGCCATCGTCACCGACGCGAAAGTCGCGCGAACGCTGCGCAACGAGTCGGGCGTCACACTCTCGGCCAAGCCGAGCCTCAGCTACAACCTGCTCTTCCTGAACACGAAGCGGAAGCCCCTCGACAACGTCAAGGTTCGCCAGGCCATCGCGTATGCCATCGATCGCAAGGCGATCATCGACGCGGTCGCCTTCGGCGAGGGCGAGATAACCGGTCCGGTCGCCCCGGCCCTAACGAACTACGCGCTGCCGACGTCCCAGTATCCGCTCTACACCCGCGACGTCACGAAGGCGAAGCAGCTCCTCCAGGAGGCGAACGTCGGGCCGGTGCAGTTCACGATCCTGACGGCGACGACGGAGCCGGCGTACGGCAAGGATGAAGCCCAGCTCGTGCAGGCACAGCTCGCCGAGGCCGGGATCACGGTGAAGATCGAGACGACCGAGCTGACGCAGTACGTGGACCGCTGGCTCAAGGCCGACTTCGATATGGCGACGGGGCTGAACGGCGGCGGACCCGATCCGGACTTCTACGTGTTCCGGTACTTCACGGACGACGGCAACCTGAACTTCGTGACGAGCTACAAAAACCCCACGTCGAGCGACGCGATCAAGGCCGCCCGCGCGTCGACCGACGTCGCGAAGCGCAAGGACCTGTACACGACCGCGCAGAAGGAGCTGGTGAACGGCGTGCCGTTCATCTGGCTCTTCGTCGGGCGCGACTACAACGCCACCCTTCCGACGACGAAGGGGTTCACGCACCTTCCGACCGGCTCGATCATCTACCTGCGCCAGACCTGGCTGGATAAATAAGGAGTAGCGCTCCGCGCGCTATCTCGCGAAGCGCCTCGCCGGCGCGATCCCGACCTTGCTCGGGGTCTCGCTCCTCACGTTCCTGTTCATCCGTCTCATTCCGGGCGACGCCATCGCCGCACGGCTCGGCACGTCAACCGCGCTCACGCCCGACCAGCTGACGAGCCTTCGCGCGTACTTCGGGCTCGACCAGCCGCTGCCGCTGCAGTACTGGAACTGGCTGACCTCGCTGCTACGGGGTGACGCCGGCTACTCGATCCGGACCGGCCGGCCGGTCTTCATTGAGATCGCGCAGCGACTACCGGCCACGCTCGAGCTCGCGCTCGCGGCCACGGCGATCGCCCTTGCGGTCGGCCTGCCGCTGGGCCTGCTATCGGCGCTGCGCCCGCGGTCGCGCCTGGACGCCGCCGCGCGCATCGGCGGTCTCATTGGACTGTCGCTCCCGAACTTCTGGCTCGGCACGTTGATCATCGTGCTGTTCTCGCTCTACCTCCGGTGGCTGCCCAACACCGGCGGGTACGTCGATCTCCTCCAGGATCCGCTCGGAAATCTGCGCCTGCTGCTCTTCCCGGCCATCACCCTCGGCCTGGCGCTTGCGGCCGCGACCCAGCGCATGACCAGATCGGCGATGCTCGATGTGCTCGGGGCTGACTACGTGCGGACCGCGACCGCGAAGGGGCTCGCGCCGCGAGTCGTCCTGCGGCGTCACGTCCTCAAGAACGGGCTCATCGTCGTGGTCACGCTGCTCGGCATCCAGGTCGGTCAGCTCCTGGGCGGCGCGGTCGTCGTCGAAGAGATCTTCTCGGTGCCCGGGGTCGGCCGGCTTCTGCTGAACGCGATCGTGCAACGCGACTACGCCCTCGTGCAGGGCGCGGTCCTGGTGATCGCGATCCTCTTCGTCGTGCTCAACATCATGGTGGACCTCCTGTATGGCTACCTGGATCCCCGAATCCGCCTCGCCTAGCGCGCCCGCCGTGCGGGCGGGCTTCCGCCTACGAGACATCGCGGCCGCGATCGTCCGCGAGCCGGCGGCGCTGGTCGGTCTGGCCATGGTCACGAGCTACGCGCTCATCGCGCTCACGGTCGGCCTTCTGCCTCTACGCGATCCCCTCGAGGTCTCCGCGCAGCGGCTCGCCGCGCCGACCTTCGACCACCCGCTCGGCACCGACGCGCTGGGCAGGGACCTGTTGAGCCGGATCCTCTTCGGCGCTCGGCTCTCGATGCGCGTGACCGTGCTCTCGGTCGCCGCCGCGACGGCGGCGGGCGGCGCGCTTGGTCTCTTGTCCGGATATCTCGGAGGCTGGGCCGATCTCGCGATCGGCCGCGTCATGGACATCTTCTTCGCTTTCCCGGCGATCCTCCTCGCGCTCGGCATCGTCGCCGCGCTCGGCCCGGACCCGAATAACGTCATCATCGCCATCGCCGTCGTGTACACGCCGATCCTTGCGCGCGTCGTGCGCGGCCCGGTGCTCGCGCTCAAAGCGCGCGACTTCGTGGAGGCAGCACGGGCGATCGGCGCCCGACCGGCGCGCATCATCCTTCGCCACATCCTGCCCAACCTTCTTTCTACGCTGATCGTCCAGGTGAGCCTTGCGCTCTCGTGGGCGGTGCTCACCGAGGGCGCGCTGTCGTTTCTCGGGCTCTCGGCCCAGCCGCCCGCACCTTCGTGGGGCGTCATGCTCAACGAGGGCAGGCAGTACCTCGAGTTCGCGACGCACCTCGCCTTGTTCCCGGGGCTCGCGATCATGATCGCCGTGCTCGGGTTCAATCTGCTCGGCGACGGACTCCGTGACGCGCTCGATCCCCAGCAGCGATGAGGATCGTGCCCGCGACCAGGGCGCATGTCGCCGCGCTCGCCGCGCTGATGGCGAAGTCGCCCTTGCTGCGGCGCTACGAGGTCACGGCGCGCGGCGCGAGGGCGAGCCTCTTGGAAGCAATGCGCGCGCGAGATGTCCTACTCGTCGCGATCGAGGACGACGCGGTGGTCGGCTTCGCGTGGTCGATCAGGACGCGCGCGCTCGATCGCACGGCGTACCTCCGGCTGCTTCTGGTCGGTGAGGGCCTCCGGTCACGTGGGATAGGGGCAGCGCTCCTCGCGCGAACCGAACGCGCGGCCCGAGCCGCCGGTTGCCGCCACATGGTCCTGCTCGTCACGGCGACGAACCGCGGCGGCCGGGCCTTTTACGCGCGCAACGGCTACCACCATGTCGCACACCTGCCGGGGTTCGTCCGGCCGGACGTTGCCGAATCGCTCTACATGAAGAATTGGCTCGCGCCGAGGCGCGGCAAATGACCGGAAAGACGCCCGAGGTCCTGGCCTTGCAGCCCGTTGCCACCGTGGTCACGCTCGCCGAGCAAGCGCAGCTCATCGCGGGGCTCGCGGAACGGCGCTGGGATCTTCTGGCCGAGGACGACGATCCTGGCGCACGCGATCGCGCCCGCCAGCTGCGAGAGCACGTCCGCACGTACGTCCTCCCGCGCGTCGCCGCGGTCGAGCTCCCATTGATCGTCGTGCTTCTCGGCCCCACCGGCGCCGGCAAGTCGACGCTCATGAACACGCTTGCGCGCGCACCGGTGAGCCGCACCGGCGTGCTGCGGCCGACGACGCGCGAGGCGGTGCTGCTGGCGACGGACCCGGACGCGCAAGCCCTCCTGCGCAGCGCACTCGCCGGAATGCCGGAGGGAAGGCTCGTTCGTGCGCCCGCCGCGGCCGCGCGCGCGGGCCTCGCGCTCGTCGACGCTCCCGACCTCGACTCGATCGAGCGTGCGAACCGCGTCGTGGCCGACGCCCTGGTCGAGGCGGCCGACCTCGGGATCTTCGTGACGACCGCGACGCGGTATGCCGACAAGGTGCCGTTCGACGTCCTTCAGCGCATCGCCGAGCGTGGGCTTCCGCTCCTGATCGTCGTGAATCGCCTGCCAACAGATGATGCCGAGCGAGAGGTCGTTCTCGCCGATTTTCGAAAGGTCCTGGCCGGGACCCCGCTGCGCGGCCTTGATGATTCGCGTATCGAGATCATCGGCATCGACGAAGGCCAGCTGGGGTCCTCAGGCGAGAGCTTCACTCCGGACGCCGCCGCACGGGTCCTCGCGCGCGTCGATGAGCTCGCGGCCGACCGCGAACGCCGCGTCGCTCTCGCGAAACGCGCGCTCGCCGGGGCTCTCGCGGGTCTCGATCCGCTCATTGCGAGCGTCGCAGCGGACGTCGAGCGGGAAGCAGCCGAAGCCGAGGCAGTGCGAGCGATCGCCCGTAACGCCTACGACGCCGAGCTCGCGGCGCTCGTCGAGGAGATGCGCGGCGGCACGTTCCTCCGCACCGAGGTGCTGCGGCACTGGGAGTCGTACGTCAAGGCCGACCAGATCACGCGGTTCTTCTCGCGCGGCCTGGGTCGGCTGCGCGGGACGATCGTCACCGCCATCCGCGGCATGCCGGAGGCGCCGGTCGGCGTCATGGAGCGCGAGGTCTCCAGCGACGTCGTCGCGGCGACGGTATCCCGCGCGACCGAAGCAGCGCGACGCGTGGCGGGCGAATGGTCGAGCCGGCCTCGGTCCGCTGTCCGCCTCGCGCGCGACCCTTCGCTCTGGTCGGCGTCACCCGATCTGGCCGCGCGCCTCGAGCCCCGTCTCAGGGAGTGGGTCGCGAGCATCGCGACGGAGGTGCAGGCCCGTGGGGCGCCCAAACGCGACCTCGCGTTCGGCGTCTCGCTGGGCGTCAACGCCCTCGCGGTCGCCGCCATGGTCGGAGTGTTCGCGCACACCGCGGGCGTCACCGGAACCGAGCTCGGTATCGTCGCGGCCACCGGGTTCCTCAACCAAAAGCTCCTGCAAGCCATCTTTGGCGAAGCCGCGATGCGCGAGATGATCGCCGGAGCGCGCGAGCGTCTGGAGGCGCTCCTCCGGGATGAGTTCGATCGCGAGCGGCGCCGCTACGACAAGCTCGTCGCGGACCCAGCGGAGCTGCGCGACCTCGCGACCGGGCTGCGCGGCGTGCGCGTGGCACTCGAGCCGTGACGCTTGCGATCTGCCTCGCGGCGCTCGCCGACGCGGCCGATGCCGCCACCACGCTCGGTATCGACGCGGCGCGCGCGCGGGGCGTGCGCGAACGAGCCGGCGCCCGACTCGGGTTCGAAGGCTCCGCATACGTGCTCGCCCTGGTCGGTGGCACCGGCGTCGGCAAGTCGAGCTTGCTCAACGCGCTGGCGGGCGATGTCATCAGTCCGGCGAGCGCACGTCGTCCCACGACGGATGCGCCCGTGGCATGGGTCGCGTCCAGCGCGCGGCGCGAGACCGCTCCGCTGCTCGACTGGCTCGGCGTTCGCGAGATACGCGATCACGACACCGGCGGCTTCGGCGATGTAGCGATCCTCGACTTGCCGGACGTCGACTCGACGACGCCCGAGCACCGCGCACGCGTCGACGAGCTCCTCCCACGCGTAGACGCGGTCGTCTGGGTCGCGGATCCCGAGAAGTATCGCGACGCCGTCCTCCACGACGACTACTTAAGACGATGGGCGCCGCGCCTTGCGCGACAGCTCGTCGTCGTAAACAAGGCGGACCGAATGCCCGACGACGTGGAACGAGTGCGAGAGCATCTCGCCTCGAGCCTCCGCGATGCGGGCCTGAACGGCATTCCCGTCGCGGTCACGAGCGCTACACAAAACGGCGAGGTGCGCGAGCTTCGCGAATGGATCGCGCAAGGTGTCGAGGCCAAGCGCGTGATCAGTGCGCGGATCAGCACGGAAGTGCGCGAGGCGGCAGCCGATCTCGCGGCCCGCGCGGGCGTCGTCGAGGGTGCGCCGGTCCTCGTCTCTGCAGAACGGCGGACACGGGCACTGGCGGACGTAACCCGCGAGGCCGCGACGGTCATCGACCTGCGCGGTCTCGAACGGCAGGCCGTCGCTGCGACACGGCTCGCGGCCCGTCCGCGCGGCGCGGGACCATTCGGTCATCTCACCGCGCTCATCTATCGCGCGAGCGGGCGCGATCGCGTGGCCGCGGACCCGGAAGGTTACCTGCGGAGATGGCGCGAGCGCGGAACGCTCGCGCGGCCCGCCGAACCGGTGCGGGCGCTCATCGCCGAGCTGATCGCGAACGTGCCTGCGGAGACCCGCGGCGCCCTCGCATCGCTGATCGACGTCGAGGGGCTGCGCGGGCGTCTGGCCTCGGCGATCGACGCGGCCGTCGCAGCGCGGACGACGGACGTCCGCGCGCCGACAAGCTTCGTCTGGAGCGTCATCGGACTGCTCCAGTACGCGGTGACCGCCGGTCTCCTCTTCGTGGGACTCTGGATCGCGGCCGTCTTCCTGTTGCACGCGCCCTTCGCGAGCGTCGACGTTCCCGTGCTTGGGCCCATCCCGACGCCGCTCGTCGCACTCGCGGCGCTGCTCCTCGCCGGATACGTCCTCGCGCGGATGCTCGGTGCGCATGCTGGTCTCTTGGGGCGACGCTGGGCGCGCCGCCTGCGAAACGACCTCATGCGCGAGCTTGAGTCGCGTCTGGGTGACGCCTTGTTCGCGCCGCTCGCGGCGATCGATGCGTCGCGAGCGCGGATCGCCGCGGCCCGCGCGACGATCGAAACGGAGTGCGGCGCCGATACCCTGCTCGCTCGTCCTTCGACTCTCCGTTAGAGCAATCAAGCGAGGACGGCGTGAGCGGTGGCGCCGGTATTTCTTCTGGGCTGTTCGGTTTCTGGTGCGTCTCAGTTGGCATCTGATTTACCCCGGGTTTATGCGGACCGGCATTTCCACTCGTAATTTCAATAGTGGGAACGGTCGCTGGCCGCATCCCAACTCAACCCGACCCACCCTCCCCCACCTGCGTGCGGCGGGCTCCGGTCCACAGAGACCGGAGTCCGTCGCCACCACGCGGTGGTTCGCCGATGTAGGTGCGAGCCCGCGCCGGGCCTCGGTGCTAGCGATGCGTCACGAACCCGAGCCTTGCGTGGATCTCGCGCGTGGCTTTGGAGAAGTTGAGCGTGTAGAAGTGCAGCCCGGGCACGCCAGCCTCGAGCAGATCGCGGCAGAGCTCGGTCGCGACGTCGATTCCGCGCTTACGGATCTCGGCGCGGTCATCGCCACCCGCTTCGATCCGCTGGACGATGTCGACGGGGACGGCGTAGCCGGAGAGCTCGGCCATCCGCTGGACCGAGACGAGTGACGTGATGGGCATGATGCCGGCGATGATCGGCTTGGTGATCCCGAGGGCGGCCATCTCGTCGCGGAGGCGCTCGTACTCCTCGACCTTGAAAAAGAACTGCGTGATCGCGAAGTCCGCCAGGCGCATTTTGAAAGCGAGATGCTCGCGGTCCGATCTGAGGTCCGGCGAGCGTGGGTGGCCGGCCGGATGAGCCGCTACACCGATCGACTCGAAGCCAAGGCGGCGTCCGAGCTCGACCAGCTGCCAGGCGTACTCGAGCTCCTTGTACGACTCCTCGGCCGGAAGCGGATCGCCGCCCAGCGCGAGCAGATTCTCCAACCCTGCCGCACGGAAGCCGCCGATGATCTCGCCAAGCTCAAAGCGCGGATGGGCCACGCAGGTGAGGTGAGGCATCGGGGTCAGGTCGGTCGTTCTAAGCAGATCTGTGACGACGCGCGTCGTGCGCTCGCGCGATATCCGTCCACCGCGATACGTGACCGAGACGAACGACGGTTTGAGCGGCTGGAGGTCGGCGATGGTCCGCGTGAGGAGGGCCTGCTCCTCGTTGTCCTTCGGGGGAAAGAACTCGAACGAGACGGTCCGGCCGGCCGCGAGGAGCTCGCTGATCCGGGCCATTTCCGCGAGTTTACTTAGGGTGCGGCCACGGAGGACACTGGTGCTGAGCCGTAGGGCAGGAGGAACAGCGATGAACAACGATGAGATGGCCAAGCGGATCCGTGAGGTGTATGAGTCCGGCGACCTCGAGAAGTTCGGAAAAGCGCAGTACGAGATGTCGGCCGAGAACATCGTCCAGGAGTGGCCGCAGTCCGGAGAGCGGATCAAGGGCCGCGAGAACATCGCGGCGGTCAACCGCAGCTATCCGGCGAGCACCGGGACAACGCCGAAGATGAAGTTACGGCGGATCCTGAAGCCAGGCGAGGCCTGGGTCATCGAAGGGACGGTCGACTACGGTGACGGCACGCCGGTGAGCTCCGTATCGATCATCGAGACCGGAGCCGACGGCAAGGTCGTTCGCCAGACCGACTACTTCGCGAATCCCTTCGAGGCACCGGCCTGGCGCAAGAAGTGGGTGGAGCGGATGGAGCCAGCCGGCGTCCGTTGACGGGTAACCGAGCTTCGACGCCCCGGCGTCCGAAGAAGCCGGGGCGGAGAAGCCCGGGTACCGATGAGCGCGTAAAGCGACTCTTCTAAGAAGGTTGATCGAAATGTCGAGCGATACAAAGCACGAGGATCTTCGCGCCAAGCTCAGCCCGATCCAGTACGCCGTGACCCAGGAAGCGAGCACGGAGGCGCCCTTCACCGGGGCGTATTGGGATCACCACGGCGATGGAACGTATCGCTGCGTCGTCTGCGGGGAGCCGCTCTTCGACTCGGGGACGAAGTTCGAGTCGGGGACCGGTTGGCCGAGCTTCTACGACGTCGTCGAGCGGGGGCATGTCACGAGTACAGAGGATCGCTCCCTCGGGATGCGGCGCACCGAGGTCACCTGCAGCCACTGCGGAGCCCACCTCGGCCACCTGTTCCCGGACGGCCCGCGCCCGACGGGCAAGCGCTATTGCATCAACTCCGCGGCGCTCGCCTTCACGCCGCGAGACGCTCCTGACGCTCAGGAGTCGCCTTAGTCCTGGTCGTGTCGTCGGTTATGCTGTGCGGAGAACATTCGGGCATCCAGAAGAGGTGTGTGACGGACCGCGCAAGGCGGCCCGCTTTTTTGTAGCCCCACGGAAGGAACCCTCGCCTTGATCGCACTTGCCCCAGACCTCGACCGAGCCACACGAGGGCTCGGCTGGACGAGCTTCACACCCGTGCAAGAGCTCGCGATCCCGCACCTCCGCGCGGGCCGCGATCTCTTCGCCCAGGCGCAGACCGGCACGGGGAAGACGGGCGCGTTCGCGCTCCCGATCCTCGAGCGCGTCGCCGGCCGGGCCTCGGCCCCGTTCGCGCTGGTCATCGTCCCGACGCGCGAGCTGTGCGCGCAGGTCGCAGCCGAGTTCCAGACCCTCGGGCGCGGCCGCTCGGCACGCGTCGTGGCGCTCTACGGAGGGGTCGGGTACCGCGACCAGGAAGCGGCGCTCCGCCGCGGTGTCCATGTCGCGGTCGCGACGCCCGGTCGCCTGATCGACCTCGTGGCGAGGCGGTCCCTGGATCTCTCGAAGGTCCGCGTGCTCGTCCTCGATGAAGCCGATCGCCTCCTCGACCTGGGCTTCGCGCCGGACATCGCGCGTATCGTCGCCCTCCTTTCGGGGCCGCGGCAGACCGCGCTCTTCTCAGCAACGCTCACCGCCGACGTCCGCACGATCGCCAAGCGCTACACGACGGATCCCGCGATGGTCGCGGTGCATCCCGAGCGGCCGACGGTCGAGGCGATCGATCAGGCCTGGATCGAGGTACGCGAAGTCGACAAGGTCACCGCGCTCCACGAGCTGCTGGGACGGTCTGGTGTCGAGCGCACGCTCGTATTTCGACGGACGAAGCACGGCGCCGACAAGCTCGTGAAGGCGCTCGACCGGCTCGGACGGCCGGCCCGCGCCCTGCACGGCAACGTCGGGCAGCGCGAGCGCGAGCGGGTACTCGAGGGGTTCCGCCGCGGAACGATCCCGACGCTCGTGGCGACGAACCTCGCCGCGCGCGGTCTACACGTGGACGACATCGGTCACGTCGTGAACTTCGATCTGCCGGAAAATGCCGACACCTACGTTCACCGCGTGGGTCGAACCGGGCGTGCGGGTCGGCGCGGCATCGCGTACACCTTTGTGAACGAGATGCAGCGCAAGGACTTCGAGGACATCAGGCGCCTGGCGAAAGTCCCCTTTCGCCGCGAGCCGCTGACGCTGCGGGGCGGAGCTCCGGATCACGCCACGGCCGTCCGGACTCCTCGAGTCACCGGGGCCCGACGAGTGCATCCCTCGGCCGCGCGCCGAGCGAGAGGTCGCCGCTAATGGGCCGAAAGAAGAGAATCGGTTTCGCCGACCTGCAAGCCACCCAGGCCGAGCTGGCGGGGGGCGAGGTCCGCTGTCCGGAGTGCAAGCGGAAGCTGTCGGAGGCCGACGGACTGCGGTTCGTTCAGGGTTTCGGGCAAGCCGAGCCGTCGCTCGCCGCGCTCAACTGTCCGCGTTGTCGCACCATGATCAGCATCCGCATCATCACCGCGACCTAAGCCAGTTCGTCGAGTGCGCTCACGACAGATGAGATCGCTTCGTGGCTTCAACTCGCGCGAGCTCGCGCCACGCGGCACCCCAAAACCCGCCACCAAACGTGACGACGGCCAGCAACGCTCCGAATAGCACCACCGCGTCGATACTCTCCCGTCCCTGTGGTGCCCAGTAAACGTCGGCGAGGTTCAGGATGAGCGCGAACTCGTCCAGTACGAGTGCCGCCCCCAAGCCGAAGACCACCGCACGGACGCGCCGGAAGGTGTTCGCGAGGTCGAGCAGCGAGGCAATGAGCAGGAGCGCGATCCCAAACACCATGTGATGGACATGCAACCCGCCGATCTCCAGTCCTCCACCACCGCGCGCCTCGAGCAGGGTGTGCGTGACGATGCGAACGAGCCCAAAGGTGACAAGGAACGCGAACGCGCCGAGTAGCCGTGGCTCTTGATCAAGTGCGACGACCTCGCGCCGGTATGCGGCGATGATCCGGCGCGCGCGATCTTGGAGTCCGTGCGTCGCGCTTACGGCGGGCGAGCGAGGAATGCCCCTCTTCGTGAAGCTTTCGTCTACGCCCGCACAGCTCGACCGCTAATGAGCCGCACGATCGCGACGAGGACGACCGCGCCGATCGTGGCGACGATGATCGAGCCGATCAAACCGGTCGGTTCGGCGCTCGGCATGATCAGACCGAAGAGCCAGCCGCCGACGATGGCGCCGATGAGGCCGAGGACGAGGTCCCCGATCAGGCCGTAGCCGCCCCCTTTCATGATCAGCCCCGCGAGCCAGCCAGCGATGAGTCCCACGATGATCCACGCGATGATTCCCATGCGTTCCTCCTGACCGTTTTTGGTTAAGCCATTAGCGCAAGCGCATCGAGCAACGATCTCGGATTGGTGTTGGGATTGAAGATCCGTGGGCCGGCGAGGAAGATGAGTACGACGACGATAAGGATGAGGATCGCGATCCCAACCAGCATCCCCGTTCCAAAGCCTCTATCGCTCGGCCCAGTCGGCGTGCTCGGATTGACGTTGACCTGTCCCACTTTCGTGATGCCTCCCCCGCAGCGTTAGCCAGTTCGCTCGCCGTGCAAACACTGTGCCCATGAGCCTGCGCAGACGGCCGGGGGCTTGGCCGTCCTGCGGTCAATCGTGACGGTAGCCAGCGAAGAAGAGAAGAAATGTGCTATAAGTAGCACATGAGATCCATCGGGGTTCGCGAGCTCAGGCAGCAGGCGAGTCGTTATCTCCGCGAAGTCGAGCGGGGCGATGCTATCGAGGTTACCGATCACGGCCGGCCGGTTGCCAGGCTGGTTCCGATCCCACGATCGAGCCCGGTCGACGCGCTCTTAGCGTCCGGTCAGCTCTCGCCTTCGGCCGGGGATCCGCTTGAACTCGGTGCGCCCCTCGAGCCGAGGCCAGGCGTACCACTACCCAGCGTGGAGCTCGCTGCGATGCGCGAGGACGAGCGTTGACCCGCAGGGCCTACTTCGACTCCTCGGCCCTCGTCAAGCTCGTCGTGCGCGAGGATGAATCTGCAGCGCTCCGAGCATTCATCCGGCGACGGACGGGCAGCAGCTCATGCGCGCTCGCCCGGGTCGAGGTGCTCCGAGCGGTGCGGCACCACGGCGCGCCGGCGGTGAGCCGGGCACGGCAAGTCATCGAACGATTCGATCTCGTGCGCATCGACGACACGCTGCTCGACGCCGCGGCGCTGCTCCCGGTCGAGCGGCTTCGCAGCCTCGACGCGATCCACTTGGCCGCCGCGCAACGCCTCGGCAGGGATCTTTCAGTCCTCGTCAGCTACGACGACCGAATGCTCGCGGCGGCGGGAGAGCTTGGAATCCGAGTGACGAGCCCTCGCTGACAGCTGGCTTCGCCTCGAATCGATGAGCCGGCCGGCGGGAGCGCAGAATCGCCTCGCGAGGAGGATCGGCATGAGGGGCGAGTTCTTCACCGAAGTGCCGGAGCGGATCAGGTACGGCGGGCCCGAGTCTTCCGATCCGCTCTCGTACGCCGTCTATCAGCCCGACCGCGAAGTGCTCGGGAAGCGGATGGAGGACCAGCTCCGCGTCGCGGTCTGCCTCTGGCACTCGTTCAACTGGCCGGGCTCCGACGTCTTCGGCGTGGGCACCTTTGATCGCCCCTGGCTCACAGCCGGCCACGATGTCGCGACCGCGACGCGAACGAAGCTCGACGCCGCATTCGAGCTCATCGACAAGCTCGGTGTCCCGTTCTTCACCTTTCACGATCGGGATGTCGCACCCGAGGGACACACGTACGCCGAGACGCGGGCGAACCTCGATTCCAGCGTGGATCAGATCGAACGGCACATGGCCCGCACCGGGGCGCGGCTGCTCTGGGGCACAGCGAACCTCTTCGGACACCCGCGCTACGCCGCGGGCGCCGCGACCAATCCCGATCCCGAGGTGTTCGCGTACGCCGCCGCCCAGGTCAAGACGATGCTCGAGGTCACCCACCGCCTGGGCGGAGCGAACTACGTGCTGTGGGGCGGGCGCGAGGGGTATGAGACGCTTCTCAACACCGATCTCCGCCGAGAAGAAGCCCAGTTCGCACGGTTCCTGGCGTTGGTCGCGGAGCACAAGCAGCGGATCGGCTTCAAGGGCACGCTGCTCATCGAGCCGAAGCCACAGGAGCCGACGAAGCACCAGTACGACTACGACGTCGCAACCGTCGTTGGCTTCCTTCAGCGTCATGACCTCGCCGACGAGTACCGCTTGAATCTCGAGGCCAACCACGCGACGCTCGCGGGCCATAGCTTCCATCACGAGGTCGCGAGCGCGATCGCCCTCGGTGTCTTCGGCAGCACCGACGTCAACCGCGGCGATTACCAGAATGGTTGGGACACGGACCAGTTCCCGAACTCGGTCGACGAGCTGTCGTTGGCCCTCCACGAGATCCTGGCCGACGGAGGATTCACGGCGGGAGGCTTCAACTTCGACGCGAAGCTGCGGCGGCAGAGCGTGAGCCGGACCGACCTGTTCCACGCCCATATCGGCGGTATCGACACGCTCGCGCGAGCGCTGCTCGCGGCCGCGGACATGGTCGAGCAGGGGACGCTCGTGGCGCCCCGCAAGGAGCGCTACGCGGGCTGGTCGAACGAGCTCGGGGCCGCGATCCTGAGTGGTTCGGTGACTCTCGCCGACCTCGAGCGCCGGGTCGCGGCGGGCGAGATCGATCCGCGACCCACATCCGGGCAGCAAGAGCTTCTCGAAGGCTTGGTCAATCGCCGCATCTGGGCCGCCGATCGGTCGCGGGAACGCGCAACGAAGACCGCCGGGCGCTAGCCGTGTAACTCGGCCAGCTCCTGGCGCGTGAGCTTCGTCGGCGGCTTGCCCAGGATGATCATCCCGAGGACTTCGTCGGTCGTGACGTCGTTCTTGTTCACGGTTCCGACGAGCCTGCCGTGGTACATGACGCTGATCCGCTCCGAGAGATCGAACACGTCGTGGATGTCGTGGCTGACGAGGAAGATGCCGATCCCTTCGCTTTTGAGCTGTCGGATGAGGCTGTGCACTTGCGCGGTCTCGGCAGGGCCAAGGGCGGCCGTCGGCTCGTCCATGATCAGGGCCCGCGCGTTGAATTGGATCGCTCGAGCGATGGCGACTGCCTGGCGCTGTCCGCCGGACAGTCGGAGCACCGGTGTCTTGAAGTTCTTGAAGTTTGGGTTGAGCCGTCCGATGACCTTGCGCGTCGCCGACTCCATCGCGGCGTCGTCGAGTGTTGTCGTCGCCTGGAGCTCGCGGCCGAGGAACACGTTCGCCGGCGCATCGAGGTTGTCCGCGAGCGCGAGCGTCTGGTAGATCGTCTCGACCCCAAGAGCCTTGGCGTCGCGGGGATTGCCGATCGTGACCGGCTGTCCGTTGACCAGGATCTGTCCCGAATCCGGCGGCCGTGCGCCGGATAGCGTCCGCATAAGCGTCGTCTTTCCGGCACCGTTGCCGCCGACGACGCCGACGACCTCGCCCGCGTAGAGGTCGATCGTCACACCGGCGACGGCGCGGACGCCTCCGAATGCGACGTGGATGTTTCGCAGCTCCACCAGCGGCACGCGCTGAGGTGCTGCGATCGGCGTCGCCGTCACTGGGGTGATCATCGCCGGATCAGCTCACCCTCCGGCGCACGACCGTGTCGAGGCCGACGGCCACGACGAGGACGATCCCCACGACGATGTCCTGGGTCGGTGAGTCGACGAGCAAAAGCACCATTCCCGAGCGTAACGACTGCATGACGACGGCGCCGAGGATCGCGCCGGGGACCGTCCCGATGCCGCCGGCAAAGGACGTACCCCCGATGACGGCGGCGGAGATGACGTCCAGCTCGTTCTGGACGCCGAGACTCGTCACGGCGGCGTCGAGGCGAGCGGTCTGGACCGCGGCGCTGATCGCCGCGAGGCTCCCCATGAGCGCGAAAGTGAGCATGATCGTTCGGCGCACGTTGATGCCCGCGAGCGCCGCGGCCTCGGGGTTGCCTCCGATCGCATAGACGTACCGTCCGAAACGGCGTCGGGTGGCGAGGAACGTCACGATGAGGGTCACGATCAGCATGATCACGACCGGGAATGCCACTCCGGTCGGAATGCCGCCGGGTGGCACCGGGATCCCACGCTCCTGAGCGACCTGCTCCGCGACGTTGGGGGGTAGTGGGTAGCTGTTGGCGACCCACACGGTTCCCAGCACGACGCCGCACGCGACCGCGCCTACGAGCACTTCGGCCCACATCGGCCGGACCGGGAAGCCATAGCGGCGGCGGCGGCGGCGCGACGCGATCAGCGTGTACGCGATCACCAGACAGATCACTACGCCGAGGATCCAGCTCGGCCACTCCCCGAGCGCGCCAACGCGCGTCCCGACGGTGCCGCCGCCAAGCATTTGGAATGTCGTATCGAGCGGCGCGATCGTCTGGCCCTGCGCGTAGCGAAAGATGAGACCGCGCCAGATCAGGAGCCCGCCGAGGGTCACGATGAATGAGGGCACGCCGCCGTACGCGACGACGAAGCCCTGGATTCCACCGACCGCCGCCCCGAGCGCGATCCCAAGGACGAGCGTGACCACCCATGTGAACGGCTGCTCGAGCCCGAGCCCGAGGCTCTGCGGGATCCAGACGGCCTGGAACATCGCCATCGTGTATCCGAGGAACCCGAGCATCGATCCGACCGAGAGGTCGATGTTGCGCGACACGATGACGAGGACCATCCCCGTGGCCATGATCGCGATCGAGGCGCTCTGGACCGACAGGTTCCAGAGGTTGCGCGCAGTGAGGAACGTGCCGCCGGACACCAGGCCGAAGCTGACCCAGATGATGATCAGCGCCGCGACCATCCCAAGCATGCGCGTGTCGACCTCGATGGACCGCAGCACGCCTGTGACCGGCGCGAACGCGGAACGGACCGCATCGACGAATGAGCGGATCGGCGGGGCGGGTTGGCCCTCCGTGGTCGCCTCGCCGGGAACCGAAACTCCCATCAGCTCGCTGCCTCGACCTCCGTCATGTCCCTCGGTAAAGACGCGCCCTGCCCCGCATCAGCGAGGCAGGGCGCTTATGACACAAGCTACGAACGCATCAACCGCAGGCGGTGACCTTCCCGGCCGCAACGCCTTGGCACAGATCGGCCTTCGTGATCCAGCCAGCGTCGAGGACATCCTTCAGGTTGTCCTTGGTGATCGGGTTCGGCGTCAGAAGGATCGAGCTCAGGCTGTTCCCACCCGGGGTCTTGAACGACGCCGTCCCACTGACCTTGCTTGGGTCGGAGTTCTTACAGAGCTGGACCGCGGCGTCGCCGGCGGTCTTGCCGAGCAGCCGCGCGTCCTTCCATACATCGACCGTCTGCGTGCCGAGCGCCACGCGGTTCAGGGCGGCTTTGTCGCCGTCCTGGCCGGACACCGGCACCTTGCCCGCGAGGCCCTGTGCGGTGAGCGCGGCGATCACCCCACCGGCCATACCGTCGTTTTCCGAGAGCACCGCGTCGACCTTGTTGCTGTTCGCGGTCAGGATCTGCTCCATGTTGGTCTGCGCCTTCGATGGGTCCCAGTTGTCCGTGTAGGTCTCGCCGACGATCTTGATCTTTCCTGACTTGACGGCGTCGCCGATGACCTGGTCCATACCGCTACGCAGGAAGTCGGCGTTCGCGTCGGCCTTGTTGCCCTTGATGATCGCGTAGTTGCCCTCGGGCTTGGCCTTGAAGACGGCCTGCGCCTCGAGCTTACCCACGAGGACGTTGTCGAAGGTGATGTACAGGGCCTTCGGGTCCTCGATGAGCCGGTCGTAAGCGATGACCGGAACGCCGTTCTGGATCGACTTCGCGACCGCCGGTTTGATCGCGGTGCCGTCCTGGGCGAGGATGACCACGACCTTCGCGCCTTGCGAGATCAGGTTGTCGACGTTGCTGGCCTGAGTCTCCGCCGACGACTTCGCGTCGTTCGAGACGTACTTCCCGCCGCCCTTCGAGATCGCATCCTTCATCGCGGGCTCGTCCCACTTTGCCCAACGCTCTTCCTGGTAGTTGTTCCAGGAGACTCCGACCGTGCAGGCGGCCGCGGTCGTACCGCCGCCGCCGCCGGCGCCGCCGCCACCGCCACCTCCACCGCACGCCGAGACGACCAATGTGAACCCTGCCGCAAGCCCAACTAAGCGTCCACGCATAGGGTGTATCTCCTCCTTCACTCCCTGCGAGCCGCGCCGTCCGCTGAACGTATGACGGCTGTCACGCTAGCACCACGCTCCCTGGCATTCGAGTGGTCAGACCAGGACGTTCACGTTCGTTCGCGCGACCATCTTGGCATGGGGGTGCGCCGGATGCCTTTGGACCTGGCGGCGCTCGCACGGCGCCGCCGCGAGCTCGCCGTCGGCATTGCCTTGGTCGCGGTGGCGTGCGTGGTGCTCGTGCCGGATCTCGCGGCCAGCGGCCCACTCTCGAGAGGGGCGGCGATGGTCGCCCTCGGGGCGCCTCGCTTCGTCGAAGAGACGGCGAGCGCGGGCATCGACCACGTCTACAAGGGCGGCATCGAGTACGCGGTCGGCGGGGGCATCGCGGCATTCGATTGCAACGGTGACCGGAAGCCCGATCTGTATCTTGCAGGTGGAAGCGACTCCGCAGGGCTGTATCGCAACGACAGCCCTATCGGCGGGACGCTTCGCTTCACGCGGCTCCCCGATCCGGCGACGGACCTCACGGGCGTCAACGGCGCTTACCCCATCGACATCGATGGCGACGGGGTCGTGGACCTTGTCGTGCTCCGGAATGGTGAAAACGTCCTCCTGCGGGGCCTCGGCGGCTGCCACTTCGAGCGCGCGAACGAGACGTGGGGATTCAGCGGCGGCAACTCCGCGACTACGGCGTTCAGCGCGACGTGGGAGGCCGGAGCGACGCTGCCGACGCTTGCCTTCGGCAGGTACGTCAACCCCGCAAGCAGCGATCCCCACCACCTCTGCTTCGACAACGAGCTCGTCCGGCCGTCGCCCACCGGCGCGACATTCGGACCGCCCAGCCCGCTCACGCCGAGCTGGTGTGCGCTCTCGATGCTCTTCAGCGACTGGAACCGCTCCGGGCGAATGGATCTCCGCGTGAGCAACGATGAGCACTATTACTTGCCGACCGAGGGCGAGGAGCAGCTCTGGCGCATCCCCCCGCACCAGCCGCCGTCGCTCTATACGGCGGACGACGGGTGGGTCGCCGTCCAAGTGCAGGGGATGGGCATCGCGAGCTACGACCTCACCGGTGACGGTTATCCGGAGGTCTTTCTTACGAGCCAGGCCGACAATCGACTGCAGACCCTCGCCCTCGGGCCGTCGCACCCAACCTACCGCGACATCGGACAGAAACGCGGGGTGAACGCGGCCCAGCCGTTCACGGGAGGCGATGTCCTGCCGTCCACCGCGTGGCACGACGAGTTCGCGGACGTGAACAACGACAGTTTCATCGACCTCTTCATCTCGAAGGGCAACGTCGCCGATCAGACGGACTACGCGCGGAAGGACCCGAGTGACCTCCTGCTCGGGCAACCTGACGGGATGTTCCGTGAGGCCGCGGATTCAGCCGGCATCGTCAGCTTCGACCGAGGACGAGGGGCAGTGCTGGCCGACTTCAACCTCGATGGGATGCTCGACCTCGTTGTGGTCAACTACGGCGCGCCGGTTCGGCTATGGCGAAACGTCGGTAGCGGCGGCGCGTCCGACCCTCACGCCATGGGTAACTGGCTGGCGCTCCGCGTCGTGCAAGGGCCACCGAACGTGGACGCGATCGGGGCATGGGTGGAAGTACGCGTGGGCGACCGCATCATTCGACGTGAGCTCACGGTCGGTGGGGGGCACGCTGGCGGCCAGCTCGGTTGGGTCCACTTTGGGCTCGGAAATGCGGTCGGCGCCGACGTCCGCGTCGCGTGGCCCGGCGGCGAGACCGGGCAGTGGATTCACGTGAGAGCGAACGAGTTCGCGGTCGTGACCCGTGGAGTCACCGACGCGCGTCGATGGTCGCCGGGCGGAGGCTGACCTAGATTGCCCGAGCAGTTGAACGCCACGCCACCGCTCGCAACGCGTGCGCGGATCCGTATCGGCGTGGCGGCGCTCGTCGCGGTCATCGTGGTGAGCGGTGCGGTACTCACCGCGACGCGTCCGTGGGAGCTAGCGGCCGCGTGCCCGCCGATAGCGGACCATCCCTCGTGGTCGGTCGCCCGGCGCTGGGATGAGGCCCTGCTCGATGCGATCCGGCGCTCCCTGCCGAATCCTCCGGTCCACGCGCGCAACCTGTTCCACCTCTCAGTCGCGACGTGGGACGCGTGGGCTGCGTACGACGCGACCGCTACCGGTTATCTCTTCAAAGAGAAGGTCCACGCCGCGGACGTGCCCGCCGCACGCAACGAGGCGGCCAGCTACGCGGCGTACCGCGTCCTGACGGCCCGCTTCATCAAGGCTGTCGGCGCCGACACGTCGCTTTCCGAGTTCGACGATCTGATGGACGGGCTCTGCTTTCCGATCTCGGTCACCGGTACCGATGGCGATTCACCGGCTGCGGTCGGCAACCGGATCGCGAAGGCGGTGCTCGATTACGGGAAGACGGACGGCTCGAACGAGCTGAACGGGTACATCGATCCCAGCTATGCGTCGGTCAATCCGCCGCTTGTCGTAGCGAAACCGGGGATCACGCTGGTCGACCCGAACCGATGGCAGCCGCTCCAGATCGCGCGCATGCTCAGCCAGAACGGCATCGTGCTGGCGAACGGGGTTCAGCAGGCCGTCGCGCCGCACTGGGGCCATGTGGCTCCCTTCGCCATTCCCGCAGGCGGCACATCTGGCACGCCCATCGATCCCGGGCCGCCGCCGCGTCTGGGTGACCCGGCCACCGACGCGCTCTACAGGACGCAGGCCGTCGAGGTGCTCCGTGACAGCGGCCTCCTCGATGCATCGCGCGACGCGGTGATGGACATTTCGCCGCGTGCGATCGGCGCCAACGATCTGGGGTCGAACGATGGTCACGGTCATTCGCCGAATCCCGTCACGGGTCGCCCGTACGCCCCGGACATCGTGCGGCAAGGCGATTACTACCGCGCTGTCGTCGAGTTCTGGGCGGACGGTCCCAACTCCGAGACGCCACCCGGCCACTGGAACGTGATCGCGAACGCGGTCTCGGACCAGCTGGCCCCGAACCTGCGCATCGGCGGGAGCGGTCCCGCTGTCGACCGCCTGCAGTGGGACGTGAAGCTCTACCTCGCGTTGAACGGCGCCGTCCACGACGCGGCGATCGCGGCGTGGGGCTTGAAGGGTCGCTATGACGGCATTCGACCGATCTCGATGATCCGGTACATGGCGAGTCTTGGGCAGTCGAGCGATCCCGCGCGTCCGGCCTATAAGAAGGAGGGGCTGCCGCTTGTGCCCGGGCTCATCGAGCTCATCACTAAGGAGCAAACGGGAAACGGCGGGCCCATGGCGGCGCTCGCCGGCCACGAGGGCGAGATCGCGGTGCGCGCATGGCAAGGGAACCCCGCTGATCCAAAGACGCAGGCCTCGCGGGTGACGTGGATCCTCGGCACCGCGTGGGTGCCCTATCAACTGCCAACCTTCGTGACGCCTTCATTCCAGGGTTACATCTCGGGACACAGCACCTTCAGCCGCGCCGCCGCGGAGGTCCTCGCGGGGATCACCGGGAGCGAGTACTTCCCGGGCGGTCTTAATTACTGGACCGTCAAACAGGGTTCGTTCAGGATCGAAGCGGGCCCGAGCGCCGACATCGTCCTTCAATGGGCGACGTACTACGACGCCGCCGACCAAGCCGGGCAGTCGCGCCTCTACGGCGGGATCCACGTGCAAGCGGACGATTTCAGCGGTCGCATCGTCGGCTCGACCTGCGGCAGGGATGCGTGGGTCGTCGCGCAGCGTTACTACGCTGGGCGTTAGCCGAAATGCAACGGGCCTTTCTCGGCGTGGATTGCGGCACCCAGTCGACCAAAGTCGTGCTCCGCGATCCGGCGACCGCCGCGGTCATCGCCGTCGGTCGGGCGCCGCATGAGCTCATCGAACGCGACGACGGCACGCGCGAGCAGGACCCCGCGTGGTGGATCGACGCGCTCCGCGGCGCCGTGCGCGACGCGGTGCGCGGCGAGCGGTTCGACATCGGCGGCATCGGCGTGGCCGGGCAGCAGCACGGGCTCGTGTGCCTCGATCGGGGCGATCGACCCGTACGAGCGGCCAAGCTCTGGAACGACACGACGACCGCGCGCGAATGCGCCGATCTCACGCGGAAGCTCGGGGGAGACCGCCGGGTCCTGGAGCTCACGGGCAACCTGCTCCTTCCCGGATACACCGCGCCGAAGATCGCGTGGCTCGCCTCACACGAGCCCGAGGCGTATGCACGCACCGTGCGGATGTGCCTGCCGCACGACTACCTGAACCTCTGGTTGACCGGCGAGTTCCTCACGGAAGCCGGGGACGCGTCGGGCACGGCGTACTTCGACGTCCGCGCGCGCCGCTGGTGCGAGGCCGTGCTCGCCGCGATCGACGCCACGCGCGACTGGACGCGCGCGCTGCCCAGGCTCGCGCCGCCGCTCAGCGTCGTCGGCATGCTGCGCCGCGAGGCCGCCGAGTCGCTCGGGCTCGAGGCCGGTATTCCGGTGAGCGCGGGCGGCGGCGACAACATGTGCGCCGCGATCGGCTGCGACCTCGTCGTCGAGGGCCCGGCCGCGGTGAGCCTTGGCACGTCCGGTACGGTCTTTGCGTATCGAGCCGAGCCCGCGGTGGACCCGCTCGGCGAGGCCGCGGCGTTCTGCGATTCGACCGGCGGCTGGCTACCGCTCGCCGCCACCCTCAATTGCACGAGCGCGACGGAGTGGGTGCGTGAGCTGTTCGCGATGGACCACGCGGAGGTCGACGCGGCCATGGCCAGCGGCGGCGCGGCCGGTTTGGCCTTCCTCCCCTACCTCTCCGGCGAGCGCACGCCGAACCGACCCGAGGCGGCGGGGGTGTTCGTAGGCGTGCGTCCGAGTCACGGGCGCGACGCGATCGTCCGTGCCGTGGTCGAAGGCGTGACGTTCGGGCTCGCGTATGCGCTGGACGCGTTGCGCCGCGCGGGTGTCGCGCCCACCGAAGTGACGCTCATTGGAGGCGGGTCGGCGTCGGACGCATGGGCGCAGCTGTGTGCCGATGTCTTCGATCTGCCCGTCGCGCGTCCGGCGATCGTTGAAGCCGCGGCATCCGGCGCCGCGCGCCAGGCGCAGTGGGCCGTGGAGCAGACGCGTCCCAGCCTCGCGCCGGTAACGTCTCGACGCTTCGAGCCGCGGCCGCGACGGGACCTGCGCGAGGCTGCGGACCGCATGGCCGCGCTCCGCGAGATGGCCGGAGCGAATCGGCTGTGACGCGCCTCTTTTCTGCGCCACCATCGACTCACACATTCCAGACCCATCTTTCGATCGCGCTCAAGCTTTCTCCCGGCTGGAGCGTCCGGAGCCCCGTATCGCGGACGCCGGCCGCCGCAAGAAGCGGCGCATTTGGCCACATCGTCTGAGGTTCTACGCAGATCCCTTCGGGAGGCGTATGCACGACGACCGTCTGCAAGCTCATGTCGTATTCGACGCGCAGCTCCAGATCCGGCCACCGCACGCGGGCCGGGCCCTTGCTCCGGACGTATACGTGGTCGAGCCGGCGTTCGCCTAGCGGCGGTCCGGAACGCAGGTCCTCGATCGGGGTGACCCGCCGGACCTCACCGGTCGGTATGAGATCCGCGTCGAGCACGAGAACCTCCGATGCATCCACGCGAAGCTCCAGGTCAGCCCCAGACGGTCGAGTGAACCACGGATGCCAGCCAAGGCCCGCGGGCCCCGCCTTTGTGTACCCGCCGACCTCCAGTTCGAGCTCGAGACCCCTGACGCCGAGTCTCAGCGTTTGCAGAGCGCGGCCGCCGAACGGCCACCCAAGACCGCGCAGCTCACACGCCATCGTGACCGCGGTCTCGCTTCGTTCGACGATCACCCACGACTTGTCGAAGCCAAGACCGTGTATGGCGGACGGCGGAAGGTTCGGCTCGAGCCGCACTTCGCCGTGGTTCGTCGGGATACGGCCATGCGCGAGCCGCCCCGCCCACGGCACCATCGGATAGCAGCCCCAATAGAGAGCAGGTTCGCGTGCCCTGGCACGCGCTTTCGGCAAGATCCGCTCGACGCCCGCGATGACCAGCGAGACGATCCTGCCGCCGCCGGCCGGATCGATCAGCGTGACGACCCCGCTGCGCCTTAGCTCGACCACCTCAGCCAGCTGACGCAAGCCGCTTCACTCGCAGACAAACGAACACGCGCGATGATCCGAAGGGCTAGCGTCGGAGGACGGCGGTCGCGCGGTTATCTGCGTGATCGGGTCGCCGTGGCGGTGGATCAGTTTCCACTCGCCGCCCTCGCGGCGGAGGATATGCGTGGCGCGCACCACGAGTGAACCAGGATCATCCCGCCGTTCCACCCGCACCTCGGCTCGCTCGATCCACACGGCATAGGCGAGGTCGCCGCTCGACCCGACGGCCATCTCCTCGACCCTCCCCAGCGTGCCTCCGAGGAAACGCGATGCGGCGAACTCGGTATTTTGCCGAACCCGGTCCCAGCCCTTCTCATAGGAGCCGAACCCACCCCATCACGGTCACGTCATCGGCGTGCGACCAAAGCTCCAAGAGCGGACCGGCCTCGCCGTGGAGCAGGCGACCGAGAGCTGCTTTTGTCTGGTCGAGCGTCGTGCGAAGGTCATCTTCCGGGGACATGGGCCCTCCTTATTGCTCCATCCGCCGACGAGGGCGGCAGCTGCGAGGCGCTCAGCTCCCGCAGCTCGCGGCGAGGCGATCCAGATCTCCCTTCAGGAGATCGGCGATGGCATCGCTCACCCGCGACTTCGAGTCACCGATCGGCTCCCATGCCACGCGCACCTCGATTCGCGAACCCGTCGGCGTCTCGGAGAGGATCTCCGTCAGATAGAAGGCGTCGCGACCGCCGAAGATATGAAAAGTCGCGCGGCTCTGACCTGGCTCTCGATCGCTCCGGACCACTCGCATGAGCTCAACGTCGCCCTCGTGATGGCAGTGGATCTCCTGCCCGAGATCTGAGCCGCGTGCGCCCGGCCGAGCGACGGTGTGCGCGAGCTCGGCGCCTGAAGCGGGCGGGGTTTGCCAGGCCCTGGTCTCCCGCGCTTCCGGGGGTCCTTCGAGCAGCTGGAAGTGCTCACCCCGCCAGCCGCCGAGGACGTCCTGCCGTACGACGTCGCGTGCCCGTGCGATCGATACAGGGAGCTCGCGCTCGTCGAGCCACTGCGCCTCGCGGCGGTCGAGGTGGTCCGTGCGCTCCGTCAGAGCGCGAGCGCGAAGATCGGACAGGTCGATGTATGCGCATCGCACCGTGCCGTGATGATCGACATGCTCTTCATGCGGCACGGCGCCCTCCGTTGCGACCGCCCGGAGCGCGGCGTCGGTAAGGAGGATGTATTCGTGCGAGGGCACGCTGTTCTTCAGCAGGCGGTGCGCGAGCACGAGGTCGTCGCCAACAAAGTGGTCGTTCCCGGCAACGCGCTGGCGGACCCATGATCCGCGATGCACGACGAACTTGAGCGTCAGCGCGCCAACGGACGCGCACGCTCGGCAGGGACACGTCGTCGCGATCGTCATGAACCGCAGACGCCGGTGATACTCGACGAACTTCTCTTTGAGGAGATCCACGAGATCGGGGGCGTCGTCCCCGCATAGCCAGAAGACCGCATCGCCTTCTAGCTGCGCGATGCTCAGCTTCCCCGGAGCACATTCACAGAGTGTGTTGAGGAGCTCCGCCAAGATCTCACGCGAGTGCTCGAGCTCGGTGGTCGCGATGAACTCGCCGTAGCCGGAGACGTCGCCCAGAACGATGAATCCATGCTCGACCGCCATGCCGCGGGATTATGCGCGGGGGATGGCGGCGCGAGTGAGTGTCGGAGCGGAAGACAGGCTCAGCGTCCGTGATGTTGAAACAGCCCGGCCTGGTCAGGGATGACCGTGGCTGGTTTCGGCCGTCTCTACCTTGACCTGCGAGTCGTGGCCCTCTTGGCGACCTTCAGTCTTGTGAAGGCTGCACGCGACTTCTTGCCGACCGCGAGCCGACGACCGCGCGCAGCGGCCCAGTCGACGACATCGACCCAGCGCCACACGCGGTCGCGGCCGATGGTCGCGAGCGGCGGGGGGAAGCGCGCGGGATTCTCGCTCAGCTGGCGCACGCGCTCGCGCGAGATCTTGAGCCGGCGCGCGACCTCGCCGCCCGAGACGAGCTCGTGGCGGTCCACGCCGTCCACGCGGTCCAGTTCAACGTCGAGGATCACGATCATGGGCTTGCCGAGGCCGGCGATCTTAGCCGCCTCAAGGAACGATTCCTGCGTGGTCATGAACGCGTGGTCAGGCGACTTCGCGTCGATCGAAGTTGTGAGTCCGACGGTGTTGATTGCCAAGTTGGCGCTCGGCGCCGGGCCCGCAATCCGGCGATCCGCGAAGAGTGCGGACGCGTACGCGTCAAGCGCATCAGGCGTGACCTTCTCGGCCAGCGGCGCGCTTTCGATGTTGACCGTGTAGCTCTCCGTCATGTCGTCATCCCCTCGGCACGAAGCCGTGCCGCTTCATTTGCGCGACCGTGTTTCTCTTCCAGCGATGGTCGCTTGGCGTTCCTGCGATCCACACGATTCCGACTCCGTCCGGCGCTAGGCACTTCCAGTGACCGCTCGCGAGTCGTTCGCAGCGCCACCCTTGACGCTGGGCCTCCTCGACCAGATCGCGGACCTCTTTGTTGCTCATCCTACCCGCGGTTCCTTGCGCCATGTCAAGGGTAGCTGCACGGATTGTGTTATGTCAATGGCCAGGCAAAATGGCCAACTCGCGACAAGATACCGCCCACAGCCCATGACTCACGCCGCCACTGCACCCGCCCGTTCCCAGGTTCGGTCGGCTCGGCGAGCGGCGCGGTCATGACAACTCGAGTCGGGCGCGAGGCGGCTCACATCCGAGCGGACGACAACTCACGTCGGTGATGTTGAACAGCCCGAAGTGGTTTCGACGGCGAGCACTTGCGGCGGCGGCGCCGGCGCAAATCAGGTCCGCGGCAAGCCGGTCCCTAGCGCCAGAGGGTGACAATCCCTGCCACCACGACTTCGACCGTCAAGTCGTGAACGGCCTGTATGACCCAAACTCCCCACGGTCGCCGTTCGAAGGCCACCTGCGCCGCCTTGAATGTCGCGCCAAACCCCAGCCACACGAGCGCGCCGAGCAGGATCGCATCGACGACTGACGAGGCACCGAGACTCAGGGAAAGAACTGCGATGACCCAGCCATTGACTAGGCCAACCACGAGGCCGGTCGCCCCCTGCACCGGCCCGGGCCGCGCCGGGGTCGCGCCAAGCATCCGACTCTGACGGTCGCCAACGCCGAGGATCCCGTAATAGAGGATCCCGATGGCCACAGCCGCGATCGCGGCGACGATGATCGCCAGGTAATTGACGCCGAAATTGAGCGTCACCCAATCCGACCGGAGCTTTAGTTCGGCGGGATGTTTTGGTTGATTCGAAAGAAGTTGTCGGGATCGTACTTGCGCTTCAGAGCCTTCAGCCGGTCGTACTTGTGCGCTCCGTACGCCTGCCGGATACGGTCTTCGCCCTCGTTCATCAGGAAGTTGACGTAGACGCCCGTGTGGTACGGGCCCAAGGCCGTCCAGAAGCTCCGCGACCACTCGCGCTCTTCATCGAATCCAGCGGCACTCGCGGTCGTTGCGTTGATGTTGATCGTGTGGCCCGCCCTGCGACCGGTAAAGGCGGTGTCATCCTCGCCAATCCGTCTGATCGCTCCCCCGAGCTGGAAGATCGGGAACGCTGTGAGTCGGGAGGTCATCTGCGGCGCCCTCGTCGCGATGATGTCGATGACATCGTCGGTGAGTTCGGCGAGGTCCGCGGACCGGAAGTAGTACCACCACCCCTGAGGGAACGACGAGTCGAACATTGATTGATGGGCGAGGAACGGCGTCGGCACGCACAGGTCCAGGAAGGGTGCCCTGAACTGCTTGATCGGGCGGATGACCTTCTCGCCCTCCTCGACCGAGCCTGCGTAGCAGCCGATGACCGCCACGACCGGCTTGCCGTGGAACTCGACGGGGATGGCGGGAAGAGGAGGGACCCTGCGGTGCACCACGATCGTGGTCAGCTCGTCCGGCACGTCGGCGATCCAGTCCCGGTAAAAGCGCAGTACCTTCGCGGACTCCTCCATGGGCCAGAAGATCGGGCCGGCCAGCACGATCGGCCCGACCGGGTTCAAGCGGAACTCGAACTCCGTGATGATTCCGAAGTTGCCGCCGGCGCCGCGAATCCCCCAGAAGAGGTCCGGGTTCTCCGACTCGCTTGCCTTCACGAACTCGCCGTCCGCGGTGACCATGTCGACCGCGAGCAGCTGGTCCACCGTGAGACCGTACTTCCGCATCAGCCACCCGATCCCGCCACCCAGCGTGAGACCGGCGAGTCCGGTGTGGGTGACGATGCCCGCCGGAACGGCCAGCCCGAACGCCTGCGTCTCTCGGTCGAGCTCCCCAAGCAGCACACCGGCCTGAACCCTGGCCGTCCGCGCCTTCGGGTCGACGCGGACCCCCTTCATCAAGGACAAGTCGATGACGATGCCGTCGTCGCATGTGGAGAGGCCTGGAAAGCTGTGCCCCCCGCTACGCACGGCGACCGGCAGGTCCGTCCCACGAGCGAACTTCACCGCCGCAATGACGTCGGCCACGCCGGCGCATCGTGCGAGGAGAGCCGGGTAGCGGTCGATCGAGCCGTTCCAGATCTTGCGGCGCTCGTCGTAGGTCGGGTCTCCCCGACGTACGAGCTCCCCGCGGAAAGCCACCCGCAGCGCGCTCAGCGCCGCTTCGTCGAGCTTGATTTCCGTCGCGATGGCACCCACGGCTTCCCTCCCTCGATCGAACGTGACAAGTCTGACACGACACCCGGACCCGCCGACCAGACCGCGGGGACGCCGTAGGCACGAGCGTGTGACGCTCGCTGCTGGCCGAACGCGCGCCATCGGTGCACGCACGATGTCGGACTGCCGATCAACGGTCGCTGCGCCGATCAAGAAATCCCGAGGTCGCGGTTGTCGCGCTCCCACGGCATCGCGTTCGCACCGCGGTAACGAACGAAACTCAACTCGGGCTCGCTCTCCCGCCAACAGATCGACCCCGCGGTGTAATATCCCCGCGGCTGCTTGTTAAGCGGCCGTGGGCGCGGTATTGAAGGGCGAGATGCGCAGGTGGGGGGATAAACACCGGAGCCTAGCGACCACTCAAGTGATCGCCTAGGACTCCTCAATGGCGAGCCGTTCGAATGAAGCCTCGCGACCGCGACGCGCGGAAGAGGTGTGTTACGGCCGATCTTTCACAGGGTGGGATGCGCGTCGACGATTCAGCGGAGGTTGAATCAGCCGAAGCGGCCCTAGACGATCGCGACGGTCATCGCTTAGATGGTGCGCTGACGCGCGTAACCACGCCCGAACCCGTCAGCCAAACGCGTGGCCACGCGGACGGCACTCCTGCATTGGGCATGCGGCTCGGGATCTTCGGCACAGGCTACGCGGGGCTTGTCACGTCGGTATGCCTGGCTCAGCTGGGCCACGTGGTGACTGCGGTCGACAAAGATGCGGAGACCGTCGCCGCCCTCTCACAGGGCATGCCGACCATACGCGAGCCGGGTCTGCCGGAACTGTTGGCCGCGAACCTCGACGCCGGCAGGCTCCATTTCACGACACGGCCCGAGGAGGCGATCTGCGCCTCCGACATCATCTTCGTCTGCGTGGGCACGCCGCCACGAAACGACGGGCGTGCCGACCTTGCTCAGGTCGAGGAGGTCGCCCGCACGATCGCGCCGCTGCTTGACGGCTACAAGCTCATCGTCGAGAAGAGCACCGTTCCCGCCCGCACCGCCCGGTGGATCGACTGGACCATTCGACGCCTGGCCCGGCCAGAGCACGAGTTCGAGGTCGCGAGCAATCCGGAATTCCTCCGCGAGGGCACGGCGGTCAGCGACTTTCTTCAGCCCGACCGCATCGTCATCGGCGCGGACAGTGCCCGCGCGCGGTCGCTCTTGCTCGACCTCTACAAGCCGTACTTCGACTGCCCGATCGTGCTCACGAGCGTGACGACGGCGGAATTCATCAAGCAGACGGCGAACGCCTTCCTCGCCGCCAAGGTCTCGTTCATCAATGTTGTGTCCGATCTGTGCGAGGCGCTCGGCGTCGACGTCACGGCGGTAGCGAGGGGCGTCGGCCTGGATCACCGGATCGGCGGCGATTTCGTGAACGCGGGCCTCGGCTTCGGTGGCTCCTGCCTGCCGAAAGATTTGAGCTCCCTCATCACCGTGGCCGAGGACCATGGCGTCGACATCGACCTCCTCAAGGAGGTGGAGCGCATCAATAACGCTCGCGTCGAGCGCCTGCTCGCGAAGATCGAGCGCGCGTTGTGGGTGCTGCGGCACAAGGTCATCGCCGTGCTCGGCGCGTCCTTCAAGCCGGATACCGATGACATCCGCGGCGCGCCGAGCCTGACCGTCATCCCTTGGCTCCACGCCGCCGGAGCGAACCTCCGCGTGTACGATCCGGCGGCGCTCCCCAAGCTGAAAAAACTCTTTCGGCCTGATGACCGGCTCACCTACGCGGCGACGGCGCTCGAGGCGGCCCGCGACGCGAACGCGCTGGTCATTCTCACCGACTGGGATGAATTTCGGATGCTCGACCTCAAGCTCGTCCGGTCGCTCATGCGGACGCCGATCATCGTCGACGGACGCAATATGTTCGCGCCCGCGGAGATGCGGGCCGCCGGCTTCGAGTACTACAGCCTCGGGCGCGGAGACGTGACCCTGGGCGCCGAGCGACACCGGGCGTGGACTTGAGCGCGAAATCGTCCCCGGCGGTTCTGATCACCGGAGCGGCCGGATTCCTCGGATCTCACCTCTGCGAACATTTCCTCGCGCGCGACTGGCACGTTCTCGGGATCGACAACCTCCTCACCGGGGTCGCTGGGAATCTCGCCCACCTCCAGGGGGACGCGCGCTTCCGGCTCATGCAGCAGGACGTGACCAAGCCATTCGCCGTCGACGATCGCGTAGATCTCGTCCTGCACTTCGCTTCACCCGCCAGCCCGCGCGACTATCTGAAATACCCACTACACACGCTCGAGGTCGACAGCGTGGGCACGCTCCGCACGCTTGCGCTGGCCAAAGCCCATGGCGCGCGTTTCGTACTCGCGTCCACGAGTGAGGTCTACGGCAGTCCGCATGTCCACCCGCAACATGAATCGTATTGGGGGAACGTCAACCCGATCGGACCACGGAGCGTGTACGACGAGGGCAAGCGCTTCGCCGAGGCCGTGACGATGGCGTACTACCGCTTGCACGGTCTCGATGCGCGCATCATCAGGATCTTTAACACGTACGGCCCGCGCATGCGCATCGATGACGGTCGTGTCGTCCCGGAGTTCATCAGCTGTGCGCTGTCGGGTGTTCCTCTGCCGGTGCACGGCGACGGCCGGCAGACCAGGAGCTTCTGCTTCGTGGACGATCTCGTCGAGGGCATCTATCGGTGTGCCAGCCATGAAGGACTTGCGGGAAACGTGTTCAACCTCGGCAACCCGGAAGAGGTCACGGTTCTTGAGCTCATCGACAGCATCGCGGCGCTTCTCGGTCACAGGCCGCTCACCGTTCACTTGCCGTTGCCCGAAGACGATCCGGCACGCCGACGGCCGGATATCGGCAAGGCCGAGGCTGTGCTGGGATGGACACCGACGGTCCCGCTTCGCGAAGGACTGCGCCGAACGATCGAGTGGTTCGCGCGCGTGATGCCGGCGCACGATCCGCGCATCTCGGCGTAGCGGCCCGTATGTCGATCGGCGGAGGGAGCTCGAGGGCCGCTCCGGTCCGACCGGTTCTCTCGCAGGCGATTGCTGCGTCCAGCCCGCTTGGGCTCGGTCGGCCGGAAGCGCGAGGCAAGTTCATCTTCGCCGGCGACGAGAAGGTGTACGTCCGCGGAGTCGTCTACGGCGCGTTCCGCCCGGACGCGAACGGTCGCGAGTACCAGGACACCGGCGCGATCGAGCGGGACTTCGCCCTCATGCGGGCGAACGGCCTCAACGCGGTCCGCATACCGCACACGATGCCGCCTCGCTCCCTGCTCGACGCGGCGCGGCGGCACGGCTTGTGGGTGATGGCCGGACTGTCCGCCGAGCAGTATCTCGGCTTTCTCATCGACCGAAAGAAGACGCTCTCCGAGATCGAGACGCTCGTCCGCGCGAAGGTCCGCGCGTGTGCGGGACATCCCGCGCTCTTGTGCTACGCACTCGGCAACGAGATCCCGGCCTCGGTCGCGCGCTGGCTCGGGCGCCGAACCATCGAACAGTATCTGGAACGGCTGTACCGGGCGGTCAAAGCGGAGGACCCCGACGGACTCGTCACCTACGTGAACTACCCCACGACCGAATACCTGCAGCTGCCCTTTCTCGACCTCCTCTGCTTCAACGTCTACCTCGAGTCACGGCCGCGGTTCGATGCGTACCTCGACCGCCTGCAGAACCTCGCCGAGAACCGCCCGCTCCTCATGAGCGAGCTCGGGCTCGACAGCCTTCGCAATGGCGAGGCCGAGCAGGCAACTTCGCTCGATTGGCAGGTCCGGACGGCATTCGCCGCAGGATGCGCTGGTGCTTTCGTCTTCTCGTGGACCGACGAGTGGTACCGGAACTCGCACGACGTCGAGGACTGGGCCTTCGGCCTCACGCGCGCTGACCGCTCGCCGAAGCCCGCGCTCGCCACCGTAAGACACGCTTTCGGCGAAGTACCCTTCGCGCCGGATCTCCCCTGGCCGCGGATCTCCGTGATCGTCTGCACGTACAACGGCGCGCGCACCATCCGCGATTGCCTCGAGGCCTTGGAGCGGCTGACCTACGCCGACTACGAGGTCATCGTTGTGGACGACGGCTCGACGGACACCACCGCCGCCATCGCGCGCCGATACAACTGCAGGCTGATCCAGACCGAGAACCGCGGCCTCGCCAGCGCGCGGAACACCGGCCTCCGGGCAGCCAGGGGCGAGATCGTCGCGTACATCGACGATGACGCCTACCCCGATCCGGACTGGCTCACATATCTCGCGAACAGATTTCTGAGCGCGGCACATGTTGGCGTGGGTGGACCGAACATCGCGCCCGCGGGTGACGGGCGTACGGCGGAATGCGTCGCGCGCGCCCCGGGCGGACCTGTTCATGTCCTGCTCAGCGATCGTGAGGCTGAACACATCCCCGGCTGCAACATGGCGTTCCGCAAGGAGTCCCTCGAGGCGATCGGGGGGTTCGATCCGCAGTTTCGCGCGGCCGGCGACGACGTGGACGTTTGTTGGCGGCTGCAGGAGCGGAAATGGACGCTCGGGTTCAGCGCGGCGGCTGTCGTCTGGCATCACCCGCGGCGCTCGGTGCGCGCGTTCTGGAAGCAGCAGAGCGGGTACGGCCGGGCGGAGGCGATGCTGGAGCGGAAGTGGCCGGAGAAGTACAACGCGACCGGGCATCTGACGTGGTCGGGCCGCCTCTATGGCCAGGGTCTGCCCCAGCTCCTCGGTCGCGGCCGGATCTATCACGGGCCATGGGGCAGCGCTCCATTTCAGTCGCTCTACCAACCGGCGCCGAGCAGCTTCTGGTCTCTGGCCGGGACCCCGGAATGGATTCTCGTGATCATTGCGCTCGGCGGCCTGTCACTCCTTGGCGTCGTCTGGCACCCACTGCTCCTCACGCTCGTGCCATTCGCGATCGCGGCGCTCCTGCCTCTGGTCCACGCCGGACTCGGCGCAACGCGCGCCACGTTTCCGCCGTCGTACACACCAGGCGCGAGGGCGCAGCTCCGCCTTCTCACAGCGTTTCTCTATCTCACTCAGCCGCTGGCACGCCTTCGCGGACGGCTCCAATCGGGCCTCACCCCTTGGCGGCGGCGGGGAACCGCGGGGCTCGCGGTGCCGCTGCCGCGGACGGCGGCGCTTTGGAGCGAACGGTGGCTGGATCTCGACACGCGGCTGCACGCTATCGAGGCGACGCTCAAGATGGCCGGCGCCGCAACCCGTCGGGGGGGCGCCTTCGAGAGTTTTGACCTGGAAGTTCGTGGCGGCCTTCTCGGCGCGGTTCGCCTGCTGGTTGCTGCCGAGGACCACGGCGGTGGCGCCCAGTTGATCCGGTCTCGCTGGTGGCCGCGGTGCTCATACGCCGGGGTCGCTGTGGCGGCCGTGTTCGCGGCACTTGCCGGCGGCGCGACGCTCGCCCACGCCTGGACCGCCGCGGCCGTGCTCGGGGTCGTGAGCGCGCTACTCATGTTGCGCATAGCGCTCGAGTGCGCCGGCGCTTCGGCCGCCGTTGCGCGCGCGCTCGAGTCGGACGGTCAGGGAGCCACGTAGACGATGGCGGCCTACACCGACGTCCTCGTCTTCAGGCGGGTGCTCCGCGAGGCGCGACCGTGCTGGCCATTCATCGGCGGCTTGTTCCTGCTGAGCCTGCTAGCGAGCCCGCTGGCGCTGCTCGCGCCGCTTCCATTGAAGATCGCGGTCGACAGCGTGATCGGCGCGCGCCCGCTGCCCGGTGTCGTCGCGCCGTTCGTGCCCGACGGGATCGCGCATTCCCCCGACCTCTTGTTGGCGTTGGTAGTCGGCCTCCTCCTGACCGTCGTGCTGCTCAGTCAGATTCAGGCGCTCGCCGTCGCGGTGCTGGGCGCCTTCATCAACGAGAGGCTCGTGCTGGCTTTCCGGAGTCGGCTGTTCCGTCACGTTCAACGTATCTCGCTCGCCTACCACGACACGCGAGGCACCGCCGACACCACGTACCGGATTCACCACGACGCCCCCGCGATCCAGAACATCGTGACCGACGGCGTGATCCCGTTCATCGCGGCGGCGGCGACGTTCGTCGGCATGGTCTACGTGATGGCGCGGATCGACTGGCCCATCGCCGTGATCGCCCTCGGCATCTCACCTGGACTGATCATCGCGGCACGGGTCTTCCGCCCACGCCTGCGCCGCCAATCTCGAGCGCTGAAGAAGCTCGACAGCCACGCGCTCGGGATCGTGCAGGAGATCTTGGGTGCGCTGCGCGTCGTCAAGGCGTTCGGACAAGAAGGGCGCGAAGAGCAGCGCTTCGTCCGGCGCTCTCGAGAGGCGATGCGCGCCAAGTTGCGCCTCGCCGGCCTCGAAGGGACGCACCAGCTCGTCGTGGGCATGACCGCGGCGGTCGGCACCGCGGCGGTGCTGCTCATCGGCATCGGCCACGTTCTGTCCGGCGTGCTCACCCTCGGCGAGCTGCTGCTCGTGATGGGGTACCTCACGCAGCTCTACGAGCCGCTCCGGACGATCAGCAGGAAGGCAGCCTCGCTGCAGCTGCACATCGCCAGCGCCGAGCGAGCGTTCGCGCTGCTCGACGAACCGTTGGACGTCGAAGAGCGGCCGCAGGCACGGCCGGTGTCGCGTGCCAGCGGCGCGGTCGCCTTCCATCACGTCTCGTTCGCGTACGGTCCGGGACGTCCCGTCCTGCACGACATCTCCTTCGCCATCGAACCCGGCACTCGGCTAGGTATCGTGGGCGCGTCCGGCGCGGGCAAGACCACGCTGATCAGCCTGCTCACGCGGTTTTACGACCCGACCGCCGGCCAGATCGAGCTCGACGGGGCCGACCTGCGCGAGCTCCGCGTCGCCGACCTCCGCCGGCAGTTCGCCGTCGTCCAACAGGACCCCGTCCTCTTCTCTACCACGATCGCCGAGAACATCGCCTACGCCAGGCCCGAGGCCGGCGAGGCGGACGTCATCGCGGCGGCGCAGGCGGCGAACGCTCACGAGTTCATCCTTCGGCTCCCCCGCGGTTACGACACGCAGGCCGGCGAGCGTGGGATCCAGCTCTCGGGAGGCCAGCGTCAACGGATCGCCATCGCCCGCGCGTTCCTCGCGAATAGTCCGGTGCTGATCCTCGACGAGCCAACGAGCGCCGTCGACGCCGAGGCGGAAGCCGCGATCGTCGATGCGATCCAGCGGCTGATGCGCGGCCGCACGGTCGTCTTGATCACCCATCGCTCGAGCCTGCTCAACAGCTGCACGTCGCTCGTTACGCTCGAGAACGGCCGCGTCGTATCCAAAACGACCTCGGCCGCCCCGATCGTCGTCTCACGCCGAGGGCCATCTCCGGTTCGCACGGGGCAGGCGAACTTAATGAGTCACCCGGCCGTTCAGGCCTGGCGTCAGCTGTCTCCCCACTCGGAGCCCGATCGCATCGCCCCGCTGCGGATCTCGGTGCGACATCCGACGGTGTACCGGCTGGAGGGGGCAGGACCGGCCGGCGTCTCCGTCATCGCCAAGCGTTCCCGCACGGCCGACGCACGGATCGAGCGCACCGTCTACGAGGAGATCCTTCCGAGCGTGAAAGTCCCTTCGCTCCGCTACTACGGCTTCCTCGAGGAGGCGGACGGGACGTTCTGTTGGTCGTTCCTCGAGGAGGCGCGTGGCGCTCGGTACTCGACGCTTCTCGGCGCAAACCGCGAGCAGGCTGCCCGCTGGCTCGGGATGTTGCACACGTCGGCGGCGGAGTCCGCGGCCGCGACACGGCTTCCTGACGCCGGCCCGAACCGCTACCGGGAATTCGGACGCGCCGCACGCGAAGCGATCCCACGGCAGTTCGGCAATCCCGTGCTGACCGCGGACGACGTCGAATTCCTCGAGAACGTCCTCACAGGTGTCGCTGAGGTGGAGGCGCGCTGGAGTGACATCGAGGCGCTGTGCGCGGGCGCGCCGGCGACGCTGGTGCACGGAGATTTCAACGGAAAGAACATGCGCCTCGGCTCGACGGGCGCTGGCACCACCTGCCTGGTCTTCGACTGGGAAGATGCCGGATGGGGTGTCCCGGCCGTCGACCTGGCCCAACAGGCGGTGCCCGCAAGCAATCTGTCGGCGAGCCCCGACCTCCCCACCTATCTCTCGACCGTGCACGAGCGGTGGCCTCACATGAGCGGCGAAGACTGGCTGCGGCTCGCCTATTGCGGAAGCGTCTTCCGCACGCTGGCGGCGCTCTACTGGGAAGCCCCGGGTCTAGGGACCGAATGGGCTTCGACGAACGTTGCAAATATCCGGCTCTACGAGGCCGAACTGGCCAACGCGCTTTCGCGGATCGGGTGGGATGGACACTCGGCGCCCCGATCCGTCGCCGATCTGATCACGACGGGAGGACCGTCGTGAGCACCGCGGTCTGCCTCGCACCCGCCCGAACGATCGCGTATCCGCAGGGTGGTGGGCACCTGTGGGTGTATCTCCAGTGGGCCCTCGGTTTGCGGGCGCTGGGCTGTCGGGTGATCTGGCTGGAAGGGATCGACCCGAGCGATTCCGAGCTCGACTCCCGGGAGAAAGTGGCGGCGCTGAAGCTCCGCCTACGGCCCTACGGCTTGGCCGAATCCCTCGCGCTCTTCTCGCTGAACGGCGGACCCCTCTCGCGCGGAGTTGCCGATGGCACGCTGGACCTCGAAGCGGCCGCCGAGGCCGACCTCCTCCTCAACCTGTGGCATTCGCTCCCGGCATCCGTGGTCAGCCGGTTCCGACGATCGGCATTCATCGACACCGACCCGGGGCTGTTGCAGGTCTGGATGACGCGGGGCGACGTTCAACTGGCGCCGCATCACATCTCCTTCACCATCGGCGAGACCGTCGGGACTCCGGAGGCGCTCTTTCCGGACTGCGGCGTGCGCTGGCACTACACGCGGCCGCCGGTCTTCCTGCCCCAGTGGCCGCCCACACCGGTGGGCTCGAGCGCGCCGTACACCACCGTCACCCATTGGTGGGGCAGCACGTTCGAGTTCCAGGGACGGACCATCAACGAGGAGAAGAACGTCTCGTTCCTCGAATACCACGACCTCCCCTCCCGGACGAGCGCACGGCTCGAGCTGGCCATCTGCCTCGCGGAGCACTACGAAGAGTGGCGCGCGCGCATGGAACCGCTCGGCTGGAAGATCCGCGAGGCCTGGGAGGTGAGCGCGACACCCGACCGGTACCGCGCGTACATCCAGCAGTCGCGAGGCGAGTTCAGCTGCGCGAAGTTGTCCTGCGTGACCCTCGCGAACGCCTGGATCAGCGACCGCACGCTCTGCTACCTCGCGAGCGGCAAGCCAGCCGTCGTCCAGCACACGGGGAAGAGCCGCCTGCTGCCAGATGCCGAGGGCCTCTTCCGTTTCCGGAACATGGACGAAGCCGTCCGGGCGCTCTCCGCAGCGGAATCGGACTACGCCCGCCATTCGCGGGTCGCGCGCGAGCTCGCCGCGGAGTTCGACGCCCGACGCGTCGTCGCGCGGGTCCTGGAGCGGGCGCTGGCCACGACGCGCGCCGACCGCGCGCGGGCGGACGCAGCTGCGACACGCTCATGAAGTGGCTCATCGTGACCGGAGACGACTTCGGCATGACTCCCGGCGTGAACCTCGGGATCGTCGAGGCGCACCGTCGCGGGATCCTCACGAGCGCGAGCCTCATGGTGGACAGACCGGCGAGCGAGGCGGCGGCCGCCCTGGCTCGTGAGTGCCCAGTCCTGAGCCTGGGGTTACATCTGGAGCTTTCCACGGACGACCACGAGCGCGTCCACACCCAGATCGAACGGCAGGTCGCGCGGTTTCTGGAGCTCGTCGGCGCCCTCCCCACCCACCTGGATGCGCACCACAACGTGCACCATGACCCGCGGCTGCTGCCTGGCGTGCTCGCGTGGGCCCGGCGCAGCGCGGTGCCGGTGCGGGGTCATTCCGAGATCCGCCATGTCTCGAAGTTCTACGGGCAATGGGGCGGCGAAACCCATCCCGAGCAGATCGGAGTCGAATCATTCGTTCGCCTGCTCGACGAGGAGGTCGGCGATGGGGTCACCGAGTTCGGCTGCCATCCCGGTCACGTCGAGCCCGGATTTCCCTCCAGCTACGCCGCGGAGCGCGAGGTTGAGCTCCGGACGCTGTGCGACGAGCGGGTGCGCCAGGCCATCCTCGAGCGGCAGATCGAGCTCATCGGGTCCGGGGATCTTCCCGCACGGCTGAGCAGGGTCCGCGGACGCCGCTCTGGAATCCGCGTGCCGCGGCGGCGGGTGCCCACAACATGAGGAAACTGCGAATCGGATTTCTGACGCGCTCGTTCAGTCCCGAGACCCGGAGCTCCGTGCCGCTCGTCATGCAGGCGCTGGTGGAGCTGGGCGCGGTTGTCGACGTCGTGCACCCACCGGCACAGGCGATGGACCTATCCCGCCTGCGCGTTGAGCACGATTTGTACGTCCTGAAGCAGATGAGTGGGCTCGCCGTCAGCATCGCCGGTGCGCTGCATGCTCAAGGCGCAGCGATCGTGAATCCCTATCCGGTGACCCTGGTGTTGTCCGACAAGGTCGTCACGTTTCGAATTCTGCAGCGGGCCGGAGTGCCCACGCCAGACACCTATCTAATGCCGCACCCGACTGGGTTGGCTCCGCTGCTGGAGACGGGACCCTTGGTCGTGAAGCCGATACGTGGCTGGGATGGCCATGGCGTCCGGATGATCTCGGGAGCCAGCGAGCTTGCGGATCTTCCAGCCGGCAAGGAGCCGATCCTCGCCCAGCGCTACATCGCACCAGATGGGCCCGAGCTGAAAATGTTCGCGATCGGCGGTCGCGTCTTCGGTGTGAAGAGAGAGATGCGGCTCTTCGTCAAAGACGGGGGACCCGGCGAGCCGTTCACGCCCACGCCGGAGCTCAGCCGGGTGGTGCTGCGCTGCGGCGAGGCCTTCGGCATCCATCTCTACGGCGTGGACGTCATCGAACGCGACGGGACCCCGTACGTGGTCGATATGAACAGCATCCCCGGTTTCAAGGGCGTCCTCGACGCGCCACTCCGCGTGGCGAGATACCTGTATGCGGCCGCGGAGCGTGTCGCTCGCGGCGAGCCGTTGTTCGACTCGGCCCTCGCAGGCGAACTGGCTTCGACGGCGGGACCCCCGTGAGCGTCACGGTCTGCCTCGCTCCGGCGCAGACGATCGAGTACCCAGAGGGCGGCGGGCATCTGTGGGTCTATCTCCAATGGGCCCTGGGTCTGCGCGCGCTCGGCTGTCGCGTGATCTGGCTGGAAGGGATCGACCTTAGCGACAGGGCGACCGCGAAGCGGCGGAGACACCGCACCGATGCGCAGACATGCCTTGTGACGCTGAAGAGCCGACTCGAGGCTTACGGCTTCGCTGACGCGATCGCACTCTTTTCGTTGAACGAGGAGCCCCTTCCACGCGACCTGACGGAGGGCTGCCTGGACCTGGAGGCCGCCGCGGAGGCTGACCTGCTGTTGAACCTGTGGCACTCTTTACCGGCGAGCGTCGTTCGCCGCTTCCGGCGGTCCGCCCTCGTCGACACCGATCCGGGACTGCTGCAGATTGGGATGACCACGGGCGAGCTGCAGGTGGCGCGGCATGACGTCTATTTCAGCATCGGAGAAACGGTCGGCACACCGGCGGCCGAGTTCCCCGACTGCGGCCTCGAGTGGCAGCACACGCCGCCGCCCGTATTCCTGACCGAGTGGCCGCAGGCACGGGCGGAATCCGGCGCGCCATACACGACCGTTACTCATTGGTGGGGCGGGACGGTCCGCTTCGGCGGCAAGCTGTTCAGCAACGACAAGCTGATCGGGTTCCTCGAGTACTCGCAGCTGCCTGCTCATACCCCGGTCCCCCTCGAGCAGGCGATTTCCCTCGGGCGTTTCTATGAGGAGTGGCGCGCGCTCTTAGCGCCGCTCGGCTGGAGGCTGCGCGAGGCCCGAGACGTCAGCGCAACGCCCGAGCAGTACCGCGCGTACATCCAACGATCGCGAGGCGAGTTCAGCTGCGCGAAGCCGGTGTACGTCGAGCTCGTGACCGGTTGGATCAGTGACCGCACCGCCTGCTATCTGGCCAGCGGGAAGCCCGCGGTCGTCCAGTACACGGGTCCGAGCCGCTATCTGCCGGAAGCGGAAGGTCTCTTTCGCTTCAAGTCCATGGACGAGGCGCTCCGCGGGCTCGCGCAGGCGGAGTCGGATTACGAGCGACAGTGCCGCCAAGCCCGTGCGCTCGCTGAGGAGCATTTCGACGCGCGCCGCGTCGTCGGGCGGGTCCTCGACCGCGCACTCGCGGAACCGATCAGTCGGCGTACGCGAACGGCCGGAATCGCATGAGCGCGGCGGTCAGCGTCGACGAGCTTCGCGCAAGCCTCGAGGAGCGTGAGGAACCAGGCGTGGCCGAGCTGCTCGAGGCCGTGCGCACTATCTTGCCCGACGCAGGCGCGGCGGAATGGGCGTCCGAGCTCACGCCGCTCAAGCGCCGGGTGTACCGGCTACGACTAGAGGGGCGGCACGGAGCGCGCTCGGTCGTCCTCAAACGCAGTGAACCCCCGATAGCTCATGTCAACCGGTTAGTCGCCGAGCGGTGGCTTCCCGCGTTGCGACTCGGCGAGCAGTGTGCCGCTCTGATCGCCAGTGCGGCGGATCGGCAAGGCCGCTGGGTTTGGCAGATCTACGAGGATCTCGGCGACGACACGCTGGAACGGCGGTCCGACCGTCCGCGCGTCGCCGCGACGACCGACGTGATCGCCGAGCTGCACGCGCGCGGCGCCGGACACGCACTGCTGCCCGAGGTCCGCCAATACGGCAAGGACCTTGGCCTCGCCTTCTTCGCGGCGAACGTCGGCGATGCCATTCGCGGCCTCGAACGACTCGGCGGCGAGCATGCGCCAAGCGAGCTTCGCTCTCTTCGCGATCGTCTGCTCCGGCGGATGTATCCACTGTCGGTCGGCATGCCCAGCAGGGCGCAACTCCTGAAGGACGCGGGCGGACCGGACACGCTCCTGCATGGTGATCTCTGGCGAAACAACGCATTCGCGACGGTTTCCGCGGGAGTCGTACGTGTCCAACTGATCGACTGGGATCACGTCGGCATAGGACCGCTCGCCTACGATCTCTCGACCTTCCTGATGAGGTTTCCATCGGCCGAGCGGCCGTGGATCCTCGACCGCTACAGAGACACATTGTCCCTGGCCGGCTTGCGGCTCCCTTCGGAACGCGAGCTCAACATGCTGTTCGAGACCGCGGAGTACGCACGCTTCGCCAATCGCGTGTCCTGGGCCGCCATGGCCTGGCTGCACGACGGTGCCGAGTGGGTCCTCATCGAGCTTGCCGAGATCGAGCGCTGGTTTGATGCATTACGTCCCATCCTCGGCGAGTGATGCGTCAGGCGCGGGACGCGGTTCGGGTCCTTCCGCCCGACGTCAGGCGAAGAGTCCGCGCCGCAGTCGACGAGCTGAAGGCTGACCCAACCGGTGGTGAACCGCTCGGCGGAGAGCTGACCGGCCTACATCGGGCGCGGGGCGGACGCTACCGTGTCGTCTACCGGGCCACGGCCAACGCCGTTGAGATCGTGGCAGTGGGCCCTCGCCGCATGAAGGATCGCCCGCACCGGCGCTGACTTAGTTAGTCCTCGCCTCCGACCAGGGCGCCGCCGCTACGACCTTGAGGGCGACTCGTCGCGTGTTAACGAAGTCGCTGGCTACTCGCTCAATAGCCGGGACCCAATGCTGAACGCGGGACGGTGGCGAGCACCTGCTGCTGGTAATAGACCGGCCCGCCCTCGTCCGCCGTCACGCTCGAGGCGTAGTGCGTCGACACGAACAACGCGTAGATATTCTTGGCCGAGATCGCCAGTCCGAAGTAGTCGCCGATAAAGCCGCGCCCGCTCGGGCACGGATCGCGCGCGCCAGCGCACGGGTATTGCGAGAGGCCCCCGAGGTGCTGCCCGGGCTGCTCGGGGTCCCAGCTGAACTGCGTGATGCGCCGGTTCGCGCCGAGGCTGACGGCGCCGCCGCCACTGTCTTTGTACGCCTGGACCGAGACGTCGATGCAGAAGTTCGCCCGACCCACGTCGGCCCCGAGGACGCTCGGGTCGTTCGGGCAGGCCGACCGGCGATCGTAGAAGGCGATCGCGACCGCGCCCCCGGCGCCGACCGCGACCGTGGGCTGGAACTGGTCCGTCGGCACGCCCGCCGCGTCGACGTTGTCGTTGACGATCGTCGGCGCCGACCAGGTGAGGCCGCCGTCCGTCGACTGCGTGAGCTTCACGTCCATCTGGCCCCGCGCGGCGTCCCAGTCCTCGAACGTGAGGTAGAGGTGGCCGCGGAAGGTCGGGCTCGCCGCGAAGCTCTCGGTGATCCCGTCGCGGAATCTGGTGTTCGGCAGTCCCGCGGTCGGGATGCTGCTCACGGTCGTGACCGGCACGAACGGGGAAAACGTCCGCGCGTCGTCGCTCGAGCGAGCGACGTAGATCGTTGAGGCGTTGCCATTCGGTGGGAACGACACGACCGCGACGTAGACGTCGCCCGCGGCGTCGATCTGCGGAATGACGAATGTCGCCGCCGCGCCAACTTCGGACGGCGGAGTGATCGTGACCGCGCTGTCGAAGGTCTGGCCGCGATCGCGGGAGACCGCCATCTTCACCTTCACGCCCTGGCCATTCGAGGAGCCGTTGAAGACGGCCCACGCCGCGTAGACGTGGTCCTGGAACGCGTTCCCGACAATGTGATTCACCGCGACCCACTGCTTGTCCTCGACGTGGCCGGCCTGCTTCGCCGAAGCGTTGTTCGAGGGCTCGAGCGGC
>VBDX01000226.1 GCA_005881885.1 Chloroflexota bacterium
CCCATATATCCGAGCAGCGCCGAGGAGGCGACGACCGCCGGACTCGCGAGATAGCCCATACCGCCGACGCCCATGCGGTTCGCCCAGTTGCGGTTGAACGAGGTGATCGCGCTCTCGCCCTTCTTGAGCGCATCCGGTCCTTGCCCAAAACACGGGCCGCACCACGATTCACGGATCTCGGCCCCGGCCTCGCGGAAGACGTTCGCGATCGATTCGCCGCCGAGCCGCGGGTCGGTCTTCTCGATGTCGCGCTTCACGCCTCCTGAACCCGGGAACACCACGAACTCCTTCGTGGCGCGCGATTTTCCCTTGGCGCGCGCCGCGCGCAGCACGAGCGCCGCCTCGAGCAGATCGCCATATCCGCCGTTGGTGCACGATCCGATGAAAGCCTTGTCGAACGTGACGTGCTCGCGCGCGACCTCGGCAGCTGGGAACGCGTTGGCCGGACTGAATGGCTTCGCGATGAGTGGCACGACCTCCGAGAGGTCGAGGGTCTCGTCCATCTCGTAGCGCGCATCATCGCCGGGCGCGAAGCGCGGGTAGGGGAGATCGATCATGCCCTTCTCGCGGAACCACGCATACGTGACGTCGTCGGGCGCGAAGATCCCGTTCAGGGCCTCTCCCTCGGCCATCATGTTCGCGATCGTGTTGCGATAGCTCATCGGAAGCTGCTTGGCGCGGTCGACGAACTCAACGCTCATGCCCTGCGACTGCTTGGCGCCCCACCGCGCGAGAAGGGCAAGCACGACGTCCTTGCCGCTCACCCACGGCTGGAGCTCTCCGGTGAACACCACGCGTCGCTGCCTCGCCACCGTGAAGTACACGTAGCCGGTCGCCCACCCGAAGCCGAGCGTCGTCGAGCCCACTCCGTATCCAAGCGCGCCGTACGCGCCGTACGCGCGACTATGCGAGTCGGCGCCGGGGATCAGCGCACCAGGCACGACAAGCCCCTGCTCCGGGAAATAGAAATGGAAGATCCCATCGCCAGGCGTCGCGTAATAGGGACGCTGGATCCCGTGGCGCTCCGCGAACTGCCGCCCGATCTCGGTCTGCTTGTCGTCGGCCTCACGGCGGTTGAACACGAAGTGGTCGTTGGCGATCGCGATCTGCCGCGGTCGGATCACATCCCCGCCGGTGATCTCGTTGAAGGTGTGGATCGAGAACGGCGCTGTGCCGTCTGACGCGGGCAGCAGATCCGCGTACACGCGCAGGGTCGCGCCAGGCCGCACCTCGGCGTCTTTGTCGACGCGATGCGCCCAGAGGATCTGCTCTGTCGATGTGAGGCGTCGCGCCATCGCCGCGTCGGGCCACCGGACCTCGGGCGGTCGCCGCACCGAGTCGCGGAACTCGCGCCGGCCGATCTTGATGATCCCGCCCGAGCGGCGGATCTCTTCTTCCTGGGGTGAGAGCGCGGACGGTTCGTAGCTCTTGCCGCGTGTCTCGTTCGTCAGCCGGCGCGTCGCCGGATCGAACGCGAATGTGTCGCCTTCCTGTGCGTCCTCCACCGCCTCGCGGCTCTGCACCACGTGCAACCCGAGGTTGAGCGCGTTGCGGCGGAAGATGTCGCCCATCGCCGCGCCGCACACGATGACCATCTCGAGACCGGCCTCGTCGGCGACGCCCTTGAGCCCGGCGGGACTCATCTCCCGCGAGCTTCCGATGGCGAAGCGATCGCCGGCGACGATGAAGGTCTCGCCGCGCTGCACGCGCGCGCGGAAGTCCGGCATGAGGTGCCTGAAGGACCCGGCCTTCCAGCGCTGGTCGAGGGTGTCGAGGCTCTCCGACACGCAGTCGTCGGCCGGCGTGATCTGGTCGGTGTCGATCGCGTCGAGCTTCTTCCCCGGGACCTTCGGGTCCCAGAAGATCAACGCCTTGCCGCGGATCGGTCGGGTGCGGGCCGTTCCTCCGATCGCGCTTTCGCCCGCCGCAACCCGATCGAGGGCGACGCCAGGGAGGAGCTCGGCGGCGCGAATGGTCGTCACACGACCATTGTCCTCGCCAGCGTGCGTCTTGTGACACCATGCGCGCGCGATGTGCTGCGTGCTCGTGCTCCTCGCGTTCCTGGGGCCGCGTCTCGTCATCTTCCTGTTATGGCTGCTCACGAACTACTTGAACCGCGCCTTCGACACGTTCCTCTGGCCGCTCCTGGGGTTCCTCTTCCTGCCGTGGACGACGATCGCGTTCGCTATCGCGCAGAACGAGCTCGGCGGCCTGAGCGGCCTCGGGCTCATCGTTGTCGCGCTGGGGTTCCTCGCCGACGTCGGTGTCATCGGCGGCGGTGCGAGGCGACGCGGCATCGTGGCATGAACTTTGGTGTCGCGCGCTAGCTAGAGCCGCAGGGTCCAGTTCTGCCCAGCGGATGCATTCGTCGACGAGTTCATGGCCGATACCCAGGCCACGTGCGCGTGGCTCGACGAGGAGGAGGCGCAGCTTCGCGACGCTTTTTGACTTGCGCACACAGAACACGCAGCCCACCGGCTCGCCGTCCAGCTCCGCGATCCAGCAGCGCTCGCGTTTGGGATCGAGGTGCTCGACGAACTTGGCGACGATGCCGGCGACGAGCGCCTCGAAGGTCTCGTCCCAGCCGTACTCCTGCCAGTAGAGCGTCCCGTGCCGCTCGACGACCCAGCCCAGGTCCCCGGGACGGTGCGATCGGAGCCTCATCTTCGGCTGCGGACGCGCCGATCCCGCGAGTGATGATTCGATCGCGCGCATTGCCTCGATGAGGCGACCCTGCTGGGCCCCGGGCACGCCGTCGAGCATCGCGCCGACCTGCGCGCGAGCTTTGGCCTCAAGGGGCCCGATGATCCGCCGGCCTCGCGCACTGAGCCGGAGGATCGTCTTACGCGCGTCGTTCTTCGCCGCGGTCTTCGCGATCACGCCGCGACGCGTGAAGCCGTTCAGAATTCGCGACAGATAGCCGGCGTCCAGGGCAAGCTCGCGGGCGAGCTCGCTCGCCGTGGCGGTCTCGCGGTGAGCGAGCTCGTACAGCACGCGCACCTGCGTGAGGGAGAAGCGACTACCCAGGTACGCCTCGTCGAGCACGCCGATGCGCCGCGTGTAGAAGCGATTGAACTCACGGACGGCATCGACGCGGCGCTCGAAGGCGCTCCCCACGAAGGCAGGATAGTTGACTGCGTCAACTATTTGCGGCGGCGCAGCACCGCCCGGTCGTGCGAGAAGTGGATGCGGTCCGCGTTCAGTGACCGGAGCCGCTCGAGGCTCGCGTCGGGCTCGCCCGTCGCGAACGAACGAGCGTCCTGCGCCGCCTGGCCGACGATGAGCACGAGCCCGTCGCCGGTGCGAACCGTCACAGACTGATGCCCGACGGTGTGGCCGGGCGTCGCCAGCACGCTCACGCCGTCGGTGATCTCGTGATCGCCGTCCACGGGCTCGTAGC
>VBDX01000154.1 GCA_005881885.1 Chloroflexota bacterium
AGGAACCCTTCCTTGTGATCGGTGCCATCGCGGGCGGGTAGCCCAGTGGCCCGGAGGGGATTCGAACCCCTGACCTCTTCCTTGAAAGCAATGAGGTCGAGAGAAGCGGCCTAGCGAATTTTTCACGCAAGAATTGAAACCGGCTTCGAACCAAAGCGCGCGTCAGAGAAGCGGTCTACGCGAGATCGAGGCGGGCGGCAGGCCACCTCATTCGACAATAGAGCTGTGCAAGATCATCACTGTCCGCTGAAGGCCCGGCCTGCTCGAGAGGCAGCCGCTCACGAGCTGACTTGAATTACAGCGTCGTGTTCGACGCGGCCGACAACTTCGTCCCGGCACGTTTTCCGTTTCTGATCGGCTTTGCGGTCGCGATCCTGGGCGCATGCGTCATCGGTGCGATCCTTCTCCGCCAGGAGTCGCAGCGTCGGGCGCTGACCGGGGATCGACCGAGAGTCCGAGTGGTCGGCCTTCTGGTGGCGCTGCTCGTGGTCGTGATGGCATCGGCGATCGTTGTGGCACTCACCGCACTGTCGTCGCCAAGCCAGGAAGAGACTGCACGAGCTATCGAGTCAAGCCCAGTCGTCGAAGGTCTCATCGAGCATTTCCATCCGATGCCGAGCGGCGGCCACGACACGGAGAGGTTCGACGTCGCGGGCGTGCACTTCGAATACAGCCACTGGAATATGTCGCAAGGCTTCAACCAAGATGTCACTGCGGGCGGTCCGATCCGGGAGGGCCTCTACGTTCGAATCCACTACGTGAGCATTGACCGCCCCTCGTTCGCGACAGGCCTCTCGTACGGGACGATTGTTCGGCTCGAGATCCGGCGGGAGAGCCACACGTTTGAAAGCGACGAGGTCGAGAGAAGCGGCCTAGCGATTTCTTTACGCACGAACTGATACCGGCTTCGAGCGAAAACGCGCGGCAGAGAAGCGGCCAAACGAAAACAGTGAGGCGAGCAGCAGGGCCATTCCCACTTACGTCGTGCGGCTTGGCTCCGCGTTGATCGCGTGTCCGAGGAATGTCAACAAGCGGTCAGCCTCTTCAGATCGTTGGCCGTCCGGTCGCGGCTGGCACCCCGCAGAGATAGCCAACGCCAGCGGGAGCACGATCGCGAAGAGCGGCAGGACGACGGCGTAGTTGATTGAAGCGCGTACCAACATGACGGCGATGGCGGCCACGCCGACAGCTCGAAGAGCAGAGCGAGGAGAGCGAGGCCGTATGCCTGGTAGCGTCCGAGGCCGACTCGAAAGTCGATGCGCGTCAGCGGGCCAGCCTCAATGAAGCGACCGGTGCCCATGGCACGCATCACGTTGGCCCACGGAGTCGCGCGGTAGATCGTGAACCCTCCGTGCCACACATAGCCGCGCATCCAGAACGCGCCGGGGACACCCGGCATCGTCGGAAGGACTTCATTCAAGAGCTGCTCGCAGACCATCGGTCGAATTGACCGTACCCAGTTCGAAGGACTCGATCCCACAACGGGTTCCACCAGGCGGCGCGTGTTGCGAGCGCGTTCAGGCCGGGGACTCGAACGAGCCAGCTACTGCGGGACAGCGCCTGGGGGTTTAGGTAGCTCAGGTCGGGCACGAGTTGGACTCTACTTCCGGCGTCGAGTTGAAAGGGAATGACGTCGAGAGGAGCGACCTAGCGACTCCAAATACGGCGCTGACACAGGCGTCGAGCCGAGACGCGTGTCAGGAACGTGTCTAGTCAGGAAATGAGGACCGAAGCTCGAACGTGTCGCAAAGACATACACCGTCGGTGCCGTGGTGAAGGTCCGGCCGTAGTCGCTCTCGACCCGCGAGACGTCCCCCGGGGCCGCACGCGCGATGCGCGCCTGGCCATCCGAACGAACGCTCGCCTCAATGAAGACGTCGAGCGGCCATCGTGCTGCGCCACGAACTCGTTGCCGGTGCGTTCTCGTTCCGCTCTCCACGGCGTACTTCTTTAGCGGCACGACTCCCTCCTTCGGTCCTGTCGAATCCTCGGGTACTACGGACGGAATTAGACCGAATTACGTGGGCCGGACACTCGAAAGGGTCCCGCAGCTAACGAGGTGCCTCGCGGCGCGTTGCTGGAAAGGACCGACAAGAAACGCCGTCGCGAGTAGGAGGCGCGACGCCGTCGGGGGTTCGTACAAATGACCGTGGAGGGTCCAACGCGATGCGCCTGCACTTGTCTCTTATTGCGCCTCTGGCCACGGCACTCGATCGGATCCCTGGCGTCGGCTCGCGATCGCCACTGGCGACGGCGCGCCCAGCGGTACGCACTACAACCTGAACATCATCGGCGCCCCATGACAAGACAGCGGCCATGAACGACAACAACGGCCCGCGGGATCACAAATTAGAAAGGAAGCGCGACATGAAAGGCCTCATCGCTCTAGCCGTTGCGGCTCTAGCCGTTGCGGCGATCGTCGGGTTCGGCCCGGCATCGGTGCTCGCGGCTCAGAGCGCCAGCAGCTCCAGAACGAGCGCCACCGTCACGTCGAGTAGCCAGACCACGGGGACGATCGGCTCCACAGCAGCAGCCGCCGGCACACCGAGCAGCAAAGCCACGGCGGCAATCAACACCGCGGTCGTGTGCACGTTTGCCACTCAGACGACGATCGTTGGTGACACCCTCCCAGCGTCGTGCCACGACATCTTCACGGGAGCGCGCGTCGACCCAACTCCAGATAACTTCGCGTCGATCATGACGGCCACCATCAAGACGTCGAACAGCCAGTCCCTCTTCGTTTCTCCGTCTTTGGTCACGGGTCTCTACACCCGGACCAAGACGAGGACCAGCACCGGCTCGACCTCCACGGCCACTGCGATGGGTGGCGTGTTCCTGCGAGCCGTCATCACCAACCAGGGCACTGGCGAGGTCCAGACCGGTTTCCCGGTGGCAGCTTGCGCGGGGGACATACTTGGATGCTCCTTGGTCGGCGGCAAATACGGCGTCACCTTGGACAGCCGCGTTCAGACGTTGACCCAAACACTCAGTGACTGTGTCGTGAGCGTGGGAACATCGACGGGCACCTGCACCTTCAGTCTCACGACCGATCTCATCCTGAAGACGACCAGCGCGCATACGTTCAACTTCATCTTCCCGAACGTGGGCGTTGGAACGTACACGGTGGCCATTCAGGCGGCGGTCAGCGCGGACGCCTCGGCCAGCGGCACCGCGACGGCTATCGGCGCCGCTGCGTATGGCCTGGGTTCCCTGACCGTGGAGAGCATCAGGCTGGTCCACGACTTCTCGTTCTAGCGTCGCGATCGGCGAGTCGGACCGGCAGGCTTCGCGGCCTGCCGGCTTCCGACCGCGGCGTCGGCTCTCACCACTAGTCGCCTGGGGCCGCCGCTTGGCGTGGACACCGTGACTTTTTCGGGCCGAATACGTCACGGGTCGGCGGCAGATCACTGATCCTGCGCGACCAATTTTCACCGGTCCGAATCGGGATCCAAGTTCGACATGCAAGTCGAGGGCGGATGGACGACGGGACGGATGGTCGAGCGGTACTGCAAGGCAAGACCGTTCGAGGAGCGACGCAAGGCACCATCGCCTTTCACCGCATCGCGAGCCGCGATTGCAGAGAAGAGGCCTTCAGAGAAGGGGCCCTCACAGCAGAGAAGCGGCCTATACGGAAAACGGATCGCGTAAGAGTCAATAACGACGCGGTCTGTAGCCCGGAGGGGATTCGAACCCCTGACCTCTTCCTTGAAAGGGAAGCGCCCTAGTCCACTAGGCGACCGGGCCGCTCTCCTTCAAAGGATAACGAGAGATCACTCGCTGACCCACTGAATCCGGAAGATCAGCTCCCACGTGTTGAAGACGCCCCAGAGAAGACTCAGCACGGCGATTCCGGCCGTCAGAAACAGCGCCCAGACCTCACCCACCGCGACACCGATCGCACCCGTTAACGCGACCGCGAACAGGCCGAAGCCGGCCGCGAACTGGACTACGGTCACGCGCCGGGCGTACCCCACGCCGGTCGCGCGAAGGCCGCTTCGCGCCGCAGCCGCGAACGGGATCGTGGCGGCCAGGTTCAAGAAAATGAGCTCGATCCCGAAGGCTTGCAGCGCCTGCGGCATGAGCGCAAGAAATCCGTAGGTGAGCGACACGACGTAGCCAAGGAACACCGTCCGCGCCACCGAACGAAGCTCGGCGTTGCGCGCGGCGCTCAGCGCGCGGATGTGGATCGAGAGTGCGACGAAGAGCAAGCCGAGAAGAGCGGCGGCGGCCGTGACCAGCGCGACGTTGAAGTCGTGCCAGAGGACGAGCTCTTCGGACATCAGATGAGCTCCATCAGCCATTCCTGCAGCGGAGTCAGCGTGCGGTAGTGGGCAAAGCAAAGCGCGACGAAGTCGCCGCGCGGCAGCGGCGTCTCCCTCCACGCGTAGATGCCGTCGTGCTTCAGGTACCGGGCTCGCGGGTGCTCGGGGTCAAACCCGCGCGGTACGCGTTTCTTTGTCGGGCCCTCGAGCTTGTAGCCCCTGCGCTCGAATCCCTTGACCATGCGGTCGAGTAATCCGCCGGTGCCATCGTCGACGACCGCCTGCCGGTATCGGTCGAGGACCTTCGGCTCGGCCATGTACAGCCCGACCGCCAGGATGACGCTCTTCGGGTGCAGATCGAACCAGTAGCCCGGCGACGCTTCCTTCTCGCGGCCCTCCCACCACCAGAGCGTCTGGTGATCCTTATACGGCTTCTTGTTCTTCGAGAAGCGGATGTCACGGTTGATGCGCTTCACGCCGTAGTTCGTGCGCGGGTCCACCTGCACGTGCGGCCGGAGCCTCTGCAGCTTCGCGCCGAGGTCGATGACGAACTCCTTCGCCGGCTCGAGCACGAGCTCTTCGTACTCGTCGCGATGCTTGTCGAACCATGCCTTGCGGTTGTTGCGGCTCAGACTCCCGAGGAAACGCGCCGCGCCGTGCGGGAATGCAGTCGCCACAGTCACGGCAGTGTGCGCCACGCGGCGACCTGGATCACATGATGCCGAGCACACCGCGGGCGATCGTTCTAAGCGACGCGGCGGCGCGCGGCTCGAGCTCCCTCCGGGCATGCCGTTCGAGCTCGCGGATCGCGCGGTCCGTGTGCAGATCCTCTTCGAGCGCTCCGAGCACTGCCGCGCTCGTCTGGTCGCGTTCGATCGGGCCCAGTCGGCCTCGGCCGAGAGCCGTGGCCAGCGCAGCCGCGCGGTCGCGCGCACGCGCGAGCCGCTCTTCATCGTGATCGAATGGCCGGCGGTGGTGGATGTCGAGAAGATAAAGCCGCAGAGCCTGCGGCGAATTCCTCTTCAGCGCGTCGCGCACGAAGACCATGTTGCCCTCGGACTTCGACATCTTCGCGGCATTGAGGCGGACCGGCGCGATGTGTACCCAGTGCCGAACGAATCGTTCGCGACCGGTGTGCGCGCCTTCGCTCTGCGCGATCTCGCACTCATGGTGCGGATAGATCAGGTCGCTCCCCCCGCCGTGGATGTCGATCGGATAGCCGAGGTGGCGCTCCGACATCGCCGAGCACTCGAGATGCCATCCGGGTCGGCCACGCCCGTACGGGCTCGGCCACGTCGGCCCGTCCGGAACGCGACGCCAAAGCGCGAAGTCGAGCGGCGATCGTCGGCGCGGATCGTCGAGACGGGCGTCGTCCTGCGACGCCAGGATGCGGCGCATCTTCGCGACCGAGTACCGGGACAGCTCGCCAAAGCGCGGGAACGTCGAGACGTCGTAGTACAGGCCGCTCGGGAGCTCGTAGGCGTGGCCGCGCCGACGGAGCCGCTCGGCGAGCCGGATCATCGCCTCGAGCTCCCCCGTCGCGTGCGGCATCACATCGGGCTTGCGCCAATCGAGGCGGCGCATGTCCTCGAGGAAGGCGCGCTCCTCGCGCCGGCCGAGCTCGCGCCAGTCCACGCCGTCACGCGCGGCGCGTTGCAGGATCGATTCATCGACGTCGGTGACGTTCTGCGCGTACCGCACGCGTGTTCCGCCCACCTCGAGGAGCCGCGCGAGCACGTCGAAGACGAGGAACGTGCGCGCGTGGCCCAGATGGGTCGTGTCGTATGGCGTCACGCCGCACACGTAGATCGTGACGGCGCGCTTGTCGCGGGGACGGAACGCGAAGGTGCCGCGCCGTCGCGTGTCGTAGAGCCGTAGCACCTGCGCTGGACGATATCCTCGCCCGCGGTGCCGCGCTCACTCGATGCCGACGAGGTCCTCGCGATCCTCCAGCGGGTCGCGTCGGCGCGGACCGCCCCGTATCACGAATGGGCGGTGCTCGACGCGATCCGCGCGGAGCTCGAGCGAGGCGGCTTCGCGCCGCACGTCGACCCGTACGGCCAGGTGCACGCCCGCGTCGTCAGTGGCACGGCGAAGCGCGCTCTCGTGTTCGCGGCGCACACCGATCACCCCGCCTTTGAGGTGATCGAGGCTCGCGGGCGCGTGGGCAAGGTGCGCGTGCTCGGAGGTTTCCGGCAACGTTTCTTCCCGAAGGTGGTCGCGGTGACCGTTCACTCCGATGGTGACGAGGAATCGTTCCCCGGCACGCTGAGCGATCCCCAGACTCTCGTCGATCCGCTGCACAACTCCACGAGCACCTGCCGTATCGACGCCGAAAGGACGCTCGAGGTTGGGCAGTTCGCGATGCTCGACCTTCCGCCGGTCCACATAGCAGGGGATGAGATCCAGATGCGCGCGGCCGACGACCTGGCCGGCTGCGCCCTGATCGTGTGCGCGCTTCTCGCGCTGCGGGACGAGCCGCGCCCTCACGACGTGCACGCGGTCTTCACGCGAGCCGAGGAGACCGGGCTCTACGGCGCGCGCCTCGCGGCCGAGGACGGGCTCATCCCTCGCGATGCCTACATCGTGTCCGTCGAAGCGAGCCGCGCGTTACCGGGCGCGGAGTCGGGCAAGGGCATTGTCGTTCGGGCAGGCGACCTTCACAACACTTTCAGTAACGAGGCGGAGCGTTACCTTCGCGTCGCGCGCGAGCGGCTGGCCGAGCGCGGGATCGCGACGCAGCGCGCGCTGCTCACCGGGGGAACGTGCGAGGCGTCGGCATTCGTGCGGCTCGGCTGGACCGCGACCGGCATCGCCCTCCCAAACGTCAACTATCACAACACCGCGCCCGATGGGGGCTTCGCGCCGGAAATCGTGCGGCTGATGGACCTGCTGAGCGGCATCGCGCTCGCCGCGGAGGCGGCCGTCGCGGCCGGCGAAGACGCGGACGAAGCGTGGTGGCCCGACGTTCGCGTCGTTCCCGGCGTCATTCGCGACCTACTGGCGCGCCGCCGGTCGGATCCGCACTAGCGCCCAGTTCTGGTTCCGCCATCGTGCTGCGTTGACGCCGGGCGCATCATTGGCGCCGCTTCGGGCGGCGGAGCGAGCTACGCAGGGGGAGGGGATGCGGACGCCGCGTGGTTTCCGCCTGATGTCGTTCACCAATTTGGAGGGGAGCGACCCATGCGCATGAGGATGCATCCGTTGTTCTTGCGCACCCTCGTCCTCGTTGCCGTCGCCGCGCTCGTGCTTGCGACGCCCACGCCGACGAATGTCAGCTCGGCACCCATCGGGAATAGCGTGCTTGCGCGCGCTGTGGATATCGAGCTCGGCCTCACCGAGCCGGGTGAGAAGGAGCAGCTGGTCTCGTCGGGCGCCGTGTACGCCGCGCTCCTTGCGACCGGCGAGCTCGACCGGAGGGCCTCCGCGTCGGGCAAGGATCCGTCGAAAGCGTTCTCTCGTCACGGCACGCAGGGCTGTTCGAACCGCTTCGAGGGAGGCGGGCAGGGTGGCGCGAATGTCCGCGTGAACCAGGACTGCTCGCTCCGCCGTCAGGCCGAGGAGGTCATCGTCGTCAATCCGCTCGACGACGACAACCTCATTGCGGGGCAGAACGACTCGCGCCTCGGGTTCAACCACTGCGGCTACGCCTGGTCCTTCGACGGCGGGAAGACCTGGGGCGATCAGACCCCGCCGTTCTGGCAGTTCACGCTGCTGGACGGCCATACCGCGGACGCCTGCAGCGACCCCAGCGCGACGTTCGATTCCAAGGGGAACGCGTTCGTCACCGGCGTCATCTTCGACGTCGCGGCCAACGCGTTCGCGAATGCGATCGTGGTCGCCAAGTCGAACGCTCCGATCGGGGGCGCCTTCTACCATTCGCCGCGCGTCCAGCCTTTCCAGACGTACCGGGACGTGCCGCTCGGGGTCGTCGCGAACGACAATGATCCGACGATCTTTCACGACAAAGAGCTCATGGTCGCCGACGCGAACGCCGCGAGCCCGAAGAGGGACAACGTCTATGTCACGTGGACGAGGTTCAGCGGCGGCCACAGCCCCATCTACTTCAGCCAGTCCACGAATGGCGGCGCGAACTGGTCGGCCGGTGTCGAGATCGACGGCGTGAACGCCTCGATCTGCACGTTCCCCACAACGGGTGGGGGCGCGTGCAACGACAACCAAGGGTCGCATCCCATCGTGGGCCCCGATGGGACGATCTACGTCATCTTCGGAAACTCCAACACTCCGCTTAACGGCATCAACCAGGTGGCCATGGTGAAGTGCCCGGCGGTAGCGAACTGCGCCTTGTCCGCGAGCTGGACCGCTCCGGTCAAGATCAACGACCTCATCGGGACGCACCCCAGGCAAGTCGGCCCGAATCCGATCACCGGCTGCCCATCTGGCAGGCGGTGCCTGCCGCCGAACGGTTATCGCGTCCCCGAGTTCACCTCGATGTCGCTGTCCATCGACGCCGGCGGCGCGCTCTACGCCGTGTGGTCGGACTTCCGCAACGGCGGGCCGCCGTGCAACACCGGCTTGGTCACGACATCAACGCCTCCTTGCAACAACGATGTCTTCTACGCGTTCTCCACGAACGGTGGCGCCACCTGGAGCGCGGCCAGGAACGTCGCCCCCGCGTCGCAGTTCGGTCCGACGGCCCAGTGGCAGCCCTGGAGCAAGGTGACGAAAGACGGCACGCTGTGGGTCGCGTATTACGACCGCTCCTACGGCACGTGCGAGTCCACCGGCTGCAACGACATCACGCTCGCCCGGGTCACGAACGCAGGCTCGTCGTCACCAGCCTTCGCGTACACGCGTCTGACGACAGCCTCGATGCCGAACCTCGTCGTCGCGAACAACCCGATCCAGGCGGGGTTCCTCGGCGACTACATGTGGGTCGACCTCGATAGCAAGGGTCGTCCGCTCGTCGTCTGGGCAGATACCCGCGGACTCGACGGGACCGTGGAGGAGGACGTCTACTTCGCCCGGCCCATCCCGTGAAGCGTCAAGGCTCCTCGTAAGTCGAAGGCGGCTCGGAGAACTCCTCCGAGCCGCCTGTGCTTTCGTGAAGCGACGCGCGCCGTGCGTCTATGCCGCTATTGACCCATGCCCCCCGGCGGTGGGCCCTTGGGATTCACTTGAGGTGGTGGCGCAAGTGTGGGAGCGCCATCTTCGACCGGCTCCGACCATCGGCTCGGCCCGACCATAGGAGAAGGCGCCGTCACGTTCGAGCTGCCCGACGCCGGCGCGGACGTGAGCATCTGCCCGGGCGCGGCCTCGGTCACGCTGGGGCTTCCAGCTGTTGGCTCAACAGTCGTCGGTAAGGCAGGTTGAGCGGGCGCGGAGGGAGGCTGGTCATCAGCATCTGGGACCCTCTGCTGGATCGTCGGGATCAGCGGCGCCGCACCGGCGCGGCTCATTTGAGCACCCACGAGGGCAACCGCAAGAAGCGCCGCAACCGCGATGAGGATCGGGACGAGCGACGCCAGACGCATGGGCGAAAGCGGAAGTAGCACGAGACTCTTCTCATGCACTAACGGTCACACCGGAGATCCGTTTCGGACATGCGGTCAGCGCCCACTTCTGGGTGCTGGGGCAATTTCCCTAGGCGACCCCTCGGCCGCTAGACGGTGACTCCCGGACCGGGTGCTGGCGGTGGGACCAATTGAGGTGGGCCATGAGGACCGGTGAGGCGGATTCGATCACTTTGCTGCCTCAGCTCCCGAACATCGCTAATGTCGCGCGTCGCGGTACCACTCAGCCATGCCTGCGCGACCACCCCCAGAATTGCGGCGCCCATGATCAGGCCGAGCATTCGCCTCATGGCGCGAACTCTACCGTCCCCGCAAATTTCCCCAGCGCCCACTTCTGGCTGCACTTGACTCGCCCGTGCGGGGAGGGTGTACAACAAGCACAAGCTCCGCGGGGCCCACGGAGCGGCAACCAAGACGGCGGACGCCGAAATGGAGGTCGCATGGTCAGGCTGCACAAGAGACTGGGAGTCTTCCAAGTCGATCGATGACGCCCCCGACGGAAGGGGGCACTGCCGAGACCTGCACTCTCGGCGATCACTGAGGGATCGAGGGTCACGCTTTTGGCGTGATGGTCTCCCTCACATCTAGGCCGGAAGTGAGGCCTGTAGCCGAGAGCGCGGGAGGGCTCACCAGCCCTTAGCGACCACAGCGTCAGTCAACAACGACCCCCGGACGCGGGGGTCGTTGCTTTTGTGTTTGCGTAGGCTCGCAAATGGTGGAAAGCACAGGTGAGCTCGGTTGGTTCCGCGCCGAGGTGCTTCGGTCGATCATGCGGCCGCAGTCCTTTGCCAGCTCGCTGGCGCGCGAGCACTTCGGGCTCGCCGGAGTCCTGGTCGCGCTCGCGGCCGGCGTGGGCCTGTCGATCGGCGTGGACACGCTGGTGGTGGCGGCAAAAGGGCTCTCGCCGCTTCCGTTCCTCTCGCGACTGCTCTTTGAATCCTTCCTTATGGGGCTACGGCTAGACATCGGCGTCGCCGCGATTGCCTTTGCCCTTTACCTCGCTACCGCGGCGACGCGCCGTGTCGAGCTCACGCTCGACCAGGCCTTCAGCGCGATCGCATTCGCGCTCAGCCCGCTCATCGTCGCTCCGGTGGCAGCGATGATCGTGGCGCTCGATCCAGTGCTGCTCGGCGTCGGGGGCATCTTCCTCGCGCTGATCATCCTCCGCGCGCTCGCCGGCCTCGCGCTCAATCTGCGCGCCGTCCTCCCGCTGCCCGCAGCCGCGCTCGCGCTGGCCCTGGTGCTCACCGGATGCCTGATCGTGCTCCCCGATCAAGCCTCGCGGCTGCGAATGACGGCCTATGCGATCACGCCCCAGCTCGCGGCGCCCCTGGTCGTCGCGCCGGCGCAAGGCAAGCGCTACGACGTCGAGGGCGCGACCCTGATCGTCCCCGAGGCATGGGCCTACTCGATCCGCGGCATCCCCGGCGAAGTCGCCCACTTCGAGACGCCGACCGCGACCCTCAACGTCGTGCGAGGGCGGCCGGAGGCGTTCGCGACGATGGACAGCTTCGCCGACCAGATGGCACGCGACGAACGGCTTGGGTTCACCGCGCGACGCGACAACCGCTCGATCGAGAGCATCAGCGGCCTCGTGACCATCGCAGATCGCGCCGATGGCGCGTACGAGGGCCGGCACATCGCGCTCTGCCAATTCGCGATCGTCCAGCGAGCGACCGGGGTCGCGCTGCAGTTCCGCTTCTTCGATCCGCCGGACGTTGAGGAGGCGTTCGCCGAAGCCGCGGCGATCGCCGCGACCTGGCGGCCGGCACCGGTGCGCTAAGGCTCGACGAGCGGGATCTCGCGCACGCCCTTCTCGCCGATCCGGTAGGCATACATCTCGGGTGGCTCGCCGCGCAGAGAGACGAGGACATACGCCGCGTCAGGCCACTGCGCCTCGGCGCGGTCGGTCGGCGACGGATAGGCCGGGGAGCGCGGATGGCTGTGGTAGATCGCCACGAGCTCGCGATCGAAATCGCGCGACTCGCGGAACGCTTCGAAGACCTGGGCCTGGTCGATGACGTAGCGCGTCTCGGGCGTGGGATGCACGTTCCGACAGCGCAGCACGCGACGCACGACGTCCTCGTCACCGAGCAGGAGCCCGCAGCACTCCTGCGGCGCGGACTCGCGCGCGTGGGCGACGATCTGGCCGCGCAGCTCGCGTGAAACGACGAGACGCGTGCGGTCGATCAGCGCCCGCCGGCCATCGCTGGGATCACCATCACGTCGCTGCCGTCGGGGACCGCGGCGCCACTCCCGCCGCGGGTGCGCGCGTCCTCTTCGCCGATGTAGACGTTGATGTAGGACCTGATCCCGCCGCTCGGGTCCAGCACGCGCGCCGCGAAGCCCGGATGGCGGCGATCGATGTCCGCGATCACCTCGCGCAGCGTCGCGCCGGATGCGGTGAGCTTGGTCTCTCCGCCGGTCACGTCGCGCAGTGCGCCGGGCAAACGAACCGTCACGGGCATGACTTCACTCCCAGAGCGGGGTGCTGAGATATCGCTCTCCCCCATCAGCGATCAACACGACGATACGGCCGCTTTCTTCCCTCGCGACCGCGACGGCTGACGCGACCGCCGCGCCGCCTGACACGCCGCTGAAGATCCCCTCCTCGCGCGCGAGCCGCTTGGCCATGGCGATCGCCTCGTCGGTCGCCATGACCCGATGCTCGTCGGCGGCGCGTTCGTCCCAGATCGCGGGACGGATAGCGGTCGGCATGTGTTTCCAGCCTTCGATGCCGTGCAGCGGGTCGTCCGGCTGCACGGCCACGATACGCACGCCCTTCGGCCGGAGCGCCGCGGAGACGCCGACGATCGTCCCGGACGTTCCGACCCCCGCGACGAAGTGCGTCACCCGACGAGCCGTCTGCTCCCAGATCTCCGGGCCCGTCCCCAGCTGATGAGCGAGCGGGTTCGCCGGATTGGAGTACTGGTCGACGTACACATAGCGTTCCCGCTCGGCGGCCGCCATCCGCTGCGCCTCGCGGATGGCACCGTCGGTCCCCTCGAGTGGATCGGTGAGCACGAGCTTGGCGCCGAACGCACGGATGATGCGTTTGCGCTCGATCGAGGCCTTGTCCGGCATGCAGAGCTCGAGGGCGTGGCCACGCACCGCGCAGACCATCGCCAATGCGACCCCGGTATTTCCGCTCGTCGCGTCGAGGACCGTTCGGCTGCGGCGCAGGCGGCCCTCCTCTTCGGCGGCGAGGACCATCCAGAGGCCCGGCCGGTCCTTGACGCTGCCGCCCGGATTCGCGCTCTCGATCTTCGCCCAGAGCTCGCCGCGGAGGCCGGCCCCGATGCGATGCAGCGGGACGAGTGGCGTCTCGCCGATGCGCTCGAGGATCGTGCCGCGCACGCGCTCCCGCACGAGCTGCGGCGTGAGTCCGGACATGAGAGAAGAGGCTAGAGGAGGCGGCGCGTCAGACCCGCACGGTCTCCAATGCACGCCGCGCAAGCCGCAGCGCTTCGTCTGGGTCCCCGCTCGCTTCGGCCGCCCGAGACCAGCGGTCGAAGATCACTCGAAGGAGCTGGGGTGCGCGCTCCTCCGCGAGCTGGCGAGCTTCCTGAAAGGACCGCCGCGCGGCCGCGCCGTTGCCCTTCATCCGCAGCTCGCCGATCAGCACCATCGCGCGCACCTGCGCGTCGATCTGGTCCACCTTTCGTGCGAACTTGAGCGCGGACTGGGCTTCTTCGAGCGCCGCCTCGGGATCGCTCTTCGCCAGCACCTCGGCCTGCGACGCCCTGATCGAGGCGAGGGTCGAATCGCGTTTGGCTTCGGCGGCCAATCGCTCGGCGCGGACCAAGCATTCTCGAGCGCGCGTGGTGTTGCCATGCTCGACGTAGAGAGCAGCCGCATTGTCGAGCGCGCACGCCACCTGGTCGATAAGCCCGAGGTCCTCGTAAACCTGGAGGCTGCGCTGGTTGTAGACGATCGCCGCTTCCAGGTCGCCCGAGTCGTGGTAGGCCTTCGCCATTCCCGCGTAGAGGTGCGCGAGCGACGTCCGATCGTCGAACTGCTGAGATAGCTCGATGGCGCGCTCGTACGTCGCGAGCGCCAGCTTCGACTGTCGGAGGTTGCCTTGCGCGATGGCGAGATCCACGAGTCTGCGGAAGAGGAACGCAGGGTCGATGACGACTCCGTCGTCGCACGCCTGCACGCACTCACGGAAAAGACGTGCCGCGTCTTCATAGGCATAGGTCCGCATATACGCGGCCGCCAGCGCTGACTTGAGGCGGACCTGCTCCTCGGCGTCGCCCAGCAGTTCGGCCATCTTCTGAGCGCGCTCGATCAGCGGGAAAGCCTGCTTCGGCTGACCGGTGCTGTTGTACGCGACCGCGAGATAACGCAGCCGCACCAATTGATCCTGCGCGGAGAGACCTTCCTCGAGCTGCTCCAGCATCGGGATCGCCTCGCGAGCCCGACCGACCTCGGTCAATCGCCGACCCTCGAGCAGCGCGAACTGCGGCGTCGCTGGGGACGGCGCTCCCCCGAGCAAGTCGGCTGGCTTCACGCCCAGGACGCCGGCGATGTGCTCGAGGGCCTTCATCGAGGCACGCGTGCGTCCGGATTCGAGCATCGAGATATACGCCTTGGTGTACTGAGGTTCGGCGAGCTGCGCCTGGGTCAGGCCCTTGGCGGTCCGGAGCGAACGGATGCGCGCGCCAACGTCGGCCACCATGGGGGACCTCACCTCAGCCACGCGCGGGCACTTTACGTCCGCCCAATGGACCCGTCAAATCTGTCTTTACCGAATACTTATGGACCGAGACCGGGGCGGTGCCGGTCGGGGTCCAGCGGGCCCAGTTGGCCCGTATCTCGGCCGGCCGACGCAGTTCGGCCGAGCGGGAAGCGTCTAGCAGTGGCCGCCGCTCCCCTCGGGGTCACATGCGTAAGCCGTCGTGCTTGCGATGGGCGCGGAGAACGCGAACGCGAGAGCGCTCAGGAACGCGACGATCTGAACAAAGCGACGAATCGACACTCGGTGGGTCCTCCCGACCCCACCGGCGATTTGGACTGGGCCGCGCTGCGGTCACTTTGCGACCACGCGCTCGGGAAGTAAAGGCGGACTTGCCTGGATTCAGGGACGCGCGAGCGTGCGCTGGGTCAGTGGACGGAGTTGGTGCAGCCCCCCGTCCACGGCAGCCGCGAAGAGCAAGCTGGCCGGACCGACGAGGAGGCCGGGCACCGCAAAAAGCGGCGGCAGCGCTTCGAAGGCCATGCTGGCGCCGCCCTGGATGGCCACGAGCACCGCGGCCGCCAGGAGCGCGCCGCCCGAGAGAGCCACGGATAGCGGGGAGAGCGCAAGCGACACCTGCCGGCCAGCGACGAGCTGATCGATCCGCGCTTCGGTGACCGAAAGCGAGCTCACCGGAACCAGGAGCCCGAGCGAGACGTCGTCGGCGTCGGGCAGCAGCTTGTCGAGCGCACTCGCGAGCGCCTCGACGCCGTTGGCGCGCACCGCCGCCTGGTCCGCGGCGATCTCTTTCTGCAGCGTGAAGAAGCCGACGAGCTCATCGACGACCGGGACCACGTAGAGGCCGGCTGCGAAATAGCGCGCGATGACGAGCCGCAGCGGGTCACGCTGTCGCAGGTGATAGCGCTCGTGCAGAAGCACCGCACGAAGCTCGTCGATGTCGAGCCGGTCGACGAGTGCGGTCGAAAGACAGATGCGCGGGCGCAGGAACCAGTAGCAGAACGAAAACGGCCGACTGTCCGCGACGACGTCGATCTTGCCGTCGAGCTCGAGGCCCGATGCGGCGAACGCGACGGAGCGCGGCTCGGCGACCTTCTGCGACACCAGCCTGCGAATGAGCATCGCCGTGGCGGCGAGCTGCCGGAAGAGCGTCGCGAGCCCGAGCGAGATGCCGCAGCTTGCCAGGATCAACACCAGCGCGGCGACCACGTCGGCCGTGTCTTCCGGGCCGCGCGCGATGAGCTGTTCGACGCGCGGAACGAGGGTCAACAGCAGGGCGACGAGGATCGCGCTCGAGGCGAATGCCACACCCAGGAGGATCCCGAACGCCCGATCAGCGCGAGCCACGGGAGTCTTTCTGCGCGACACGCCGGAGCGCCGCGCGATGCGATGCGTCGACGGTGTCGAGCTCGGCGCTGAACGCGGCGAGGGCGGCGTCGCCGAACTCCGCAACCAGGCCACGCGCCAGGTCGCGCGAAAGGCGCGCGCGATGCTCCGCGCGCGTAAACGCGGGCCGGTAGACGTAGGTCTTACCGTCGCGCACGCGCTCGAGGAGGCCTTTCTCGTGGAGCCGGACCATGATCGTCATCACCGTCGTGTAGGCGAGCTCCCGCGTGCGAGCGAGCTCCACGACGATGTCGCGGACGGTCGCCGAGCGACGCTTCCAGAGCCGGTCCATGACCTCGGCCTCGAGCGGGCCGAGGAACTTCTCCTCGGCCTTCTCGGGCCGCCGCAGTCGCCGCAGGTCCGGCCGTCGCACGGCTCGATTATCCCGCGCGCCGGCCCCGGACGGTGACGCGCCCGCGGCGGCGGAGGAGCCGGGGATGACGTTCGCCAAGATGCTCGCGCCCGTGGGCCAGCGCCACGTGGAGCGCGACGATGAGATGGCCGTCCCGCGGGACGTACAGCGGACCGCGCGGCCCATCCCGGCGTTCGGCGACACCCGACAGGGCGAGCAGCTGAAGCTCTCGTTCGGCGTATCCCTGCTCGACGCCCGCCCACACCGCGGCGCGCTGCGGGGTCTCCGCTCCGAGCGAAAGCGCGTGGAGGAGCCGGAGCCGCCGAGGATCGGCAAGTCGCTCGAGGGCCTGCGCGGCGCGCTCGTACTCTTCGTCGCTCCCGCGCTCGAGCAAGGTCGGATCGCTTGTGAAGAGGTTGAGCTCGAGGTCTTCGATGGCCATCCGCTCACCGCCCGCTAGGTCTACGACAGGCAAGTCGTAGGATTCCGTGCTCTACATACTACGCCAGTGTCGTATGTGTTCGAACTGTCACTTCGCGGCCGCGGGGCGGCCGCGGCCTGAGCATGCGCAAGGTGACCGTCTCACCAAGCGCCAGAGTGCCAATGAGGATCGCCTCGGCGGGAACGACCAGTTGGCGGGAGCGGCGGCATGACGAACCGCTGCCGGCACCTATCCTCGGCCCGATGAGGCGTCGGGCGCGATGCGTCGTCGTGATCGTTCTGGTTCTCATGGCGTGCGCGCCGCCGAAGCTCGCAGGGACCGAGCTCGGCGCGACGGACGCGCCGGACTTCACGCTGACCGACGGCGTTAGCGGACGATCGGTCTCGCTTTCCGCCCAGCGCGGCGAGGTGGTCGCGCTCACGTTCCTTTACACGACATGCCCCGATGTCTGCCCGCTCACCGCCTCGCGCTTCCGCGCCGCGCAGGACTCGCTCGCGGGCGACGCGGGCCGCGTGGTGTTCATCGCGGTATCGGTCGATCCGGACCGCGATACCCCGAAAGCGACACAGGATTTCTCAGCCTCGCACGGGCTCTCCACGAACTGGTACTACCTCGTCGGCGGCCGCGCGCAGCTCGCGCCGGTCTGGTCGGCGTACGGCATCGGCGTGCAGGCCGGGAGCGCGAGCGTCACGCACAACGACGCCGTCTACCTCATCGATCGTCGCGGCCGCGAGCGTGTCCTTCTGCACTCCGAAGATCTCGCCGGAAATCTCGTCGAGGACCTGCGGTCTCTTTTGCGCGCGGGCGACTGACTCACGAGCGTCCGACCGAGCGTCAGCTCTTGTTGACGGCAGCGGAGCCGGTGCTTTCATGCCTTCGGAGGTGCCGAGATGCGGAACGTCGCTTTCGTCATCGGATCGCTCGTCCTCGCGGTGGTCGTCGTAGCGGGCTACCAGCAGCTGCGGCCCACGGGTCAGCGCGTCGCCAGCTCGGGCACGGCGCCGCAAGGCGGTGACACCGCGGAACTCGCGAGCCGTTTGCTGCTCCCGCCGTATCTCACGCAGGACGGCGCGACGTACGACCTGCGCATGTATCCGGGAACGCTCCCGCCGGATCCGAAAATCGATCTTCCGCGGCCCGCGGGCACGCGTCTCGTAGGTGCGACGCTCCGACTACGGAACAACGTGCCGGCGTCGCTCGACGCGGTGATGGACGTACCTGCCTCGGCCGGCGACGTCCCCGCGTTCTTCGAGCGTGAGCTCACCAAGCTCGGCTGGTCCCAGGCGCCGAACCGCGGAGGCGGCCAGTCCGGCGGATTCGTCTCGGCGCCGATCGGCAGCAGCAAGACCTACTGCAAGGGCGAGTCGCCGCCCTGGTACAGCGTGAGCGTGTTCACTCCCGCGGGCGCGCCGATCGACGTTCGCGCGCATGTCGACCTCATCAATCCGAATCCCTTCCCAGGAGGCTTCGGCCCATGCTCGCAGCCGCCTGGACCGCAGCCGATGAACGGGCTCAACAAGCTGCCGCCGCTCCGTGCGCCCGCCGGCGTCGTGATGCGCGGGAGCGGAGGAGGTGGCGGTAACGACCGGCAGTCCTCGGAGGCGACCGCGACGAGCAAGACCTCCGCCGTCGACCTCGAGACCGCGTTCGCGCAGCAGCTCGTCGCCGCCGGGTGGTCGCGCATCGCCGGGGCCACGAGTGGACCGATTGCGCTCAGCACCTGGAAACTACCCGGCGACGGGGACTGGCGCGGTTTGCTCCTCGTGAACGAGCTCAGCGGCGAGACGCGCTCGCTCCTAGTGCAAGCGCAGCTGGTGCAATGAGGTGATCAGCCGACGATATATATGGTCGTGAAGAGGCCGATCCAGACCACGTCCACGAAGTGCCAGTAGATCGAGGCGGCCTCCACCGCAAGGTGGCGCTGCGCGGTGAACTGCCCCTTTAACGTGCGGAAGAAAACGATCGAGTTGAAGATCACGCCGCCGGTCACGTGCGCGCCATGGAAGCCGGTGAGCGTGAAGAAGACGCCCGCGAAGATCCCGTCACGCGGCAGGAAGCCGAGCCTCGTGTACTCGTAGCCCTGGCCGACGAGGAAGAGCACGCCGAGGATCAGGGTCGGGATGAGCCAGTTACGGAGAGCCTTGCGGTCGCCCCGCTTGATCGCGTTCACCGCCAGCTGCATGGTCACGCTGGACACGAGCAGCTCGATGGTGTTGATGGTCGGCAGCCCGATGCCCAGGATCGGGTCGACGTTCCAGCGTGGCTTCTCTCCGAATACCGGCTCCCACTCCGGGAGGCGCGCGCGCAGGAAAAAGTATGTCGTGAAAAGTGCCATGAAGAAGAACGCTTCGCTCCCGATGAACAGGATGACCGCCCACGTGCCCGCGCTGAAGCGCGAGGGCTGCGCCTCGAGGCCGGTCTCGTTGGGCGGAAGCCGGTCGATGGGATCGGTCCGGCGGCCGCGGACGACCACGCGGTCCTCGACTGTCGTCCTCACGGGCTAGTGATGCGCGCCGTCGGTCGGATCCCCGGCCTGCTGGTACGCGCGAGCGTCATCGATGAGCCAGGTCGCGATGCCGAGCACGAAGAAAACGGCACCGATGACGAGCAGCGGAAGCCCAACGAGGACGCCGAACGCGATGAGCATCACGCCGAGGCCGAGGATCGGCGGCGAGAAGCTCGGTTGCGGAACGTGAATTTGGTGCTCGGCGATGTGCTCTTCGCCGTGGTGCGATGACATCGCGCGAAGACTAGCGCCGCGATTGGCGCCTGTCGAAATCTCACTCTAATCTTCAGCGCGATGGGTCCATGGCCGCTCGACCCGCGCGGGCCACAGGCCGAAGCGAGCTCCTTGGTCTACTGGGTCCTCTTCGCGTGCGCGATCCCCGTCCTTGCGATCGTGTGCGGCAGCCTGATCTATTCGGGGATCAAGTTCCGCGAACGTGCCGGGCACGAAGCGAAGCAGTTCCACGGACACAACCTGCTCGAGCTGATCTGGACGGTCGTACCGACGGTCATGGTGATCTCCTTCACCGGACTGTCGTGGAACAAGCTCAACGAGATCAACAACGTCGACGCCGGCGCCGCCATGACCGTGAAGGTCGAGGGCCGGCAGTGGGCGTGGGCCTTCACCTATCCCGACCAGCAGATCTTCAAGCTCCAGGACGGGACGACACTCGTTGCCGGCGAACAGCTCGACATCCCGGTCGGCCAGAAGATCAAGATCGAGCTGACGTCGAAGGATGTCATCCACTCGTTCTGGGTGCCAAACCTCGGCGGCAAGAAGGACGCGGTGCCCGGGCACACGACGAGCCTTTGGCTGCAGGCGGATCAACCCGGGACGTACAAAGGCCAGTGCTTCGAGTTCTGCGGCGAGGGTCACGCCGACATGCTTATCACGATCGTCGCGCATCCCCAGAGCGAGTACGCGACCTGGGCGGTGAGCGCGATCGCCGACGCGAACCGGTTGAACGACCCAAGGACCAAAGTCGGCCGCGACACGTTCCTAGCGAGCGCGTGCGTCGGGTGTCACACCGTGAAGGGCACGCCCGCCGCCGGCAAGGTCGGGCCCGAGCTGACGCACATCGCGAGCAAACCGAATATTGCCGGCGTGCTTTCACCCGTGAATCAGGAGAACCTCACGAAATGGGTCAGCGACGCGCCCTCAATCAAGCCGGGGATCCTCATGCCGAAGTTCAAGGGCATCCTGACCGATCAGCAGATCAACGACATCGTCCAGTGGCTCCTCACCCTGAAGTAGTTCCCGTGAGGGATCCTGAACCCGATTACGTCCGCGTCAACCGCGCGCACTGGACCAAGAACAACGCGCGGTATACCGACGCCCGAGCGGAACATGCCTGGGCCGAGGAGCAGATCAGCTGGGGCCTCTGGAATACGCCCGAATCGAAAGTGAACGTCCTCCCGGACATGGTTGGGAAAGACGTCGTCGAGCTCGGCTGCGGGACCGCCTACGTCGCCGCGTGGCTCAAGCGACGCGGCGCGCGCCGGGTCGTCGGCGTCGACATCACCCCGGCGCAGCTCGACACCGCGCGACGGCTCAACGAAAAGCACGGGCTCGGGCTCGAGCTGATCGAGGCCAACGCCGAAGCGACGGGTCTTCCTGATGCAGAGTTCGATCTCGCGGTCTCCGAGTACGGCGCCTCGATCTGGTGCGATCCCTACAAATGGATCCCCGAAGCGGCGCGCCTCCTGCGGACCGGTGGCGAGCTCGTCTTCCTTCGCAACTCGACCCTTTCGATGCTCTGCATGCCCGACACCGGCAAGGTGGAGGAGCGCCTGCGACGGCCGCAGCGTGGGTTGCACCGGCTCGAATGGGCGGACGATGGTCCAACCGTCGAGTTCCATCTCGGCCATGGCGATCTGATCGGACTCCTCCGGAACGCCGGGTTCGAGGTCCTGGACATGGTTGAGATCTTCGCGGCCGATGACTCGGTCGACCACCCCTTCTACGGCGAGTACATGACCGTCGAGTGGGCGCGGAAGTGGCCGTCCGAGGAGCTGTGGCACGCGCGAAAACGCTAAGGCGCTTCGACGGTGAAGCCGGTGTGCATCCCGAGCTGGTAGTGGCCCGCGATGTTGCAGATGAAGACGTACTTCCCGGGCTGTAGGTCGACGGTCACAGAGGCGGACTTCCCGGCGGGGATGCTCTTGATCTCGCCGACCTTCCCATCTTCATTGGCTTTCGCGCTCGCGCCGTCGACGGGGAGCTTGTCGGGGGGAAGATCGGACTTGATCACCTCGAAGCTGTGCTCCATGGCCGCAAGGTTGCGGACGCCGATCTTGGTCTTGCCCGCCTTCGCGCCCGGCACGTTCACCGCGATCTTGTAGTCGGTCATCTCCGCGACGACCTGGGAATCGGTCGGGGCCGCCTCGGGCGCGCCGCCACATGATGCGATCGATGCGGCAAGCAGCACGAGTGGCGCGATCAGTCGAAGGATCATCTTCTCGGTCCGACGGTAATACGCTCGCGCCGCCGCTGCATTTCCTCTTCTTCGGCGAGCCAGAGGAAGAACGAGATCGACGCGGCCGCGAGGAAGACGAAGTCCCCGGTCACCCACATGACCGCGCCGCCGATCCGCTGGTCGGTGACCGGGTCCACGCCGAAGCGCTCCGGCGTCTGCGCGTACGCCCCGTACAAAAGACGCGTCGAGAACGAGAGCAGCCCGCCGAGGACGGTGTTCTGCGCCGCGCCCGCGATGAGCAGGTACGGCAGCCGCGCCGCGTAGCCCAACGTCCCGCGGAACGGCGCGGGGTCGATGACGACGCTCCAGAACAGCAGCGCGCTCACGAAGAACCACGCGTGCTCGGTGACATGGATGCGATCGTCGGCGAGGGCCGCGTCGTACAGCCCGGGCAGGTGCCACGCATAGAGGCCGCCGACGTAGAGCGCGCCCGCGACGAGGGGATTTCGCAGGAAATGCAGGACCGCCCGGATCTCTCGCGAGCGCGCGAGCGGACGCACGATCCCCGCGCGCACCGCACGCGGAAGGCCGCGCAGCAATGGACGGACCGGCGCTCCCAGCATCAGGAGCGGCGCGGCCGCGACGGTGAAGAGCATGTGCTGGACCATGTGGACGCTGAACAGTCGCTGCACGAGGCCGTCGATTGGCGGACCGAGCGCGGCAAGAAGCGCGGCGAGCCCGAGAAGGAACAGCCCCGTTCGCCACACCGGCCATGGCCGCCGCATGCGTCGCACGCCGATGACGTAGAGCAGCGCGGCGATGCCGGCCGCGATGGACGTGGCTAAAGGCGCAATGTGCTGTCCACCATGATCGCGACGAAGAGCAGCGCGAGGTACAGCATCGAGTAGAGATAGACGCCGCGCGCAACCGTACGACGGCGGCTCGCGCCGCTCCTCAGCAGGCGGAACGCGAACACGATGAAGAGCGCGCCGAGCAGGATCGCGGCCGCCAGATAGAGGTAGCCCAGGCCGCCGATGATGAATAGCAGGACCGTGAGCGGCAGCAGGCTCGCGGCATACGCCAGGATGTTCCACGCGGTCGCCTGATCGCCGCGCACCACCGGCATCATGGGGACGCCCGCGCGCTCGTAGTCGTCGCGGATCAGGAGCGCGAGCGCCCAGAAATGCGCCGGGGTCCAGAAGAAGATGATCGCGAAGAGCAGCCAGGCCGCGAGGTCGAGTGAGCCGGTGATGGCGGCCCAGCCGACGAGCGGCGGGATCGCGCCCGCGGCCCCGCCGATAACGATGTTCTGCACCGTCGTGCGCTTGAGCCAGATCGTGTAGACGAGGATGTAAAAGACCGTTCCGGCGAGCGCGAGCGTCGCCGCAAGCAGATTCGTGAACACGACGAGGACCACGAACGCGAGCACGTTGAGCCCCAGGCCCCAGATGACCGCTAGGCGTGCGGACACGCGGTGCGCCGGCAGCGGACGGTGTCGCGTGCGGCGCATGCGCTCGTCGAGATCGCGGTCGAAGTAGTGGTTGAGGGACGAGGCACCCCCGCTCGCGGCCGCCCCGCCGATGAGAGTCGCGGCGAGCACGCCGAAGGGCGGCACGCCGCGCGCCGCGAGGAACATTCCGCCGAGCGCGGTCACGAGCAGCAGCGACATGATCGCCGGCTTCGTCAGCGCGATCAGGTCTCTGGCGAGCGCGCGCTGCCCCGCGGCCGGACGCCAGGCGAGAACGGTCAGCGCGACGACGCTGCACCATAGCGCCGAAGCCGCCGCCGGATGCGCACCGAGCGCCCAGGGCGAGAAGCCCGTCAGCGGATTCGCCGCGCCGACGGCCACCTGCGCGAGGAAGGTGGCCGCGGTCGCAATCGCGAGCGGGCCTAGACCTGGCACTTCGCGGCGGTGGCGCCAGGCCTCGACGCACGCGACGATCACGATGACGCCAACCGCGGCCGCGGCGTAGCGGTGGGCCATCGCGACCGCCGGCGCGCCGAACATCGGGATGCCCATTGCGCCACCGCAGAGCGGCCAGCCGAGACACGCGCTGGTCGCGTTCGCGCCGCGCACGTACGCGCCAGTGAGCATGAGCACGAACGTGCCGATGGCCGCGGCGAGCGCGAGCCAGGTCCATCCGCCGAATCGTTCGGGACCGGCGGCCGGCCACTGGACCACGACCGCGAGGGCGGTGAGCGTGGCGAGCAGAAGCTCGGCGTTCGCCAGATGCAGCGTCACCCACTCCGGCGAGAGCTCGAGCACGACGGTGATCCCGCCGAGGACCGCCTGCAGCGGGTAGAGCACCGCGGCAGCGATGGCGAGACCAAGAACCGGCCCACGCGCGCGGTAGCGCGCGACTGTCCACACGACCATTGCCGCGACAGCGCTGCCGGACGTGATCGCCAGGAAGCGGTGTGTCCACTCGATGCGCGTCGCCGGATCGAGCGACGGCAGGAACTCGCCATGGCAGAGCGGCCAGTCCGGACAGCCGAGACCGGACCCGGTCACCCGCACCACCCCACCCCACACGACGACGAGGAAAGTCAGCGCGAGGCTCAGGTAGACGAGCGCGCGATAGCGAGCGGAAAAGGTCATGCCGGACGCCGCGTCAGTGCGGAACGTCCTCCTTCAAGGGGCGAGCGCTGTGCACCACCGGGATGCGCGCGAAGTTGTACGGCTGTGGCGGCGAGGTCGTGGCCCACTCGAGCGTGTCGGCTTCCCACGGGTCATCGCCCGCGGGCTTCCCGTTGCCCAGGACGATGCTGAAGAAGAAGTTCCAAAGGAACACGACGATCGCGGCCGCGATGATGTACGCGCCGATCGTCGAGATGAGGTTCAAGCCGGCCCACTCGGGCGACTGTGGATAGTGGAAGACCCGCCGCGGCATCCCGTCGAGGCCGAGCTGGTGCATCGGGAAGAACGCCAGGTTCACGCCGATGAAGAAGAGGAAGAAGTGCAGCCGGCCCAGCGTCTCGCTCAGCATCCGGCCGCTCATCTTGGGCATCCAGTAGTACATCGCGGCGAACATGCAGAAGAGCGCGCCCTGCACGAGGACGTAATGAATGTGCGCGACGACGTACATCGTGTCGGAGAGCTGGACGTCAACCGGTACCGATCCCAGGAAGATCCCGGAGATCCCACCGATCGTGAAGATGACGATGAACGCCATCGCGAACAGCATCGCGGTCTTGAAGCGCAGCGCGCCGCCCCAGATCGTTCCCAGCCACGAGAAGATCTTCACACCGGTCGGGACGGCGATGAGCATCGTCGAGGCCATGAAGAAGACCTGGAGCGCCGGGTCGATGCCGGCCACGAACATGTGGTGCACGAACACTCCGAATGAGAGGAATCCGATCGCGGCGGAGGAGTACGCGATCATCTTGTAACCGAAGATCGGCTTGCGCGAGAAGACCGGCAGCACTTCGGAGATCACCCCGAAGCCGGGCAGGATCATGATGTACACCTCGGGGTGCCCGAAGAACCAGAAGAGGTACTGCCAGAGCAGCGGGTCAGCACCCTGCCCCACGGCGAAGAAGTTCGTCCCCGCCATGCGGTCGAAGAGCAACAGGATTCCCGCGACGGTGAGGAAGGGCATCGCCAGCACCAGCAAGAAGCTCGTGACGAGCACGCTCCAGGTGAAGAGCGTGATGCGGAAGAAGGTCATCCCCGGCGCGCGCAGCGAGAAGATCGTCACGATCATGTTCAACGCACCGAAGATCGACGAGAACCCGAGGACGGTCAGAGCCAGGATCAGAAGATCCACGCCGGGGCCCGGTGAGAACTCCCGCGTTGAGTTGGGCACGTAGATCGTCCACCCGGTGGCCGGCGGCCCGACGACAAAGGCCGAGTAGAGCACGATGCCACCCGCGAGCAGCAGCCAGTAAGAGAGCGCGTTGAGCCGCGGGAAGGCCATGTCCCGCGCGCCGAGCTGGAGCGGAATGATGAAGTTCGCGAACCCCGTCCAGACCGGGACGACGAAGAGGAAGACCATGGTGACCCCGTGCATCGTGAACGCGGCGTTGTACTGCTGGGCGTTGAGGAAACCGGTGTCGGGCGTCGCGAGCTGCGTGCGGATGCCGAGCGCGAGCAGGCCACCGGTCAGGAAGAAGAGGAACGTCGTCGTGAGGTAGAGGACACCGATCTTCTTGTGGTCGGTGGTGGTGATCCATTCGAGGATCCCGCCGTAACGGGGGCGTACGAGCGGGAAGGTCCGCTCGAGGGTGGCCATGAGAGGTCAATTGCACCCTGCGAGATTGGGGGTGTCAAATGCTCACGGCTCACGCGCGAGAAGCACAATCGCGGCGAGGCCGAGAGCGATCCCCGCGAGCTGTCGACGCGTTGCGCCCTCGCGCAAGAACGCGATGCCCGCGAGTCCGCCGAGCGACGGGCTTGTCGCGACGAACGGCACGATGATGCTCGCCGGCCCGACCGAGAGCGCGGACAGATAGCCGATCGTTGCGAGACCGGCGGCGATGAGGACGAACGTGATGGCGACGCCGCGTCCGGTGAGCGTCTCGCGGAGTGCCAGCGGCTCGTCGCGCGCGATGGCCATGCCGACGGCGAGCTGAACGACGACGCTCGTGAGCAGAAGAGTCGTCGGACCCGACCCCGTCACCACAACTTTCGCGATGAACGCGCCGAGCCCTTGAAGCAGCAGCGAGGCGACCGCCAGGTGCAGCCACGGCTGCCCAGCGTGGCCGGTTCCATGACCGATCGCGAGCAGGACGGCGGCGACGATGGCGAGCCCGATGCCAAGCGTTCCAAGGACGTCCGGCCGCTCGCCCAACAAGGAGATCGCCAGCGCCGCGGTGAGCGCGGGGCTCGTCGCGGTCAGTGGCGCCACGGCGCTGACCGGTGCGCGGCGGGTGGCCTCGGTCGTCACCCAGAACGCGATCGCCATGAGGACGGAGAGGCCGAGCGCTCCGCCGAAGGTGGATGAGTCGGGCGGAACGAACGCCGCGAACGGAACGTAAACGGCCGTCGAGCAGATCGCGGTCCAGCGATAGAACCGAGCCGTTGACCAGCGCACGAGCGCGACCTTCGTGAGGACGCGCTGAGCGGACCACACCAGGAGCGCGAATGTCGCGAGAGGGAGCCAGGTCAGGCTCTGGTCAACTCGCTCGATTCTCAATCGCGACGGGTGCGATCTTCTCCCCGAGCGGGAAACCCAACATCGCGCTGTAGAAGAAGAGCTCGGCCTCGAGCGACCGTTTGACGGTCTCGGCCTTGCGGAAGCCGTGGCCTTCGCCCGCGAATGGCAGGTATGCGAAAGGCAGGCGCTTGCGTCGCAGCGCGTCCACCAGCATGTCGGCTTGCGCCGGCGGGACGACCTTGTCGTCGAGTCCCTGGAACACGATGACCGGTCGCTCGAGGCGATCGAAGAAGTGCACGGGAGATCGCGCCCGATAGATCTCCTCCGCATCGGGATACGGACCGATGAGCCGATCGAGGTAGCGGGCCTCGAACTTGTGGGTGTCGCGCGCGAGGGCGGCGAGATCGGCAACCCCGAAGTAGCTCGCGCCGGTCGCGAACACATCCGTGAACACGAGCGCACAGAGGGTCGTGTAGCCGCCGGCGCTTCCGCCGCGAATCGCGAGACGCCTTCCGTCGACCTTGCCGGCGTCCGCCAGGTACCGTGCCGCGTTCACGCAATCGGCGAGGTCGACCACGCCCCACTGCCCATCCAGTCGCTTCCGGTACTCGCGGCCATAACCCGTGCTGCCTCCGTAGTTGACGTCGACGACCGCGAAGCCGCGGCTGGTCCAGAACTGGATCCTCAGATCGAGCACCCCGAGCGTCATCGAGGTCGGGCCGCCGTGGCTCAGTACAAGGAGCGGCGGGCGCTCATCGGCCGGCGCAGCGAAGTCCGCGTTACGCGGCTCGTAGAGGAGCGCGTGCGCCGTCCGTCCGCCGTCGGTCGGGAAGTCGATCGCGCGCGCGGGCGAGATGTATTTGCGATCGACCGCGTCGGCCACGCTGCGCCGAACGACCTCGGTCGAACCCGTCGCCGGGTCCAGCACGACGATCGTATGGGCCTCCGCGTCGCCACCGCCGATGAACGCCAGCTTGTCTCCGAGTCGAGTTGGGTGTGAAACGAAGCTGAACTCCGGCGCGATATCGGTCGGACGCCGGTCACCTGCGCGAAGGAGCGCGAGCTGCCGCCGACCGTCGCGCGTGTAGAAACATGCGACGCGACCGTCGCCGAGGAACGTGTACGTCGATAGGCCGAAGGCCCACTGGGGCAGTCCGAACTCGGCTTCCATCGGCGCAAGCGCATCGATGGCGCCGCGTCGCGCGCGATAGAGATTCCACCAGCCGGTCCGGTCGGAGACGAAATGCAGCGTGCCGTCGGGACTCCAGGCGGGCTGGAAGACTGACTCCTCGCGCCCGCCCGCGATGCGCACGGGATCGGCGAGCGTCCCGTCGCGTCGACGCTCGGCGACGAAGAGCTCCGTCCCGTCCCATGGCATGTTCGGGTCATCCCAGGCGAGCCAGGCGACGTGCCGGCCATCCGGCGAGATGCGCGGTGTCGAGAAGAAGTCGTGGCCCGACACGATCACGCGGGGCGGAGCCGATCCGTCGATCGGCAGGGACACGATCTCGTTCACGACGCCGTCGGCTTCGTGGCGTTCGCGCACGCAGACCAGATGCGCGCCGTCCGGAGCAACGACGCCGTCGGCGTAGCGATGCGACGCTTCCGCCGTTTCCGGCGTGATGGCGACGGGCGCGCCGCCGTCGTCGACGCGGTACAGACGCTGGTCAGCGAAGTTGGAGAAAACGGCGCTCGTGCCTCGGACCGCGACCGCGCCGCCCCCGTATTCGTGAACGCGAGTGCGGGTGTTGAACTCTCGCGGCACCGCATCGGCGATCCGACCATCGGCGGTACGCCTGACGAGTACGTCCCGCCCATCTTCGTTCGGACGGCCCTCGACCCAGTAGAGCGTGTCACCGCTCGCGGTCAGGTAGCGGAAGTCGATGCTCCCGCGCGTCAGGACCTCCGCGGTGATCGGCGAGCCCCAGGATCCGTACGGGGCAGTCGTCGGCACGCGGGCACGATACGCGAGGCTGCTACGAGGAGCGCGCCACGACGAGCTTGTCCTGTCCTGACATCGCGCCCCAAACCTCGCCAGGGCGGCCGAGCAGCTGGCGGACGTTCGCGTTCGGCTGCGGATGTGAGTGGATCGTCCACGCCTCGGTCGCGGGATCGAAATGCGCGATCGCGTTCGCGCCCCAGTCCGTGAGCCACACGGTGTCGGCCTCGTCGACGAAGACCGCATACGCCATCGGCCGCGGCCCGGACATCTTCCACTCACGCCAGGTGTTACCGGCCGGGTCGTACACGGCGAGCTGACCGACGTTCCACTCCGCGACCCAGACCCGGCTCTTGGAGTCGCACCACACGCGGCGCGCACCCTGACCGCTGGTCGGCGGCGTGAGAACGATCGTCCCGCCCGTCTCCTTCACGATCCGCCCGACGTAGTTCCCCGCGAGCGACGCGAAGTACACCTCGCCGTCGGGGCACGCCGCGATCCCATAAGGGCCTGGGCCGCGTGGCGCGTCGGAGACCGTCATCGCGCCGCTCCGCGTATCGAGGCGCCCGAAGACGCCGTTCTGTCCGGTGAACCAGAGCGTGCCATCGCGATCGAACACGGCCGTGTTCAGGCTCGCGTTCGGTCTGTTCGCGGGCAGCGGATAGCGCTTGACCTCGCTCGTCACCGGGTCGACCCGCACGATCGCGTTCAGCCCGCCGTCGGTGATCCACGGCGCGCCATCGGGACCGACGATCACGCCGTGCGGCGCGGATCCGGTGCCGAGCTTTGTCGCTTTCGTCGCGCCGGTCTTGGGATCGAGCCAGCCGAGCTCGCCTGAGAGCTGCGCGGTGTACCAGACCCCGCCGTCGCGGGCCGGGGCGACATCGTGCGGACCCTGGCCGCGCGTCAGAGCGAACTCCTGCATGGCGAACTGGAGAGGTCGCGGCGATGTTCCCGGCGACGGAGGCGCCACGGTCGCGGCTGCCGTGGGTGTCGCGAGCGGCGATGACGCCGGCGGAATCGTCGGCGCAGGCTCAGCCCGCGTCGCCGCGGGGGCGCACGCGATCACCACTGACGCGAGAGTCGTGAGCGCGAGCTTCATCGCTACAGAGATACGGTACGAAGGCGGAGCGAGTTCGTCACGACGGTGACCGACGAAAGCGCCATCGCCGCGGCCGCGAGCATCGGCGAGAGGAGCCAGCCGGTGAACGGGTAGAACACTCCGGCGGCAAGCGGGATGAGCGCAACGTTGTAGACGAAGGCCCAGAAGAGGTTCTGGCGGATCGTCGAGAGCGTGCTGCGCGCAAGGCGCAGCGCGCGCGGAACGCCCCGCGGGTCGCCTCCGACCAGCACGATGTCCGCGGTCGCGATGGCGACATCGGTACCGGTGCCGATCGCGATGCCGAGGTCGGCGCGAGCGAGTGCGGGGGCGTCGTTCACGCCGTCGCCGACCATCGCGACCCGATGCCCTTCCGCCTGCAGCGCCGCGACGATCTCGGCCTTCCGGTCCGGTCGCACCTCGGCACGCACGTCGTCGATGCCGATCGCGCGCGCGATCGCCTCCACGACGCGACGGGCATCGCCCGATATGAGCAACGTGCGGAGGCCCATGCGCCGGAGCTCCGCGATCGCCTCGCGCGCGGCGGCCTTCGGAGTGTCAGCAAGTGCGAGGATCCCTCCCGCCTCGCCGTCGATCGTGCCGACGAGAACGGTGCGGCCTTTCTCCTGGTGGTGCGCAAGCATCCCATCCCCGAGGTCGGCGAACCCATGCGCCCGCGCGAGATCGGCGTTCCCGATCCACACGTCGTGACCGTCGACGGTCGCATGCACGCCCCGCCCGGGCAGCGCCTCGAAGGTCGTGGGCTCTGAGAGCGAAAGGCCCTTCGCATTCGCGGCCTCGACCACCGCCGAAGCGAGCGGGTGCTCGGACCGCAGCTCCGCGCTCGCGAGGATGCGGATCACCTCGTCCTCACCGATGCCCGCGCAGTTCATGTAGTCGACCATCTCCGGCCGGCCTACGGTGAGCGTCCCGGTCTTGTCGAAGGCGACGACGTCGATCGCGCGCGCGGCTTCGAGCGCATCGGCGCTCTTGATGAGGATCCCGCGCGACGCGCCCCGGCCCGTGCCGACGATGATCGCCGTCGGCGTCGCGAGCCCGAGGGCGCAGGGGCACGCGATGATGAGCACCGCGACGAACGTCGTAAGGGCGAACCCGAGCGACGGCTGCGGGCCGAACACGAGCCACGCGGCGGCGCTGGCGAACGCGATCACGAACACGATCGGGACGAAGACCGAGGCGATCCGGTCGACGAGGCGCTGGATCGGCGCCTTCGACCCCTGCGCCTCCTCGACGAGCCGCACGATCTGCGCGAGGAGCGTGTCCGCGCCCACCTTTGTCACCCGGAAGCGGAAAGTGCCGCTGCGATTCAGCGTTCCGCCGGTGACGTCGTCGCCCCCCGCCTTCTCGACCGGCACCGATTCGCCGGTGACCATCGACTCGTCCACGGCGGATGACCCCGCCAGCACGATCCCATCGGTGGCGACGATCTCTCCCGGCCGGACGATGACGACATCGCCGACGGCGAGGCGCTCGATCGGCACTTCCTCCTCGGCGCCGCCGGGACGCCGGACCCGCGCGGTCTTCGCGCCCAGCGCCGCGAGCGCGCGCACCTCATCCGATGTCCGCGCGCGGGCCCGCGCCTCGAGGTAACGACCGACGAGGACAAGCGCCACGATCGTGGT
>VBDX01000159.1 GCA_005881885.1 Chloroflexota bacterium
TGATCCGCCCCAAATATGCGGACGATCTCCTTGCGTTCGAGGCGGAGCTGCTCGCCCCGGTGCTCGCCTCGCTCGAACGGCACGACGGGCCGGCGTTCGAGCGGCTGTACGCGAAGGCCACGGACAAGGCGAACGAGCTGCACGTGAAATGGGTGAAGCCGTACATCCGCTGGGTGCTGCCGGACGAACCGCCGAAGGATCTCGATCTCGCGCCTGACTAGGTCATCGGAGCGGCGAGGTGTCCGACCAGCCGTAGGCGATCTCGATGTGATCTGCCGCACCGGGGAATTCCTCAAGTGGCTTTTCGCGGATCGCGCGTCCGCCCAGACGCTCGTAGAAGCGACGTCCGATCGTGTTCTCGCGAAGCACCCAGATGAGCAGCGAGTCGAGGCCCCGCGTTGCGAGCTCGTGCGCCGACTGGCGGATGAGCGCGCGGCCGAGACCCTTCCCCTGGTGCGCGGGAAGGACGTAGATCGCGTAGACCTCGCCCCGGTGCGCAGGGTCGCCGGATCGCTCGCGGCCACCTACCGCGAACGCAACGACCTGGCCGGCGTCCTCGGCGACGAAGCTGAACTGATCGGCAGGCTGAGCACGCAGCCGCTCGCGACGCCCGTCGGGATTCTCGCGGAGACCGTCGATGAGTCCGTCAGGCAATAGACCTCGGTACGTCGCGCGCCACGTCTCCACGCGGATACGTTCGATGGCCTCGGCGTCGTCCAGCGTCGCCGGCCGGACGCGCACCTCAGGGGTGCGCGTCGAACCAGTCGGCGATCCGGCGGCAGTGCTCGACACGATGTTTCGGCTTGCCTCCACGGGTGAGGTCGTGGTTATCTTCCGGGAAGCGCACGAAGACCGCCTCCTTGCCCAGGACCTTGAGCGCGACGAAGAGCTGCTCGGCCTGCTCGATCGGGCAGCGGAGATCGCGCTCCGCGTGGAGGATGAGGAGCGGCGTCTTCACCTTGGTCACGTAGGTCAGCGGCGAACGCTCGATCAGCTTCTCGCTCCCACGCCAGGGCGTCGCATCCCCCATCTCGTGCTCCCAGAAGTGCCAGCCGATGTCGCTCGTCCCGAACGCGGAGACGTTGTTCGAGATGCTGCGCTGCGTCGCGGCAGCGCGGAAGCGGTCGGTGTGGCCGACGATCCAGTTCGTCATGAATCCGCCGTAGCTCCCGCCGGTCAGGTAGAGCCGCTTCGGATCGACCCATCCCGAACCCAGCACATGGTCGACGCCTGCCATCAGGTCCTCGTAGTCCTTGCCGCCCCAATCACCGACACACGCGGCGACGAACCTCTCGCCGTACGCGTGAGAGCCCCGTGGATTCGTGAAGAGCACCGCATATCCGCGCCCGGCAAGGACCTGGAACTCGTGGAAGAACGAATGTCCGTACGCGGTGTGTGGCCCGCCGTGGACCTCGAGCACCAGCGGCCAGCGCTTCGCCGGGTCGAAGCCGCGCGGCTTCAGGATCCAGCCTTCGATCTTCCAGCCATCCGCCCCGGAGAATTCGATTCGCTCCGGCGAGGCCAGAAAGCGCGAGCCCAGGAGGTCGTCGTTCAGACAGCTCACCTTGCGCATCGCCCCACCGATCTCGCCGGCGAAAACGTTGCCCGGATCGGTGACCGTCGCGACCACCGTCGCGAAACGCTTGCGCGATCGGTCGAGCGACCACGAGACGAGCTGATGGCTGCCCAGCGTCATCGCCCGGACGTCACCGCCCGTCGTGGCGCAGGAATACGCGTTCGCGGTTCCCTGATCCGAGCCGAGAAAGAGGATGCGCCCGTCATCGGTCCAGGCTGGCGGGAGGGTCTGCGCGTGCGCGCGCATGTCGCTGATGACCGACGATCCGACGGTCCGATCCCACCCCTTGAGGAGGTCCCGACCGTGACCGCCGGTCTTTGGGAAGGCCCAAAGATGTGCGTTGCGTGCGGAAGATCCGATCGCGACCTCGGTCCCGTAGCAGGTAATGGTGGCGCCGTCGGGCGACCACGAGGGATTGCCGTAACTGCCCTGGCCGTCGCTGATCCGACGCGTCTCACGGCTCGTGATGCCGGTCACGTGGATGTCGGCGACCGTGTTGACATCACGCTCCTCGGTCCGGTTGGACACGAACGCGATCTCGTTTCCGTCGGGCGAGTACCCCGGCTGACCGTCATCCCAGTCGCCGTCGGTCAGCTGCCGTGGCGCGGAGCCATCCAACGCGACGAGCCAGACGTGCTTACGCCGGCCGTCGTAGAGACCGCCCTCGTCGGCTTTGTACCGGGCCCGGTCGTAGACGCGGACGCCTTCGTCCTCGTCCCCATCGTCCCTGGGATCGCGGACGACGAACGCGAGCGTGCGGCTGTCCGGCGACCAGACAAGGTCGGAGCAATCTTCGGCGAACCGGGTGAGCTGCCGGGCCTCGCCGCCTTCGAGGTCGAGCACGAAAACGTTGCGCGCCGGGCGCTTTTTGCCCTTGGGAGTTTCGCCGCGGTCGGAGGTGAATGCGAGCCGACGGCCATCGGGCGACCACCGCGGCAACGAATCGTGTGCGGCACCGGCGGTGATCTGCGCAAGCGGCCGCGAGCCGTCGAAGGGGACGAGCCAGATCGCGCCCCGATACCCGTCGCGCTTCTCGTTCGCGGTCTTCACCGCGAAGGCGATCCGTTCGCCGTCGGGTGAGATCTGCGCATCCGTCAGGAAGCGGAACTCGTAAAGGTCTTCAGGAGTCAATGGGGGAAGCGACGAGGACAACGCAGCGTATCGTGCCATACATGGGCCGGTTCGACCGGCGGGCGCGCACCGCGATGCTCGTCGGGGCGCTTGCGATGTTCTTCGCGCTCGACGTCTCCTTTCTTCTCAGCATGGCCGGCATGCCTTTCGTGGCGGACAGCCTCGGTCAGGCGATCATCGACGTGCTCCCCGGGTGGATCTCGATCCCGCTCATCGAGCTGCTGCACCAGTGGGCGAAGATCCTGCTCGTCGTCGGCGTTGTCGCGCTCTTCCTCATCGACGGTGCGGCGACCGGCTACCTCGCGGGATCACGGCGGCGAGACTCGGCCGTCATCGCGCTCGGGCTGTTGCCTTGGGTCGCCGCATACGGGCTCGCGCGGATCTTCTCGCCCGAGCGCATCGAGCCGACCACCAGCCTGATCGACGCGGCCGCCGGCGCGGCGACGTTTCTCGTCGCGCTCGCGTTCATCCTGCCGAGCGCGACCGCGCGCGACGAGATCGCGTCGTCACCAACCCGACGGCGAGCGCTCCTCGGCTTCGCGGGCCTCGCCGCAATCGTCGCCCTCGCGGCGCTTCCTGTCTCGCGCATCGCGGGATTCGGCGCGAGCGCGCTGGGCAACGCGCCAACGACCGCGCGACGCCTTCGCTCGCGCGTGGAGATCCCGGCTGCCGACCCCGCCGTCGACGCGCTCCCCGGCATCACACCGCGCATTACCGCAAACGAAGACCACTACGTCGTGGACACGACGCTGGTGAAGCCACGCGTCGACGTGGCCGAGTGGCGCCTCGACATCAAGGGCGAGGTCGAGTCGCCTTTTGCTCTGACGTACGACCAGCTGCTCGACCTCGAAGCCGTGGAGCAGGTACACACGCTCGAGTGCATCTCGAACTACGTCGGCGGCGAGCTCATCTCGACCGCGGTGTGGACCGGCGTCCCGCTCCGCGACCTGCTGGACCGCGCTCGCGTGAAGCCCACCGCATACGACGTGGTGTTCACATCGGTCGACGGCTACACCGACTCGATCCCCATCGCGAAGGCGATGGAGGATCGGACCCTCGTCGCGTACCTGATGAACGGCAAGACCGTTCCACAGGAGCACGGCTTCCCGGCGCGCATGCTCGTCCCGAACATCTACGGCATGAAGAACGTGAAGTGGATACGCACGATCGACGTGGTCAACTACGACTTCCTCGGGTACTGGATGCAGCAAGGCTGGTCCGACAGCGCGATCGTGAATACCAACTCGCGCATCGACGTCCCCGGCCGCAACGTGAAGTGGACCGGAGGCGAGGTCACGATCGGTGGCATCGCGTTCGCCGGAAGCCGTGGCATCTCCAAAGTCGAGGTGTCGACCGACGGAGGGAAGACCTTCACGCAGGCGACGCTCGAGACGCCGCCCGGCGCGCTGACGTGGCGCCGCTGGATCTTCAAGTGGACCCCGCCGGCGAGCGGAACGGTGAAGCTTGTCGTTCGCTCGACCGACGGGACGGGGAACACCGAGACGCCGATTGGCCGCGCCCCATATCCGGATGGTGCGACGGGCTACGAGTCAGCCGACGTGAACGTGCAGCGGGGCTGAGCGTTGCGCGCGGTCTTCTTCGATATGGGCGGCACCCTGGTCCAGTCGGAGGGCACCGTTGACGCATGTCGTCCGGCGGTGCTTGAAGCGATCGAGCGGGACTTCGGAAGGCGCTGGTGGGCTGAGCCTCTGTATGACGCCGACATCCGCCGTCCGCCAAAGGACGAGCCTCATCGGCAGGAGACGAGCCGCTGGCTCGCGGAATGGCTGAGCGCGAACGGCGAGGTCTTGACCACGGATGAGGTCGAGCGCTTGCGTAGCGACTTCGCTCGTCCTCTGCCTCTCGCGTACACGCTGACCCCCGGCGCGGCCGAGGCGCTGCGCTGGTGCAAACAGCGGCATCTGGCGGTCGTCGTCGTCACGAACACGATCTCGCGCGGGGACGATCAAGTTCGACGCGACTTTGTGCGCTTCGACCTAACCGGTGCCATCGACCACGTCGTCACCTCGTACTCCACCGGCTGGGAGAAACCTCACCCGGCCACGTTCGAGCGCGCCCTGGCGTGCGCCGGAGTGACCGCCGCCGAAACCTGCATGGTCGGCGACGATCTCGACGCCGATGTGATCGGGCCGCAGCGATTGGGCATCCGGGCAGTGTGGAAATGCTCGGCGGACCCGCCGCCAGAAACGGCGACGTCGGCCGATGCGACGATCGCTTCGCTTCTCGAGCTGCCAAGCGTTCTCGGAACCTGGCTCGCACAGGACGCGCGTCGGCGCTAACCCTCCAGAGTGGTCCGCAGTCGTGGAAACTTCGCCGGCAGATCGGACGCGCTGACCTGGAAGAGAGCCTCGCGCTCGTGCAGCCCCGCGAGCGAGTGGCGCCCGAGGCTCTTGAAGGCGGCGACACTCGCGGGGGCCTCGATCAAGCACTCGCGCGTCGCGGAAGAGAGCAGGATCTGTCCGCCGTGGCCGGCCGAGCAGATACGGGCGGCCGTATGCACCGCGATCCCGACGTAGCCCGTCTCAGTGAGCGTGGGCCGACCGGTGTGCATGCCGATGCGGACGCGCACGTCGGCGCGCTCCGGCCACGTGCGTTGCCGGAGCGAGCGCTGGATCTCGAGGGCCGCGTCGAGCGCGCGCAGCGGCTCTCTAAAGACCGCGAAGAACTCGTCCGCCCGTGCGTCCACCTCATGCCCGTCCGCGCGACGGACGCAGGTCCGGATGATCGTGCGTACATCGCGCAGAAGGGCGACATACGCGTCGCCCAGCCGATCCAAGAGGCGTGTCGAACCTTCAATGTCGGTTAGAACGAATGTGACGGTCCCGCGTGGCAGGCTCGCGACGTCGACAGCGCGCGCCTTGATCTGACCCTCGAGCCGCTCTTTGCGGAGCTGTCCGTCGAAGAACCCGATCGGAACGATTCCGTATTTCTTCGCCGCTCGCAGAAGCCGCTGCCGCGCGCGTTCGCGCGCGGCGTCGTCCTCGAAGGCCGTCTGATCAAACCGCGCCAGGGCGTTCCGGACGTGCGATGCGTCGTTGATCGGCAGGCGCCGGCGGCCCTGCGAATCGATGTATGCGAATGAGCTGTCGGGCAGGCGCGCACGTGCGCCGGCGTCGAGCGGTGGCAATGGTTTCTGCTCCCTCGGAGAAGGAAATAGTAACGGTGAAAACGGGCCTACCCTGCCTGGCGCTAACCTCGCTGTGTGGCGAAGCGTCGGTTCACCTTCAGTGCGGTGCTGCCCCCGTACGCTCCTCCGAGGAACGAATGGAGGCGGCGGGTGCACGCGGCGGTGCTCGAGTCGCAGGCCGGACGCGGCGTCGGGTACAGCGAAAGCGATCGGCTCGAGGTCCGGATCGAGCTCTTCCTCGGCAGCCGGCCCCTGGCGATGCTCGATATCGAGGAGCGGGTGAACGACGTCATCGACGCTCTGGGTGGATACATCGCCGGCCCGCGGAGCGAGCGGCGCATCGCGCCGATCGTTCCGAACCCCGACCAGATCCGGCGCATCGTCCTCGAGAAATCGACACGCATACCGCGCGGCCGTCCGCTCGGGCAGATCACGCTCGGGCGGTACCGCCGGCGGCGGAGGTCGTGACCGAGCTCGGGACCGGCGCTCTCGTCTGGGCGGGGTTCGACGGCGAGCACGCTCCGGGCGCGCTCCTCGACGCGGTCCGTGATGGCAAGGTCGGTGGCGTCCTGCTCTTCGCCTTTCGCAAGAACATCCGCTCGAAGGACCAGGTCCGCACGATGCTTCGCGAGGTCCAGGGCGCAGCCCGCCGCGGCGGCCTACCGCCCGTGCCGGTCGCGGTCGATCAAGAGGGCGGGAGCGTGGTGCGGGTCGGGTACCGCGCGGTCTTCCCGAGCGCGATGGCCATTGGCGCGACCGGAGACGCCGCCTACGCCGAACGCGCGGCGCGCGCGGTGGCCGAGGGGCTGCTCGCGGATGGGATCACCGTCAACCACGCGCCGGTCTGCGACGTCAACGTGGAACCGCGCAACCCGGTCATCGGCACGCGCTCGTTCGGGGACGATCCAGCGCGGGTCGCGGAGCACGCCGCGGCGTGGGTGCGGGGGTCCGAGAGCGCGGGCGTTGCGAGCACGCCGAAGCACTTCCCGGGCCACGGCGATACCTCGCTCGATTCGCACTTCACGCGACCGGACGTCGTCGCCGACCGCGCGACGCTCGATCGGCGCGAGCTCCATCCGTTCAAAGCGGCCTTCGCGGCGGGCGCGACGATGGTGATGACCGCGCACGTGCGCTATCCCGCCCTCGATCCCTCCAATCCGGCGACCATCTCCAGGCCGATCCTCACGGACCTTCTGCGACACGACCTCCGGTTCGAAGGCCTCTGTGTGACCGACTCCCTCGACATGACCGGCATCGCCGATGCGATCTCCGCCGAAGAAGTGATCACGACCGGTCTCGAAGCCGGCGTCGACGCGATGATGGTCACGAGCGGTCTCGAGCGGCAGCTTGCGGCCGCGGGATGGATCGCCGAGCGCGTGCGCCCCGAGCGGACCCGGGAGGCGCTGCGGCGGGCGACGGCGTTCCGCGCGCGTTTCGCACGCGCGGTCCCCGACGCCGAGTTTGACGATCGCCCCGCGCGCGATCTCGCGATGGAGATCGCCGCGGCGTCGATCACCCACGTCGGTCCTCCCCTGCCCCGGCTCGAAGGTGAGCCGCGCGTCGTGTATTTCCCGCCAACGCGGGCCTCTCCAGTCGAGGAGCTCGCCGACCCGGCGGGAACGTTCGAGGCCGCGCTGCGGCGCGAGATCGGACCCGGGCTCGCTTTCTCGCGCGATAGCTCGTTCCCGGAGGGGAAGGGGACGCTCGTCGTCTGCTCCACGAACGCGTACTTCCAGCCCGAGCAGGCCGCGCGGGTCCGCGAGCTGCTCGCGCGCGGCGGGGTGCTCTGCGCCCTTCGCAGCCCGTATGACGCGGCGCTCGTCCCGGAGAGTCCGGCGCTCCTCTCTTATGGCGATGTCCCCGCTTCGCTCGAGGCCATCGCCGCGGTGCTCGCGGGAAAACGCCGGCCGGCGGGCCGCCTCCCGATACGGCTGCCGTGAAACGGCGCGCCTTCCTCGGCGCCGCCGCGGCGACCGCGCTTGCCGCGTGCGCGCCTTCAGTCGACGAAGCACGAGGAGACGTCGTCTCGGCGATGTCGCTCGAACGCAAGGTCGGCCAGCTGATGAGCGTCGCGTTCCACGGCACACGCATCACCAGCGCGCTCGAAGCGATGATCCGCGAGCGCGGGATCGGTGGCGTGATCCTCTACTCGGAGAACTTCACCGATGCGACGAGCCTGACGAAGCTGATCGCGGACCTCTCGCGGATCGCGAGGGACGCGAAGACCCTGCCACTGTTCTTCGAGATCGACCAAGAGGGCGGCGCCGTCAGCCGCATCGGGAGGGGCGCGACGATCCTACCGGGACAGATGGCCCTGGCGGCGACGCCCGATCCGGCGCAGAGCGTCCGGACCGCGGCGGCGATCACCGCAGCCGAGCTCGCGGCGATCGGCGTGAACTGGAACTTCGCACCCGACGCCGACGTGAACGACGAGCCGACGAACCCGGTCATCGGCAATCGGTCGTTCTCGAGCGACCCGG
>VBDX01000222.1 GCA_005881885.1 Chloroflexota bacterium
GCGGGTTGATGCCGCCAAAGAACTCGGGCGGCGTGATGTTGTGATAGACGAGGACCCGGCGCGCCGGGATCTTGAGGATCTGGTCGATGACCTCGCTGCCCATCGAGAAGTGCACGATGACGAGATCGCCGGGACGCACATCGCGGAACATGCGCCGGTACGAGCGCACCTCAACGACTCCCGGCTTTGTCTCGACCGCGTACGCGAACGACTCGAAGCCCCAGTGGCGGATCTTCTTGCGAAGCGCGAACACGTGATTGCTCATCGCGTCGCCCGGTGCGAGCACCGGATGGAACTGGTGAACCCTCACTTCGCGGGGGCGCAGCCGATCACGGCGTAATCGCGGTCGCCGAAGAGCGTCTTGTTCAAGAGCTTCACGTTGTCGCGGATCGGTCCTTCGGGCACGTCCTCGCGCAGGCGGTTCTCCGTGGGCTCGAACGTACGTATCTCGACCTCGGTGAACCCCTCGACCTCGAGATAGAACTTGAAGAGCTCCGGCGGGATCGGCCGCAGGTGCTGCGGGTCGAGCCAGAAGGTGTGCGCGCCGACCGACAACGTCGCGGGGTTCGGCGTCACGAAGACGAGCGGCGCGCCCGGTGCGAGCGCGCGCCGGCACGCACGCAGGATCTCGACGAGCTCGCCTGGCAGGACGTGCTCGGCGAGGTGCCTCGCGTACAGGCCGTCGACGCTGCCGGCTTCGATCTGTCGCAGGTGCGTGAGCGCGTCGACCTCGTGCGCCTCGAGGCCCTTCTCGCGGCACTGCGCGACCATCCGCGGGTCGAGATCCACGCCGTACCCGCCGATACCCTTGTCCTTCAGGAGCTGCAGAAAGATCCCGCGGCCCGAGCCGAGGTCCAGCACACGCTTGCGTCCGGCGAAGAGGTCGACGAATGCCTCCGACTGCTTGCGGATGACGGGCTCGTCGCCGCCGAAACGTGCCTGGAAGTACACCGAGTGGAGGTTCGCGGCGACCTCGCGCTCGCGCCGCTCCTTCCATTCGCGCTCGAGACGCTCGAGGCGCGCGCCGAAGCGCGGCGCCATCTGGCCCTCGTAGTCGTATGCCGCGGCCAGGAGGCGGTTGATGCGCTCCTGGCGCTCGAGGATCGCGCCCATCCACCATCGCACGAGCGAGATGACGACCTTGCGCGCGTACGTGATGATCGGGCCGACGATGGGCTTGCGGCTGCGCGGGTCGTACTCGACTTCCTCGTCGAGCGCCTCGGCGAGCGAGGCGAGCGGGTCCTGAAGGTCGTCCGAGAAGATCCGCCGCCCGCCCGGTAGTGGGACGCGCAGGAGCGCCTCGACGTCCGGGCCGTAGATTCCTTTCTCGCGCTTCTCGCGAATGCGCTCGCGGACCTGCGCCATGAGCGCGTCGACGTCGATGCGGTCTGAAGAGCTCATGCCCCGCACACTGCATTCAAGTCGACGAGCCGTGGACGGGTAAGGAGCGGCGAAACACGTGTGGTCCATTCCGCGTCGCCGTGCAGGACGACCTCGGCACCGCTGACAAGAGCCGTCGCCAGAATCAGCGCATCGGGTAGACCGATCCGCGTCGCAACGCGGAGGTCTGCAGCATCGGCGGCGACATCCATCGTCACCGGCGCAATCTCGACGTGAGGGTACTGCCGTAGGAGCGTCTGCGTCGCGATGGCCTTTGACGCGCCGCGCGCCACTGCGCCCGTTAGGAGCTCGGACACCGTGACCGTCGAGACTATGCATTCGAAACGGCCATTGGCAATTTGCTCCAACAGCCAGGACGCACAGTCATGACGCGGGTCGGACTCATCGGCCGCCATCAAGAACACACTCGTGTCCAAACTGAGCCTCCGACTACGCGCGAGCGCCCGTGTGAGACCAGCCGGAGCTCTAGGCAACTACTCCCACTCGTCGCGCAGCGTTTTGATGAATTGGTCTGCCTTGCCTGCCGGCGCGATCCCGCTGAGAGCCTCACGCAGGGCGGCGCTGTAGCTCTTGGGCTTTGGCATCAGGACGACGCCATAGCCGACGCCTGGGAGCCGCACCAGAACCTCGAGCAACTTTGTTTGCGGGCTGAGCTTCATGGCTCGAGCGAACTCGCTTGGAAGGCCGACCTGTCTGTTGCTGCTGAACGTCACCTCGCGCGTTGGCTCTTCGACCGCCAGCGCAGGTTTCCTAAGTGCCATCGTTGAGCCTCCTGCTTGGCAGAATAGCCTAATTTGCCAAGCAGCGCAAAAGAAACCGTCGTTCCGCCTTTACGGCGCTCCGAGTTTGCGTCGGAGCTGCGCGCCGAGCACTCGGCCGATCTCGTTTCGCTCAGCGGCCTTATCGACGTACCGATTCGTCGCCGGAAGCGCTCCGTACAGCTCTGTGAGCTTCCGCTTCTTCAGCGGCGACAGCCGGATGCTGGATCCCGCCGTGCGGAAGCCAACCTCGTCGCCCGGCCTCAGCTGATATCGGAGACGGATCTCGATCGGAATCGTCACTCGGCCGTTGGAGGTGAGACGCGCCCTCAGCATTTGGCTTCCACGCTATCAGCGGAATTCCCAACGATGCGGTAGGCGGGCCACGCCGACCTCACGCGAGTGGCCGATCACGCGGAACTGCAGACCTTTCTGCAGGTAGTCGTAGTACCGGTCCTGGGGATCGATGATCCCGATATCCACATCGAAGGCGCCCGGCAGGAGTGCGAGCTCGTCGATCTCAAACCGCGCGAGACCGTCCTTCATGACCGGGACGTGCACGCCGTCCATGAGAGTGTTCGTCCCGTACACGCCGGTGCCGTCGTCGCGGTAGACGTAGACCCCAAACACCGCATCGGTCACCCCGCGGGCGTTGCGGAACGCGATCTCGATCACCGCCGGCTTCCCCGACTCCAACACCGCGCGCTCCTCGCCGTCGGGCCCCAGGATCCGCGCGCGGGTGACCTCGATCTCCTTCGAGCCCCAGCGCGCGCCGATCTCGCCCCGAGCCGCGCGCTCGCGCTGCTCCTTCTCCCCCACCTTCACGTGGTACGCGTTGATGACGTCGTGCGGCGCGCCCGCAGCGGCGACACGCCCCTCGTCGAGCCAGATCGCGCGATCGCACAGCCGCGCGACCGCGCTGAGATCGTGCGAAACCAGGACGATCGTCTTCTTGTTCGCGCGGAACTCCGCGATTTTCGCGAAGCACTTGTGCTGGAAGTACTCGTCGCCCACCGCGAGGACCTCATCGACCAGGAGCACGTCGGGATCGAGATGTACCGCGACCGAGAAGCCCAGGCGCATGTACATGCCGCTCGAGTACGTCTTCACGGCGGCGTCGAAGAAACGCCCGAGATCGGCGAACTCCTCGATGGCCGGCATGGCGCGATCGACCGCGTTGCGCTTCAGACCGAGGAGCGAGCCGTTCAAGTACGCGTTCTCGCGGCCGCTGAAGTCCGGATGGAAGCCCGCGCCGATCTCGAGCAGCGCCGTGACCCGGCCGTTCACCTCAAGCGCGCCCGAGGTCGGCTTCGCCGTCCCCGCGAGGAGCTTGAGCAGCGTGGACTTCCCCGAGCCGTTCGCGCCGACGACGCCGAACGATCCGCCCGGGTCGACCGTGAAGCTGACGTCATGGAGCGCCTGCACGGTTTCGGCGGGCGCGTACTGGCGGAGGAATGTCTCCTTGAGCGTGCGGCCGCGCT
>VBDX01000160.1 GCA_005881885.1 Chloroflexota bacterium
GAGCAGGCTCCAATGCTCGGTTGAAAGGATCTGCAGCCGAAGCGAGGGCGACGTCCCTTGGGCCGACGTCAAGGTAGCGTGGCTCGGGCTTGGTGCTTGTTCCGCACCGAGTCCGATGCCGGCACCGGTGCGTTCGAAGGACATCTCTGCGGCCCTCGCTCTCTCCTGTTATGCGTTCGGCACGAGTCGTCCCGTGCCGCGCGCCCGAAGCCTAGGCGACCACGAACTGGACGGAGCCGCGACGTCCAGTTCGCAGTGGCGCGCCACCAGGTTGCCTGCGCCGAAAACTCCGGAACCACGCCCGGCGCCCCGCTACGTCGCGACGGTTCTCGGCATCGGATACTTTTTCACCGCGCCGCCCCGGAGCCAGGGCATCCGTTCACACGACTGGGTGGGCGCATTGCGCGACTGTCGCAAGCAAGTCCTCGATACGAAAGGGCTTCGCAATGACCCTCTCGATCCCGAGAGTTTCGGCTACCTCGGCCGCGTCCTCTCTCCCACTGACGATCACTACCGATACGTCTTTTACGTCGGCCGATGCTCGCCAGCGGCGCACGAACTCGTCACCGCTCATCAGCGGGAGGCCCAGATCGACAAGCAGCACTTTCGGCCGCGCCGTCTTGACCAATCGGAGCGCGTGCTGGCCGTCGAGAGCGGCTATGACGTCGTAGCCGGCCTCGCCGAGCTCTATCTCCATCAGTCGCCTGGTGTCGTCATCGTCCTCGACGACGAGCACACGCATCCTCGGCATGTGTCCCCTCGCGGGGAGGCGCACGGCCCCCGCCTTTTGTCTCTCGACCATACGCCGTCATGATGGTCAAGAATTTAGCCATGACGAAAGTTGTGGATCTGTTACGGGGTCGACATGCGATCGTCGCGCGGTCCGCTCCGGGGCGGACGAACTCACGGATCGCGAGCGCGAAATCATGGCGCTGGTCGGAGCGCGTCTGACCTCACGGACAGGAGGCGTTTGATGTATCGGTGGATCGTGTTCATCCATATCGCGAGCGTGCTCGGGCTCTTGCTCGTCCATCCGGTGACCGTTGCGTTCCACCTCAAGCAGGAGCGTGACGACTTCAGAATCCGCGAGCTGCTCGAGGTATCGGAGGCCGCCAGCGCGCTGCGCTGGATCTTTTTCGGACTGACACTCGTATCCGGGATCGTGCTCGGTTTCATGGGGTCGTTCTGGGGCACCGCATGGCTGTGGGCCGCGCTCGTCATCTTCATCTCCATCGCCGTCGTGATGAACCGCTATGGCGGCCGCACGATCGATCGGATCGCCGACACGCGCGACGACGCGCAGATGGAGCGGCTGCTCTCGCGCTTCAACCCATGGGTACTTGCCGTTACCGGGACGGGCGGTCTGCTCGTGATCCTGTACCTCATGCTGTTTAAGCCGACGCTCTGAGCGTTGCAGTGACGGTTTCGAGCAGCTAGCTACACCGCGGCGGACTTCTCTGCGGCGATCACTTTGGAAGATCCTCGCACGAGCACGCTGTAGATTTGGCGCGCATTACGCGGCTGCTGCTTTCCGGGGCAAAGCACGAGGATCGCATCGGTCCCAACGGAGACCTACCCGCGCTGACGAGACTCCATCCTCTACCCGATACGGTACTCAAGGATCTCGCTGGTACCTACCGCATAGTCCTTCCGGCTTTCCGGTTATCACGGCGTGTCTGGTGGCCATCAATCTGACTAGTCCGCCTTTAACAGGCCAGCGCTCCGCGTTACTACTTCCGCGGGAGCCCGGTCGTCGCGCACGGAGTCGCGGCCGACCGTCCAGCCCGGAACTGGAAGGGAAAGTAGATGCGCGTCATCAAATGTGTCTTCACGGCGGCGGTGGTGGTTTGTTTGGCGCTCGCTTCGCAACCGGCCGATGCCGCGAGGCCTTCCGCTCCCGGCCACGCCGGCTCCCGTGGACTGATCAGCACAGTCGGATCGCGCATCGACAGCTCCAACACCATCCCCGGACCCAAGGGCGGTCCTCCTTCGGGATTGCCCTACCGCGTACTCGACCAGGCCATCGCCGCGCATGCCAAGGCGGACGCCGCGCGACGAGCCGGGCAGTCGCACGGGCCCGGCAGCTACGCGCGTGGCGACTTCTCGATCAACGTGAGTCCGTCGAACCAGACCGTGGTCCAAGGATCGAGCACGACGTATGCGGTCGGCACGTTCGTCGCGGCCGGCACCGCGCGGACGGTCATTCTCACCGTCACCGGGTTGCCTTCGGGCGCGAGCGCGAGCTTCAATCCCGCCTCGGTCACCGCGGGACAGAGCTCGACACTCACCGTGTCGACGACGGCGGTCGCGGCTCCTGGCACATTCGGCTTCACGATCACCGGCCAGTACAGCTCTCCACCGGCGACGCACTCCACCGCCGCTAGCCTGACGGTGACGGCGGGAATCGATGATTTCGCCATCAGCGCGAATCCGTCGAGCCGCTCCGTCGTGACGGGCTCGAGCACCACGTATGCGGTCAGCACCCAGGTCCTGTCGGGGACCCCGCGCACCGTGAGCCTCTCGGCCAGCGGGCTGCCATCGGGTGCCGGCGCAACGTTCGATCCCGCATCGGTCACGGCGGGACAGGGCTCGACGCTCACCATCGCGACGACCTCGGTGGCCGCGGTCGGCACGTTCACGCTTGCGGTCACGGGCCAATACGCGTTGCCGCCGACGACCCATTCGATCACGGTCAGCCTCACGGTGGTGGCGGCCCCGACCGATGACTTCGCCATCAGCGCGAGTCCCTCGAGCCAGACCGTGGCCCAGGGCTCGGGCACGACATACACCGTGAACACTCTGGTCAGTTCGGGCACGGCTCAGACCGTGAGCCTGGCGGTCGCCGGATTGCCTTCGGGCGCGACCGGTTCGTTCGCTCCCGCATCGGTGATCGCCGGTGGTAACTCGACATTGACCGTGACGACGGCGCCGACGACGACCACGGGTACGTTCGCGCTCACGATCACTGGCGTCTCGTCCACGGCGACGCACACCGCCGGGGTCTCCCTCGCGGTCACCGCGGGGTCCACTTCAGGCCCGAACATCGGTGTCAGCTGGAACGGGCAATCGGAAGCCGATCTCGCACCGCCAGATCCCACCGGCGCGATCGGGCCGAACAGCTACATCGAGCTGATCAATCTGCGCTACGGGATCTACGGACGCGACGCGAGCGTCGTCGAAGAGGGCGACCTGGGAGCGCTCACGCTCTTCCCGGTGGGCGAGCTGAGCGATCCGCAGATCGTCTGGGACCCGACCGCACAGCGCTACTACTACCTCGTGCTCGACTTCTACAACTCGGCCTATGCGTTCGGTTACAGCAAGAGCGCGGACCCGCGCTCGTCCACCGATTTCTGCCATTACTTCGTCGGCGGTTTCTACGACAGCTTGTACCTGCCGGACTACCCGAAGATGGCGGTCACGCAGGACTTCGTGCTCGTCGGCACCAACGTCTTCCTGCTCGCCTCGTTCTATACCGGTTCGGACGTGGACTGGTTCCAGAAGCCGACCGACCCCGTTTGCCCGGCGCAGCTCGGTGCCGGCAGCATCTTCTCTAACCTGAAGAACGCCAACGGCTCGCAGACCTCGACACCCGAGCCCGCGGTGAGCGCCGACGTGACCTCCGGTGGCTGGATCGTGGGATCGGCCGACGTGGGGACCGGAAGCGCGAACTACCTCACGGTCTTCAACGTGACCAAGAACGCGCTGGGCTACGCCGCGATCAGCGGCCCGACCCCCGTCACCGTTGCGCCGTATCAGATGCCGGCGAACGCGCCGCAGAGCGGCACGACGCAGCTCCTCGACACGATGGACACGCGGCTCACGCACGCCGTGGCCGGCTACGATCCGCGCATCGGAGCGACGGCGATCTGGACGGCTCATGCCGTGTTCGGAGGCGCGGGGTCCGAGGACCGGTGGTATGAGATCAATACAGCGGGGACACCGACGGTCTCGCAAAGCGGGAAGGCCAGCGACCCCAACCTGTACGTGTTCAACGGAGCGATCTCGCCCGATCGCGCGGCCGACGACGCGACGGACGCCTCGGCTCTCACCGGACGCAACATGGTGATGGGATTCAACACCTCTGCCGCCAGCACCTACACCGCGATCCAGATGGTGTCGCGGCGTGGTAGCGGTGCCCAGTCGGGGTTCGTGCTTTTGAAGCAGTCGATCGGACCGAACGTCGACTTCTCCTGCGGCAGCAGCGTCCCCGACGTCTGCCGCTGGGGTGACTACGGCGGCGCCACGCCGGATCCCCGCAAGAGCGCGGGCGGACAGATCTGGCTATCTGCTGAGTGGAACAACCCCGCGACGAACGGCTCGACGCCGGTGTGGCAGACCTGGAACTGGTCCGCTAGACCCTAAGCCGTAAGCGGCTCACGAAGATCGGCCAAACCGATCGCGCCTGGAACACCTTGCTCAGGTGCACGATGTAGTCGTCGTCGCGCGACTGTAGCCTCTTCGGTTTGGCACGCCAGCGAGTGTTACGTTCGACGATCCCGCTCGACGAGCTGATTACTTACGTCTTCGGCGCCGACCGTTCCTCGCTCGCCACCGAGGTCGGACCGTGGCTGAGCGCGTCGCCGCGCTTTCGATCGTTCGCCGAGATTTATCGCGACAAGATTCGCAAGAAGGCCCGCGGGCTGCGTGACGATGAGGGCCGGCGCGACCTGGCGTTCGAGCTGGCAGTCGCTCTGCGCCTGCTCGACGAGCGCCGCTTCGCGGTCGAATACGAGTCGTATGGCGTCGGCCAGCGCGCGCCTGACTTTCGCGTGACCTTCCGGACCCAGACGCGCTTCAACGTCGAGGTGCGGAGGCTGCGCCAGTCCGCGCCAACGCCCGGGGCGCATGTCGATCCGGCCCGGCTCATCCGCGCCGTCTGCGACAAGCTGGGCCAGCTGCCACCCGCGATGATCAACGTGCTGGTCCTGGGCGCCGATGGTCCCGCCTCAGCCGCGGACGCGCTCGCCCCGGCCATGCTCTGGCTGCAGGACCGCGCGGCCCAGAAAGACGAGACGCTTTTCCTGCAGCGCGGGTTTGCCGGGACGCGTGATTTTCTGCGGCACTACCAGCGACTGAGCGGCGCTCTGTGGCTGGTTGGCGAACCCGGCGTGCGGCCCAGCCTCTGGCGCAACCCGCAAGCGCGCCACCCCCTGCCTGCCGATCTGGCGAAGGCCCTTGGTAAGACGGTGTCTAAACGCTAGACCTCCTCCCGCCACAACCGACGCGTCTCGGCCGAGCTCACAAGCAGTTAGAAGGCCCGCCGGCCGTAGCAACCCGAATCCAGCTTGAGACACTTGCAGATTGCAAGTCACTTCGGCAATATGGGTCCGCGATGGCGACGAGAACGAGCCGTACACACCGGAGTCGGAGTGCGGCGCATCCGCGCCGCTCGTCTTGCGCGGTCGCCTGCACTCTCGACCTGGTCGGTGACCGCTGGTCCCTTCTGCTCGTCCGCGATCTGCTCGGGGGCCGCAAGCGCTTCGGCGAGTTGCTGGCCGCGCCTGAAGCAATCCCCACCAATATTCTGGCCGAGCGCCTCGACCGCCTCGAGCAGCAACTGCTGGTCCGACGCATCCCTTACAGCTCCCATCCACCGCGCTTCGAATACGAGCTCACCAGTAAGGGCCGCGAGCTCGGGCGCCCAGTCGCCGCAATCGCCGAATGGGGACTGCGTCACATTGCCGGGACCACGCGAACCCTCTGGCCGAAGTTGGACCCGAGCGAGCGGTGAAGGCCGCCGGCTCGCCGAGAGTGGATTTCGGTCTCGTCCTGCCTCAGCTCTCGACGACGTGGCAACAGACCCTCGATGCGGCGCGCTACGCCGAATCGATCGGCGCCGACTCGGTGTGGGTGATCGACCACGTCCTCGGTTTCCGACCGGATGGCGCGATTCTCGAGGCGTGGACAGTGTTGTCGGCGCTCGCCCGCGTGCACCAAGCGAGTCGAGATCGGGGCGCAGGTACTTTGTCAATCGTTTCGCAACCCCGCGTTGCTGGCGAAGATGACCGCGACGCTCGACCAGGTCTCCGCCGGCCGTGTGCGCGCGCTCATTGGCGCAGGCTGGTTCGAGCCGGAGTATCGCCAGTACGGATGGGAGTTCCCGCCCGGTAGTGTGCGCGTCGAGCAGCTGCGCGACGCAGTGCGAATCCTGCGCGGGATGCTTGCCGCCAACGGGCCGTTCACCTATCAAGGGAAGCACTACTCCGTCCACGGCGCTGTCAACACACCGTCGCCTGCGCGCACGATCCCCATTGAGGTCGGCGGAGCGGGCGATCGCATGTTGCGCTTGATCGCGGCCGAAGCCGATGGCTGGAACTGCCCGGCGTCCGCGCTCGCCAACATCAAAGAGCGCGCTGAATTCCTGGCCAGGGCCTGCGAGGAACGAGGGCGCACGAGCTCCGAGCTGCGGCGGACGGTGCAGATCGTCTGTGCGGTCGGCGACGATCAGGCCCTGCAACATCCCGCTCTCGCCAACTTCGCGCCGCAGTTGGGACTCGTCGGGTCGGTCGATACGGCTGCGCGCCGCATGAGTGATCTGATCGAACTGGGCTTCACCGGCTTCTACTGCATCGTTCCACCCGGGTCTAACGGACGCGCTTGCTTTGAGCGCCTGGTCAACGACGTTCGACCTCGTGTCCTGGGCTAATCGCCAGCGCGTCCCGTCGTGCACTCCATGTCGACCTTATCTCGGTCGTTGCGCACGAATGGTGGCTGTAAGGGGACGCGAGGCTCAACCCGGACGCGGGTCTCAAATTTTCGCGACGGGGACCCGCGAGTTTGCTTGAGTTTCGCCTGAGCCGACGGGCAGACTCGAACTGCCGACCGGCGGTTTACGAAACCGTCCTAGGGAGTGCCAGCGAGTGCCATGGCGCTCAGTTGCTCGCATTGTCGTGTCTGACGGTTCCAGGCAGTGCCAGACAGTCCCGGCTATCTGCGGTCAGAACTGCGGTCAGATCTTGAGATGCTCCCCGGTCGAGGCCGCCAGTGCTATAACGCGGTCAAAGCCGGGGTGGCAGCGAATAGGTGGGCGTTCGGCGGAGGGAGGTACGCGGCTCTCGGCTTCGATCTATGAGCGGGGGAGACTAGATGAAGAAACTTCTTGCGCCTGTCGCATCTGTCGTTCTTGCGTGGTCGGTGCTCCTGCCGAGCGGCGCAGCAGCCGATAGCGGTTCGGCGACCTTCGCCTACTGGGCGGGCACTGGCTTCATCTGTGGACTTCCTGTTCCCAACCCATGCCCCGACGTGGCACGGGCGGAGAACGGGGACACAGTCTCCATCAACGGCACGGGCACGATCAGCATTCATCCGAAGTCGGCGACCGGAAGCGGCGCGTTCACGCACACGTTCACGGGCGGGAGCCGCAGCGGCACATGGGTCGCGACTGAGCTGCTCAGCTTCGTCGACTATGGCAGCGGAACGGGCGCGTTCGGCCCACCGCTCCACGCCGGCAACGCGCTCATCCGGGTGGACCTCTCGGTCGGCGGCACGGTCGTACACACCGGAATCCTTGAGGTGACCTGCCGGCTCCCTGGCGCTGGGGGTCCGTCCGAGATGGCCAAGGAGGAAGGCGTGCGCCTCAACGTGCAGGGTGGGGTCAACTTCAACGAGAGGGTCAGCGGGATCACGGTGTTCAGCCAAACCGCCCCGTAGCGGCCGGCTGCGCGAGTCGCGAGTCGGGGATCATGTCGATCTCTCGACTCGCCCTCGGCGGCCCTCGCCGGTGGTTCCCGCAGCGCGACGCGCTCGATGATCTCGCCCTCCATTCGGAGAGGTCCTCGAGCATGGGATAGCGAAGCGTCAGATCGAACTCTAGAAGAGCGACTGCGCCGCGTGGCAGATCGCAGCGCCTTCTGCATGAGCGAACGCTGGCCGTCGAATCCGAGACGCCAGTAGAAGCCGCGGTTCTCCGCGTTCGCGCCGCCGAGGTAGAGCGCCCGCACCCCAAGGCGCATGGCCTCGCTCTCGATCGTCTCCATGAGGCGACGGCCGACGCCCAGTCTCCGTAGCTCGGGCTTGAGCGCGACGACGTCGACCTTTACCGCGCCGCCGACGCGGAAGGCGAGCGCGCCGCCGACGATCTCGCCATCGGACTCGGCGACGGGCATCAGCGGCTCTTCAGCGAAGCGGGCCTTCAGCTCCTCGAGCCCGTGCGACGGAACCGACCGCCGCGGCGGAAACTGCGACGCGATGACCCGCTCGGCACGCACGAGCTCTTCACCCGAATCGATCGATCGGACCGCGATCATCGGCGCGAAGAGAGAGCTGTCAGCCGATGTCGCGTTCGAAGGCCATGGCCGAACACGCCGTACAGCGCAGCCGCGACCGCAACCTGGAGGCGCTCGCGGTCCTCCGCCGCAAGCCCAAACGCGGTCAGGGAAAGCACGCGGTCGGTGATGATCGTCGCTTCCTCGCGCGAGAGCTGACGCACCGTCGTGACGTCGAACCAATCGGTGTGCGGCTGCGACGGCGGGTCCGCGGCGCTCGCCTCGTACCCGAGCGCAAGCAGCGCGGCGCGCGCGCGATCGAGATCGGCGGGCGTCCTCGCGCGGACGCGCAACAGTTCGCCGCTGTGGTCGACCTCAGCCAACTGGATGCCTTCGACCGCGTTCAATCGCGCCAGCACGGGCGCGATTCGTGAGCCTCAGCCGAGGCCCGCGGCGGCTCTTCAGGTGAGACCACGAAGGCGCCAGACCACATCGCTCATTCGGCGCAGCACGAGAGCTTCTCGACGTCCTTGAAGAACGACAGCGCCGCGATCTCGTTCTCAAAAGTGAGGAGTCGGAGGAACGACCCTCCGTTCCGCTTCACCTGCACGTTGGCCATACGTCCGATGCTACGCACCGCCCCTTAGCCCGAACAACGCTCTGACTCGCGTCGTGCTGTGGCCCCTCGCGCCGGCGGCCACTTTCGCGTGACCCGTTCCGATCCCGTGGTTACGCTTGGGCGCTTCGTGGATCGCCTCATCCCACCCGGCTGGCGGGTTCTTGCCGTCCCCGATTTCCGCCGGCTGTGGCTGGCGCACGGTGGATCCGTCATAGGTGACGGATTCCATGCGATCGCGATCACGTGGCTGGTGTTCCAGACGCTGGGCGGCGGAGCACAGGCCCTCGTGTTCCTCGGCATCGCGAATCTGGTCCCGTCGTTGGCGCTCGGAATCCTTTCGGGAACCATCGTCGACCGCCTCGATCGCCGACGAGTGATGGTGGGCACCGATCTCATACGCGCCGCGCTCGTGGCCTCTCTGGCGCTCCTCGTCGCGAGCGGAATGGCCTCCGTGCCGGTCGTCATCGCGATGGGGATGTCGCTGACGGTCGCGGCGCTCTTCTTCTACCCGGCACGCAATTCGGTGTTAGCCGCGTACGTGGCCGAGGAGGACCTCGTCCCAGCGAACGCGCTCATGCAGGCGACAGCGCAGGGCGCGCAATTGCTCGCGCCCGCGCTCGGAGGCGTGCTCTTCGTCGCCATCGGCCCCGTTGGTCTGCTGGCGATCGACGCCGCGTCGTTCGTGTGGTCGGCTTTCCTGCTCAGCCGCCTTACTCCTGGACCAGCCCTGCCCGGACCAGAGCCGCGACGCCCACTCCTCCACGAAGCCGCCGATGGTCTGCGTTTCATCGCCGGGCATGCTCCATCGAGGCTCTGCGTGCTCACCGGTGCCGCCAATCAGCTGTTCGCCAGCGGACCCTGGCGGGTGATCGTTCCCGTATGGGTCGCGGTCGCGCTGGGTGGCGGCGCGATCGAGTACGGGACGATCTTGAGTGCGTTCGCGGCCGGCCTCATCTCCGCGAGCCTTGTCGTCAGCGCGATCCGTTCGCGACTTCCGCTCTTGACGCTCATCGCGGCCGGAGTGTTTCTCGACGGCGCGATCGAAATCCTCCTGGCCTTCTCACCTACGTTGGCGTTCGCCGCGATGGCCCTGTTTGCGATGGGGATGTCAAATGCGGTGCTGAACGCGTCCTTCTCCGCGCTCATGCAGACCGCTGTTCCCAATGAGATGCGCGGCCGCACCTTCGCGACGTTCAGCACCGGGATCAATCTGACGACACCGGTCTCCCTCGCCGCGACCGGGGCGCTCGCTTCTGTCATTGGACCGGTCGCGATCCTGACCATCGCGGGCGCTGGCCTCATGATTGTCGGCGCGCTCAGCTTCGGCGGTTCGTTGCGCGTTGGGCGCGCGATCAGCTCCTCTGCGTCCGCTTAGCTTGGGCGGCACGCCGTCGCAATGCGTAGGAGAGGACGCGGTCGATCCTCCCTCCTGCTGCAACAACAGAGGAAGCGCTCCGCGAGATAGCGCGTCACCTCGACCTTTTTGGACCCACGAGGCGGGTGATCGGCGGATCTCTGCAGCCTTGTCGCTCTGGCATTTCTCGTCCGCCGTAGAAGTTGCCGGTCTCCGAACTTAGATGGCGCTGCCGGAGTTCGCTAGGTCGATTGGCCCGTCCGCGCGACGAACGACCGTGCAAAATGACCCGTATCTGGAAGCAACTTACGACTCCGGGTTTCCTTCGCGCAGGTCTCGTCGTCCTCCTACTTGGCGGGGCCTATTTCGCGGCGCCTCCCTGGACAAGCTGCGCCTTTGCTATGGGGCCGAGATGGGAGCCGAATCTGGTCCGAATCTGCTCTTTCGGTATGGGGGACCCTGCGTTCGACCGACAAGGTCCAGCCCCGCTCTGGCCATATCCGCTCTTCGCAGCGATCTACCTCTTGGCTTCCCTGGCGGTCACGTTTACAAGACGCATCGGTTTCAGCGCGGCGACGCGAACGTAGACGAGATCTGGTGACGATCTCCCGAGGTCTGATCGCACTGGCTTTGCTTTTCGTCGTGGTCGCCTGTGGAACGACGCCAGCCGCCTCATCTCCGTCTCCTCAGCCCGCATCGTCGTCAACGCCGGTGTCCGCGCAGTCCCCAGCGACAACGGGGATTGCGAGTCAGGCAGGCGGATGGACAGAGCTGCGCTGGTCAAGTCCGGTGGCAACTCCCGAGCAGGGGTCGCTGTTCGACGTTGTGATCTGGCGCGACGCCTATGTAGCGGTCGGCCAGGCATCGGTCCAGTCCCAGTACGTCGGCGCGGCGTTCGTTTCCGCCGATGGCGTTCACTGGGAGCGAACCGCGGCCTTCTCGGTAAGCCCTGGCCGCCTCGTGGTGACGAACACGCGCCTCATCGCCCTGGGAGTGC
>VBDX01000161.1 GCA_005881885.1 Chloroflexota bacterium
GGTCTCCTTAGAAGATCAGCGGCGTCGGCCGATCGTTCGGGGACTAGGCGACCGGGAACCAACGTTCGCGGAACGGGAAGAGATACCGGTCGGTGAGCACGTTGAGGAAGCGGCGCGCCTCGACAAATCGCGCCGCGACATCGTGGAGCACATCCGGAGTGCCCGTCGAGCGCCGTTCCGCAAGGCGGTAGCAGACGCGACCTAGCCACTCCAGCATCGTGATGCCACCCTCGCGAAACGCCCACGCCGCGATCGGCGGTGGGCCCATGGGTCCCGCGCTCGCCTCGATCGCGCGTGTGATCCGTGCGAGGTGACGCGGCTCGATCGGATGATCGCCGACGTGATCCGGAAAAATGCCGGCGAGAAAGAGCGAGAGGTCGCCGAGCCGCCGCAGGGCGGCGCCACGCCTGGCTTCCGGTAGCGCTTCGATGAGCTCGCCGAGCCACAGCGGGTCGAGCTCGCTGTACCGGCGCTTCCGCCAGCCGCGGCCAGTACGTGACCAGACCCGGCCGCTCGCGACGTGGGTATACGACGCGAGCAGCTCCGCGAGGAACATGCGCCGGTCCGCGTCGTCCGCGAACTCACGAAGTGACGCGGTGTCGAACACTGGCACGCGCTCGCCGGGCCCGACCCACTCGGCAACGAATGAGACCGAGGCGAGGTCGTCGGCCGTGCGCGCGATGAGGAGCCCGAACGTGTGGAGCGGGGATGCCGTTGGATCCGGGTCGAAGTGAAGTCTCATCGCTGGATCTCGTCGAACCCTGTGCAGCTGCGGGGACCGTCGCACTCGTAGATCGGCACGCACCAGAGATTACCGAGTTGGCTCAGTAGCCCGTAGCGCAGAACTCTAGGATCGAGCCGTGCGTGGCCATATCGCGATCGCGACCGTTCTGATCGTCGCCTGCTCGGCGCCGCCACCGAGAACGCCACCGGCGGCGGCGCCATCAGCTGCGAGCGCGAGCCCGCTGCCAGCGACCGTCCCCGCGAGCCCGAGACCCACGGCGACCGCGCCTCCGTCGGCTCCGGTCAGCGCGGGCGCCGTTCCTGACGCCGGGCTCCTTCTCTTCTTCGACTACGGCGGGGACCTGGGCCAGGCCGTCGGGCCCGCCGTGTATCGATACGACGGCGCCTCGGGCGCGCTCTCCAAGGTCGCAGACGGCGCCTCGATCTCCGGAAGCGTCGCGCACGAGACTGCCAGCGGAATCTACGTCCAGGGTCCGAACGGACGGATGGACTTCCTGCGCTGGGATGGAAGCCGCGCGAGCGACCAGGAGTTCACCGCCTGCCAGCAGGAGACCGGTTTCTTCGCCTCCTGGTGCTCGGTCAGCGCGACCGGGGTCGGCGTGGGGTACGGCTCGCACACGGGTCCCGGGCCCGGCCCGTTCACCGGGCCGTGGTGCCCGCCGGCGTTCATCCGGCTGCCGGGGACGGCGCGGAGCACGAGCTTCCCGCCCGAGCTCTGCGTCCAAGGCGCACACGTGAGCGCGGACGGGACGCAGATTCTGATCACCGACGTCGCGGGACAGGCGTCGCCTGTGGGGCCAGTCGGAGGCCGCTGCCAGCCGGGGTATGTCGCGTTCGATGAGACCAAGTGCTACGAGCAGCGCGTCTGGGTCATGCCGGTCGGTGGCGCGCCTCGGCGGTTGCGGCTCTCGCCGGAGCTGCCCGGGTTCGCTCCAGGGGAGCTCTCGCCCGACGGGAGGTCCGCGGTCGGATGGCAAGTTGACGGCGGCGTCGTCCTCGTCGATCTCCAGACCGGCAGGACCACGTCCCTCGGGCCGGCTCAGCGGACAGGGTTGCCTCGATGGTCCGCCAGCGGCGGCCTCGCGTTCGTGCGCGGCGCGGGGGAAGAGTCGTGGATCGACAGGACGGTCGTCGTCGTCGCGGCGGACGGGTCAACGCGCGATGTCCGCGGCGCGGCCGTCGGCCTCGCGCCGGCGTGGGATCCGGCCGGCCGGCGCCTCGCGTGGATCGCCTCGCCGGCGGCCGTCCCCGGTGCGACGAGCACGGCACAGGACTACCTCGACGGGAGCGGGGTCGGAGATCGCCGCGTGATGGTGAGCGATCTGACTTCCGACCCGCTCGAAATCCGCTGCGGTGAGGGCGTCGCGGAGGGCGTGCGCTGGTCGCGCGACAGCACGGCGCTTCTCCTGTTGTGCAGGCGCCCCGGCGCGCGCGTAGCTGCGTTCGACCTGTGGCTGCACCGGCTCGGCGCCCTGGGCGGTGCGTCCGTCCCTCTCGTGAGAGGCCTCACGTGGGGAGGCGTGGATGCACACGGGTTCGCGCCGGATCTTTTTGCGAACACGGCCTGGTCCCGCGCCGTGGCGACAGGATCCCCATGAGAGAGCTCGGAAGATCGCGATGACGACGCGATCGCAGACTTCGCCTGGATCGGGTAGCCCGTAGCGGATTCGAACCGCTGATCTCAGCCTTGAGAGGGCTGCATCCTAGGCCACTAGACGAACGGGCCGGGAGAACACCATTGTACCGGTGATGACCTTCGCGAACGATCTCTCACGCTGAAGGCACCGATCGTCGCGCCGGGCGTCCGGCGCATCGAGCTCCCTCTGCCGCTCGCTCTCCGAAGCGTGAACGCCTATCTCATCGAAGGGTCGTCGGGATATGCGCTCGTCGACTCCGGCCTCCATACCGCGGACGCGGAGTCCGTGCTTCGGGCGGCGCTCGCGGAAGCCGGCATCACCGTCGAGGACGTGCGCCGAGTGTTCGTCACCCACCTCCATCCAGATCACATCGGGATGGCCGGCACGCTGGAGCGCGCGGGCGCCGAGGTCGTGATGCACGCGCCAGAGATCGCGAACGCTCGGCGAATGTGGTCGCGCGACCACTCGATGATCGACGAGACTTACGCCTGGTTCGAGCGTCACGGGATGCCGGCGGACGTCGACCGGGGGATGCGCGACGCGTGGCTCGCGATGGGCCAGCGTGTCGATGAGATCGCGAAGATCGACGAGGCGGCGGACGGCGAGACGCTGGACCTTGGCGGACGGCGCGAGCGCGTCGTATGGACGCCGGGTCACACGGACTACCACGCCGTTCTGGTCGACGAAGCCGAGCGCATCCTGTTCTCGGGCGATCACGTGTTGCCGCGGATCACATCGAACGTCGGGCTGTATCCCTACTCGCGGGAGGATCCGCTGGGCGACTTTCTCGGTGCTCTACGTGCGGTGCGGTCTCGGCAGGTGACACGGGTCTTGCCGGCGCACGGCGACCCGTTCGACGACCTTCCCGGACGCGTGGATCAGATCCTCGCCCATCACGACGACCGCTTACGCGCGACGCTCGACGCGCTCGGGGACTCGGAGCGCGACGCGTATGCCGTGTGCCGCACGCTCTTCCCGGTGCTTCGTTCGGCGCATGAGGAGCGTTTCGCGCTCGCTGAGACACTCGCGCATCTGCGGTATCTGGAGCGACGTGGAAAGGTGCGCGAGTTGGAGGGACTTCCAGCGCGATGGGTCGTTCTCTAGAATTGAGTTCTCTCGCGGGTGTGGCGTAGTGGTAGCGTGCGATCCTTCCAAGATTGAGGCGCGGGTCCGATTCCCGCCACCCGCTCAGCGCCTGTCGCTGCGTTTTGTGAATCAGTTACCCGGGGGTCTACGTTTCGGACTGACTGCGGCATCGTCGTTACGCGTTGACCGCGGCACCGGCCTCGCGGAATCTGCGCCAACTCCCGCGGATAGCCGCGGGCGCCACCGAGCCAGCCGCCGCAAACACACCCGTTACCAACAGCGGTAAGAACGACAGGCAAGCCGTGACCGCCCAGAAGATAACGCCAGCTGCAGCCGACTCGCGACTCGCGAAGGTCCACGCTCCGGCGACCAGAGCCGACAGAATTATCTCGACGGCAAGCGCAGCCGGCGCGGCCCAGAACCAGCGCCCGCGCCTCGCGACCAACTCCGAAATCGCCACTGCTGGGACAACGACTAAAGCGACGAGGGGCACGCCGACGGCGGCGACAAGAACGACGATGAAGGGACCTGCGAATGGACCCCCTAAGTCCTGATTGGTGACCAAGGCAACTACAAGAAGAAGCAGATAGATCATCGCGGCCTGGATTGGATACATGATCCAACCGGCACCCGCGGCTACCGCGTATCGCGCCAAGATGCCGGCCGTCTGCATTTCAGTTTGATTCTCCCACGGCCCCACACGGTGACGGGCGATTGGTGGGCGAGTGTGATGTGGCGTTGGCTCACTCTGCTCCAGAGGGTGGTCAATCCTCTGCGGCGTAGCTCTCGGTCCGCTCCCAGCGCACACGTCCCCGTGGCCCGACTCTGACCGTCACAAACGTCCCGCCGCCGAGGACGCGCTCATCGAAGAGCTTCATGCGCGTCGTGCGTAAACGATAGAAGCGATACGCCATCAGTTCACCCTTGTAGGCCTTGAAGCGCTTCGCATATAGCCGCTCGGCCTCGAGCGCCACGTGGCCACGCAGCTCGCGCGCCCGGCCGAGCAGCTGGATCCCTCGGTCGCGCCCACCCCAGCGCTGTGTCGATCGGAAGACCGCGACCGCGGCGGACGGGTTCGCGCGGATGTTCCGTGAATGCCGGGCCTCTGGAGCGGAGAGCCATACGACATCGAACGCAGTCCCCCACGCGAAGTACGCCGTATTCACATGCGCGCGGCCGCCCGGCGACACGCTCGCGATCGCGCAGAGCGTCGACGCGTCCAGCAAGCGGCGAGCGATCGCTGCGAGCCGGGACGCCGGTGGGTGTTTCGACGAGCGCGCGACCGGCACGCCCAGATGATGCCGGCTCCGCGCGACGGGCCCGCTCTGTACGATGCGGCGACGTGATGCGGTGGACGCGTCGGGACCTGCGGTCCCTCGGGGTCGGCCTTGTGTACCTCGCGCCAGCGCTCTTCATCTTCGTGGTCTTCGTATTCATCCCGCTAGGGCGGACCTTCTATCTGAGCCTCTTCCACACGCGGGTCACCGGCGCGACTTCGTCATTCGCAGGGCTCGACCACTACATCGATCTCCTGACTTCGGAGACCTTTCGGTCCGGCCTGACGGCCACCGGGCTGTTCGCGGTCTACACGGTGCCCATCGGCATCATTCTCGGTCTCGTTCTCGCTGTACTCCTAAACCAGCGCCTGCGCGCGATCAATGTCTTCCGCACGATGATGGCAAGCACGATCGCGATCTCGGCCGCGGTCGGCGCGCTCATCTGGCTCCTACTCTTCAGCCCCAGCCTTGGGCTCCTCAACTATGTACTCTCGCTCGTTGGCATCCGTGGGCCGGAGTGGCTGATCCAGCCAACCATAGCGATCATCGCCGTCTCGATCACGACGATATGGCTGACGCTCGGCACCAACATCATCGTGCTACTCGCCGGGCTTCAGGGCATTCCCGAGGAGATCTACGAAGCGGCGCGGCTCGACGGCGCTCGCGGCGCGCGCATGTTCACCCGCATCACCGTTCCGATGGTCTCGCCGTCCCTCTTCTTCCTACTCGTGGTCGACACGATCGCTGTGCTGCAGGCGTTCACGCAGATTCACCTGTTGACGCGCGGCGGTCCGGTGGACGCGACGCGCACCATCGTCTACGGCATCTACCTCGACGCATTCCAGAATTTCCAGTTCGGATTCGCGAGCGCGGAGTCGGTGGTGCTCTTCACGCTGGTGCTGGTTCTCACCATCATCCAGTTCCGCTTTGTCGAACGGCGAGTGCATTACCAATGAGTACGAACGAATTTGACGAGCGGAGCGCGTACCGGTGAGCACGGTCGCGATGCAGCAACGGACTCAGCGGCTGCCCTACCGGAAGGCGGGCACCTATCTCACGCTTGCGCTCGTCTCGGTCCTCGTCGCGTTCCCGCTGCTCCTCGCGCTGTCGTACTCGTTCATGAGCGAGTCCGAGATCGCGACCTTTCCCCCGCCGGTGCTGCCTGCCCGCCCTACGTTCGACAACTACGGACGAGTCCTCGCGACGATTCCGATCGGCCGTTATCTGCTCAACAGCTTTGTGGTGTCGAGCGTCGTCGTGATCGGGCAGCTCGTCACGGCGAGTCTCGCCGCCTACGCGTTCTCGTTCCTGGTCTTCCGCGGACGCCAGCTGCTCTTCTTCCTCTTCCTGAGCACGCTCATGATCCCGTGGGAAGCCACGATCATCCCCAACTACATGACCATCCGCAGCCTCGGATGGCTCGACACGTATCAGGGCCTGGCGGTCCCCTTCCTGGCGACCGCGTTCGGCACATTCCTGCTGCGACAGGCCTTCTTGCAGATCCCACGCGAGCTCTGGGATGCGGCCCGCATCGATGGCGCCACCACGTTCCGTTTCTTGCGCGACGTCGTGATCCCGCTGTCGCGACCAGCTCTGGGCACGGTCGCGATATACGGCTTCCTCTCGACCTACAACCAGTACTTCTGGCCGCTCCTCGTGACGAATCAGACGCTGATGCGGACGACGCAGGTCGGCATCGCGCAGTTGCGCTTCGAAGAGACGCTTCGTTGGGGTCTGGTGATGGCCGGTGTCATCATGGTCGCGGCGCCGACGCTCGCCCTGCTCGTGTTGGGGCAGCGCCAGCTCATCCGAGGACTGACCGCTGGGGCGGTCAAGGGTTAGACAGCGTGGAGGGAACGATGCGGAAATTCGCAGCACTCGCGCTCGGGCTTTCGATGGTTGCCGCGGCTTGCGGCGGTGGTGGTCCTGGCGGCGGCGGCGGAGGAACGGACCTGAGCGCGCAAGCGCCTGGTAAGGATGTCAAGCCGGCCGCGAAGATCGTCTGGTGGCACGCCATGACCGGCCTGAACAGCGATGCCGTGAACAAGATGGTCGCGGCCTACAACAAGAGCCAGAACAACATCACGGTGGAGGCCGTGTTCCAAGGTACCTACGACGACCTGCTGTCGAAACTGAATACGGCACTCGCGTCAAATGCAGCGCCGGCAATTGCGCAGGTGTTCGACATAGGCCAGCGCTACATGTACGACAGCAAAGAGGTCCTCCCCATGCAGGCCTTCATCGATAGGGACAAGTTCGACACCTCTGACTTCGAGCCGGCCGTCCTCAACTACTACAAGTACCAGGACAAGCTGCAGAGCATGCCGTTCAACGCGTCATCCTCGATCCTCTACTACAACAAGGACGCCTTCAAGGAAGTCGGCCTCGATCCGGAGAAGCCGCCGACAACGTTCAGCGAGGTCACCGAGTACGCGAAGAAGCTCACCAAGAAGGACGCGAGCGGTCAGACGGTCCGCTATGGCTTCGGACCCTCGATCTACGGCTGGTTCTTCGAGCAGTGGATGGCGGTCTCAGGCCAGCTCTACGCGGACAACGGCAACGGCCGCGACGATCGTGCGACGAAGGTCGTCTACAACAATGCCGCGGGCAAGGCCATCCTCGATTGGTGGAAGGCCGGACTCGACGGCGGGTACTTCAACAATCCCGGTATCGACAATCCGGGTTCGCAGAACGCGTTCAATGCGGGCAAGAACGCGATGTATGTCGAGAGCACCGCGCAAATGCGTAACCACATCAACAACGCGAAATTCCCTGTGGGGACCGGCTTTTTCCCGCGTCCGGACAACAAGCCCAAGGACGGCGGCAACATCATCGGCGGCGCCTCTCTCTACATCATGAAGAGCCGTCCGCCCGCCGAGCAGCAGGCCGCATGGGAGTTCGTGAAGTACGCGATGAGCCCGCTGACGCAGGCACAGTGGCAGGCGGACACGGGGTACTACCCCATCCGCAAGTCGGCGTACAACGAAGCGCCGAGCAAGGAATGGGCGACGAAGTACCCGCAGTTTCTGACGGCCGTGAACCAAATCCGTGAGGCGCCACAGAACCGGATGACCAACGGCGCCGTCCTCGGGGTCTTCTCGCAGGCGCGCGCACGAACGCAGAAGATGATCGAGTCGGTGCTGCTCGGCCAGGCCACCTCCCAGCAGGCCTTGGATGCGGCTGTCGCCGAGGTGAACGACGCGATCGACAAATACAACAAGGCGAACAAGTAATCGGGCAGCCTTGCTGCCCTCATCTGCAGGCGTGTCGCTGCACCACGCCGCAGTAGCCCTCGGTGCACGTGATGAGACGGTGCGGTCGCTCGGCGGCCGCACCGTCGATCTCCTGGTCATCGGAGGCGGGATCGTCGGCGCGGGCATCGCGCGCGATGCCGCACTGCGGGGCATGTCGGTCGCGCTCGTCGAGCAGGACGATTTCGGCTCAGGGACCAGCTCTCGGCCGACGCGGCTGATCC
>VBDX01000100.1 GCA_005881885.1 Chloroflexota bacterium
ACGGCGCGCTGACGTGGAGACTGTGACGGTGAAGCTCGAGGCACGTCGGGTCGGGATCCGCTATCGCCGCCAGCGGACGGGCGATGAGCTCGTCGCGGTCGACGGCGTCGATCTGACGGTGTCTCAAGGAGAGTTCGTCTCGATCGTCGGACCGTCAGGCTGCGGCAAGACGACGTTCCTCAACGCGATCGACGGACTCATCCCCATCGCGTCGGGCTCGCTCGTCCTCAACGACCGCGAGATCACCGCGCCCGGTCCCGACCGCGCGATGGTGTTCCAGCAGCCAAGCCTCCTGCCATGGCGAACGGTCACGGGCAACGTGATCTATGGCCTCGAGATGCAGCATCGCGCCGGACGAGAGTCGCGTGAGATCGCGAAGCGGCTGATCGACCTCGTCGGTCTCGGCGGCTTCGCCGAGAGCTGGCCGTCGGAGCTTTCGGGAGGGATGCAGCAGCGCGTGAACCTCGCCCGCGCGCTGGCCACCGACCCCGAGCTCCTCCTCCTCGACGAACCGTTCGCGTCCCTGGACGCGCAGACCCGCGAGACGATGCAGCAGGAGCTCACACGCATCTGGGGAGAGACGCGGAAGACGGCGATCTTCATCACGCACGACATCGCCGAGGCCGTATACCTCGCCGACCGTGTGATCGTGCTCACCGCACGTCCCGGCCGGGTGAAGCTCGACATGAAGATCGATCTGCCCAGACCACGTGATCTCCGGCTAAAGCGTGAAGTGGAGTTCGTGGCGTACGAGCGAACGATTTGGGAGACGATCCGCGAAGAAGTGATCCGATCCGAGACGCTGCGTCCGCGGGCGGTCGCCTGATGGCGACGCAGGGGACGGGGCAGGCGGATCCGTATCCCGTTGCGACGCCTGCGGAACCCGAGTGGCTGACGCGAAAGCCGGCCGATGCACGGTCCGGGGAGAGTCGCGTTCGCGGTTACGAGTCCAAGCTGATCGGTTTCGCCGCGGTCGTCATCTTCCTAGCCGTGTGGCAGGGCATCGGTGTGATCCGGGCCGTCTGGCCGGAGGGCGTCGTAATTGGCCCATTCACCTACGTCGCGCCCACGCAGCTCTTCCTCCCGACGCCGGTCGAGATAGGCCAGGCATTCGGCACATACGCTCGCGACCCGAAGTTCGGCAGGGACATCCTCACGAGCGGCCAGGAGCTCTCCTTCGGTTATCTGCTGGCCGCTTTCACCGCCATCCCGCTCGGCCTGGTCATGGGCTGGTACAGCCGCATCCGTTATGCCTTCGACCCATTCGTCACGTTCCTCTACGCGACGCCCCGGATCGTGCTGCTGCCGCTGCTCATCATCTGGTTGGGAATCGGCGTCGAATCGAAGGTCGCCGTCGTCTTCCTCGGCGCCTTCTTCGCGATGGTCATCAACACGACCGCGGGCGTCCGCAACCTCGACGCGAACCTGATCAAGGTCGCGCGATCGTTCGGCGCGTCGGACGTCCAGCTGTTCCGGACGGTCGCGCTCCCTGGGTCGGTGCCGTTCATCCTCACCGGCCTCCGCCTCGGCATCGGCCATGCCCTGACCGGCGTGGTCGTCGGCGAGGCGATCGCAGCCCAGTTCGGGGTGGGGCAGATGATGTTCGTGGCGGGGGCCACGTTCCAGAGCTCGAAGGTGTTCGCCGGACTCATGCTCATCGCCGGGGCGGGCATGCTCATGACCTTCACTCTGCAGTGGCTCGAGCGACGCTTCGACGCGTGGCGGCCGCGCCCTAACTAGCCCGGCGAGAGTTAGGCTCTTCGGAGCCACAAGACAAAGGGGAGGAACCACATGCAGGGGAAGATCGTTCACTTCGAGCTCAACGCGAAGGACGCCGCGCGCGCGAAACGCTTTTACAGCGGACTGTTCGGTTGGAAATACAAGGACTCGGAGATCCCGGGGGTCGACAACTACTTCCTCATCGATGGCATCGAGCCCGGCGGCGCGATCAACGGGATGTCGCCAGAGAAACCCGGTCCGGTCGTGTACTTCGACACGGACAATATTGACGAATCGATCAAGAAGGTCCGCGATCTCGGGGGAAAGGCCGACGAGAAATTGCCGATCCCGTTCCAGGGCTGGTTCGCGGGCTGCACCGACACCGAAGGCAACACTTTCTCACTCTTCCAGAACGACCCGAGCGTCACGATGGAGACCGAACAGCAGCAGCAGTCAGCCCGCGCCTAAAGGCGTGGCGGCCGCCGGGGCGAGTTGTCCCGGCGGCCTCAATGGTCATACCATTCACGCGCATGTTCCAACCGATCCACCAGGCCCGCGCCTCGGGCGAGATCGTCTCCCAGATCGAGCGAGCGATCTTCTCAGCGCAGCTCTCGCCGGGTGACCGTCTCCAATCCGAGCGGGAGCTCGCGGAGCAGTTCGGCGTCTCACGCATCACGGTCCGCGACGCGCTGCGGGTCCTCGAGGCGCGCGGTCTCATCCGCGTGAAGGTCGGAGCGACGGGCGGGGCATTCGTCGCCGACGCGAACACCGATCGCGTCGCGGAGTCGCTCTCGACGATGATCCGGCTCAAGCGCATGACGCTCTCGGAGCTCGCCGAGGCGCGCACCGTGGTCGAGGCGGCGACGGCCGCGCTCGCGGCGCAGCGCGCCGATGCGGCAGCCGTTTCGCGCCTCGCCCAGAACGTTCAACAAGGTCGCGCGGTGATACGCGACAGCATCACCCACGCCGAGGCGAGCATGGATTTTCACGTCGAGCTCGCCCGGGCCGCCGACAACGAAGTCCTCTATGCGACTGTGGCCGCGTACCGCGAGCTGCTGGTACCGGCGCTGCGAGAGGTGCGGAACCCGAGCACGGTGAGGACCACGCAGAAAGCGCACGAAGAGCTCGTCGAGGCCGTTCGGCGGCACGACGCTCAGGGGGCGCGCGAACTGATGGTGGCTCACCTCGAGGACTTCGAGAAGCGTCTGCGGAAGCGGCTCGCCGAGCGCGAAGAGGAGCGCCTCCCGACTGGGAACGTGCACCGTCTCGTTCGACCAGAGCGAAGGCGCTAGATGGCCGTCGCCACGCGCCCGACGACGCGAAGCGGCCGAGGCTATCCGGACCTCCGCGAGCATCTCGATGCGCTCGATCGCGCGGGGCTGCTGGTGAGAGTCCGCCGTCCGATGCTTGCCGAAACCGAGATCCATCCGCTGGTGCGCTGGCAGTACCGGGGCGGTCTCCCCGAGGAGGACTGGCGGGCGTTCCTCTTCGAGGACGTCCGCACCGTGAAGGGTGGGGCGTCGCCTTTCCGCGTCGGTGTGGGCGTCCTTGCTGCATCGAAGTACGTCTACGCGACCGGGCTCGGTTGCAAGCCCGAGGAGATCGCCTCGCGATGGGAGCACGCACTCGCCAACCGCATCGCCCCGACGATCGTCGAGGACGGGCCCGTGCACGAAGAGGTGCACATGGGCGACGCGCTCCTCGCGAAAGGCGGCACCGCCGAGTTCCCCATCCCGATCTCGACGCCGGGCTTCGACAACGGGCCATACACGACATGCACGCACTGGTTCACGAAGGACCCCGAGACGGGCGTGCGCAACCAGGGCAACTACCGCGGGCAGATCAAGAGCCCGACGCGCATCGGCATCTTTCCATCAGGCCTCGGGCAGGACGTCTACATCCACTGGCAGAAGGCGCGAAAGAAAGGGCAGCACCTGCCTGCCGCGCTCGTCATCGGCGGCCCGCCGGTCGTGAGCTATGCGGCGGTCCAGAAGGTCCCGTACGGCATCGACGAGCTCTCCATCGCCAGCGGCCTCGCGGGCGAGCCGATCCGTCTCGTTCGGTGCAAGACCGTGCCGCTCGAGGTTCCGGCCGACGCCGAGATCGTCTTCGAGGGGTACATCAACACGCAGGAACTCGAAGAGGAAGGACCATTCGGCGAGTCACACGGCTACATGCATCCGCGGCAGCTGAATCCGTTCTTCGAGATCACCGCGATCACGCACCGCAAGGACGCGATCTGGGTCTCGTTCATCAGCCAGGTCACGCCGTCCGAGTCGAGCGTCATCAAGAAAGTCGCTTACGAGCCGATCTTCACGCAGCATCTTCGACAGACCTGCAACATCCGGAGCGTGAAGCGTGTCGTCATGCACGAGCCACTCACGAATCTGCGGAAGCTCATCGTCATCCAGATGGCGAACGGCGCGCGCGAAGCCGAGATCTGGCGCGCGCTGCGCGCCGCATCGAGCTTCAATCAGGGCGTCGGCAAGGTCTGCGTCGCGGTGGATGAGGACATCGACCCCGAAGATGCGACGGCGCTCTGGTGGGCGGTCTGCTATCGGTCGCGCCCGGCGCAGGACGTGGAGATCACCGGGCATCTCGAGAAGGGCCATGCGCCGCCGTTCCGCGGCACGGGAATCGAGCAGGCCGCTGAGGGCCGCGACGTCGTCGGGCACGGCGATCCCGCCGACGACAGCGGGATGCTCATCAACGCCTGCCTCAAGGAGCCGTGGCCGCCCATCTCGCTTCCGACCAAGGAGCACATGGAGAACGCCCTTCGCATCTGGAACGAGCTGGGCCTGCCGAAGGTGCGGCCGCAGCTGCCGTGGTACGGCTACTCGCTCGGGCAGTGGGACGAGGAGCTCGAAGAGGAGGCGCGCCTCGCCCTCCGAGGTGAGCACTTTGTGACTGGCGAGAAGACCGCACGCCGGCGCGTGAAGCTCTCCGATACGCGCGCGGCGCGACCGGATGCCTTCATCGGCACCGACCCCGTCCCCGGCACTCCGGTGGACCCGCGGGCGGCGGAGCACGGTCCGGGCGGACCCGGATATGACGACGAAGCGCCGCGCGAAGTTCCGAACGACGACGGGATGTGATGTCCACGGCGATCTCCTCCAAGACGGATAGATACGCCGCGGCGAAGCTGATCCTCTCGCGCATCGCGCACCCGGTCGCGATCATCGGCGCAGCCCACGGTGGTGAGCGCTCGTGCGCGACCGGGACGGTGATGTACGTCTCGCACGTCCCGCCGATGGTCGCGATCGCCGAGCATCCCGGTTCACGTACGACACGCCTGATCCAGGCTTCCCGCGAATTCAGCGTGTCGTTGCTGCACGACTCGCAGCAGGAATTGGCGGTCGCCGCCGGGAAATCCAGCGAAGGCCCGGACAAGTTCGCCGCCCTCAAGATCCCCGTTAACGAGCAGCCCGGCTTCGCCGCACCCGCCGTCGAAGGCAGTCTCGCGATGCTCTGGTGCCAGGTGCGCGAGGAGCGTCAGACGGGGGACCACATCCTGTTCGTCGGCGAAGTGGTCGGCGCCGTCACGAACGACAGGAAGATCGACGCATTGCTGCGCTATCGACGCCGCTACATGCGCATGGGCCATTGGACCTCCGAGGAAGCTCCCGAGGGCTACCCGACCTGAGCAACGCGTTTGCGACTCGGCCTGCGGCGCAGCGGGTCCTGTCCCGGGGTCGGGGGGTCGCGCGCTCGCGCACCCTCCCCGCAGCCGCCGTCGGCGTGGCCGTGCCGAGATGTTCGGCGGCGCGGGGCCCCGGGGCACCCGCGCATCGCGCGCAACCCCCGCTCCCCCGTGCCACCCGCTGCGCCGAGCCGTTCGTCGAATGACGCGGCGCATCGTTGTCGGGATATCGGGAGCTTCCGGGGCCATCTATGGCATTCGCATGCTCGAGGCGCTACAGAAAGCGAAGGACGTCGAGACGCATCTCATCGTGTCATCGGGTGCCAAGGCGACGATCGCGTACGAGACGACGTGGAAGATCGACGACGTGCTCGGTCTCGCCGACGTCGTGCATGACGAGCGCGATCTGGCGGCCACACTCGCGAGCGGCAGTTTCCAGACTCACGGGATGGTCGTCGCGCCGTGCAGCGTCCGCACCATGTCATCCATCGCGAACTCGCTGAACGACAACCTCATCGTTCGGGCTGCGGACGTGCATCTGAAAGAGCGCCGCAGGCTCGTCCTCATGGTCCGCGAAACGCCGCTCCACGCGGGACACCTCCGACTCATGCACGAGCTCGCGCTGACCGGCGCCGTCATCTTGCCGCCCGCGCCGGGCTTCTATCACCTGCCGAAGACCGTCGACGACATCGTCGCGCACAGCGTCGGCAAGGCCCTCGACCAGCTCGGAGTCGAGCACTCGCTCTTCAAACGGTGGGCCGGCGTGCCGCCCGCCGAATGACCGTTTCGACGTCGGTGCGCGCGGCGACGCTCGTCGCCGCGGCGAGTCGCGCGCTCGCGGTCGCCGGGATCTTCGATACGCACGGCCACATCAGCGTTCGAGAAGGCGACGTCGCCTACGTGAACTCGCACAGCGCCAGCCGCATTGCCATCCGCCTGGAGGAGGTGGCCGCCGTACGTCTCGCCGACGGCGAACCGATCGAGCGGACACCGCCGAGCGAGCTCCCGATCCACCTCGAGATCTACCGCGCTCGAGCGGATGTCGGCGCCGTCGCGCACTTCCACGCGCTCTACGCGACTGCGCTCGCTGTGGCGGGCAAGCCGCTCGTCGCAGCCTTCAACGCCGGCGCGCCGTTCGGGCGCGAGGTGCCCGTTTACGACGATCCGGCCCTGGTCCGAGACGCCGCCCGGGGCCGTCGCCTTGCCGGGGTGCTGGGGAAGGGTCGGGCCGCGCTTCTGCGCGGGCACGGCGCGGTCGTCGTGGGCGATGACCTTCCGACCTGCGTGGCGATGTCGCTCCAGCTCGAGGAGAGCGCACGGCGGCTATGGCTCACCTACGCGATCGGTGAGCCACGGCGCTTCACCGACCAGGAGATCGAACACGTCACGAGCGGGCTCACCGAGCCGCGCGTGATCCGGAAGATCTGGATCGATGCGCTCGAGCGTGCGCGCCTGGCCGGCGCGCTCGGCGACATCGATGTCGAGACCCTGGTCTGAGCCGCGCGGTCCTCTTTCAATATGTCGTCGCGGCCGCGGTGACGACCGCCGAGGGCACGCTCGGGCTGCTGTACGCCCCCTATCTGGATCGCTACGGATACGTGGTGCCGGCGATCGGCGCGCTTTCCGCGTTGCTTGCGATCTTTCGCCTCGTATCGCGCGTCCCGAGCGGTGCCACATACCGCCCCGAGCGTGCGAAGGGCCATCTCATCTTCTGGCTGATCGTCTTCACCGCCGCAACGAGCGGGTTCGCTCTCGCCGGCGGGAGCATCGTGCTCGTCGCCGCGCTCACGATCGTTCACGGCTACGCGTTTGGTGCGCTCGGCACGTACAACCTTGCGGCGACGATCGACCTCACCGGCGGCCAGCGTGCCGGCGCGGTGATGGGCTGGTATACCGCCGCGCTATCGACCGGTTACGCGATCGGCGCGTTCGTCGGCGGCGCGGTCGCGGATCGCATCGGCGTCGACCTTGCGCTCGCCTCGATCGGTGCGCTGCCGGCGCTCTCAGCGGTGCTGGTCGTGCCGATGCCAGCGATGGCCGCGGCGCCCAACGCCGAACAGCGCGCACCCGGCCTACGGGGCCTGATCGCGGCGCACTGGCGTGTTGATCCGCGCGTGTGGCTCGCCTTCCTGATCGCGCTATACATCAACGTCCTCTCCGACAGCGTCGACACGTTCTTTCCGCTGTTCGGGCTCTCGATCGGGATCCCGCTCGCCGCGTCGGGCGCGCTCAAGGGCCTCAAGTCGGGTGCGGCGACCTTCATCCGCTTCATCTCGGGCGCGGTGTTCCGCTTCGTCGACCACCGCACGGTGAACTTTTGGAGCGTGCTGCTCTTCGGCGCCACGACCATCGTGCTCGGCTGGGTCTCGTCGCTCGGCCTCTTCTTCGCGCTGTTCCTCGCGGCGGGGATCGCGCGCGGGCTCCTTCGGGTCACGAGCGCTGCTTCGATCGCGGAGCTGCGCGCGGAAGGCCATGACGTCGGAATCGCGTCCGGCGTCTACAACATGGGCCTCGACCTCGGGGCGATCGTGGGCCCGGCCGTCGGTGGCCTCGTCGGTGACGCCGTGGGCCTCGGGACGATGTTCCAGCTCGTCGGCGTCGCTAGCTTGCTTGCCTACTTCGCGGTAGCGCTCGTGACGCCGCAAGGCCGCGCCGCGTTGACCAT
>VBDX01000101.1 GCA_005881885.1 Chloroflexota bacterium
CCGAGGGTCGTGACGCCTTCAACAACTCGCTCGGTGACGTGACGGCGACGACCGCCTTCACCGTCTCGCCCGACGGCAGCTGCAGCGGCGCGAGCTGCAGCGCCTCGGTCGCCGGGCTGCACACCGTCACCGGGACCAAGAGCACCAAGACCGGCACGGCTTCACTCACCGTGACCGCGGCGACGACCACGCACTTGGCCCTGTCCGCGCCGGCCACGGCGACCGCGGAGACCAGCTTCGCAGTCGTCCTGACGGCCAAGGACGCCGCCAACAACACCACCCTTGGGTACACCGGCACAGTGCACTGGACCTCCAGCGACGCCCTGGCGGTGCTTCCCGCCGACTACACCTTCACCGCCGCCGACGCCGGAACGCACACCTTCACGATCACGCTCAAGACCGCCGGGACCAAGACGATCACCGCCACCGACACCGTGACGAGCTCGATCACCGGCTCGGCGTCGATCAACGTCGCTGCAGCGAGCGCGCGTCACTTCCTCATCAGGGCACCCGCGAAGGCGAAGGCTGACAAGGCGTTCTCGATCACCGTCGTCGCGAAGGACAGCGCTGGCAAGACGATCAAGAACTTCATCGGGACGGTGCACTTCACGAGCACGGATCCGCTGGCGACGCTTCCGAGTGACTACACCTTCACCGCGGCGGACCGCGGACGGCACCGGTTCGTCGTGAAGCTCAAGACCCTCGGTCCACGGACCATCACCGTGAACGATGTGTCAGACCCGTCGATGCGGGGATCGAAGGTCGTGACCGTCGTCCGGCCAGACGAGGACGACGACAACGACCACGACGATGGCGATCGCAGGGACGGCGAGCACGACGACGATGATGACGGGGGTGGCAATCACGACGGCGCTCGCGACAGCGAGCGCGAGCGCGATTGAGTCGTCGGGCCGGGAGGACGTGGAGCTGCGGTCAAGCTCAGGATGAGGTCCTTCTTCACCGATCGGAGAAGATCCAGGTGACGGCGGTCTGGAGACTTGACCAGCTACTCGAGGCGGACGATCCGGGATCGGCTATTGCCTGTTCGCCCGTCCCGTTCCATATCGTCACTAAATGGTGCCGCGTGAATGAGCGCCCTAGCGGTCAGCCGACTGTGATCATTCGGGAATCGCGTTCTTGTCGTTTCCGGGTGCGGTACTGAACGAGCTCCAATACCGCGCGCACAAGGCAGAGTCGCCGATTAAATCCGCTTAGCTCCGAGGCATCCTGGCACTAAAAGTCGTGAAGCCCAACCAAATGGGTGCCTCACTGTACGTTTAGGAAGCTCGCCGTTTCAGCATGCCAGCGAGTGACGTCGGCATGTCATGGTGGCCGAGCCGGACTCACCGCTGATCGGCGGTCTCGCGCGAGTCACGCCTGTCATCCGATCGCTACGGCACGAACTCCGTAGCACGCCGCATGACGCTATCCGGGATCGTCAGACGGAGCTTCTTCGCCGCCGCAGGATTGACGATGAGGTCGAACTCTGTCGGCTGCTCGATCGGCAGATCCGCCGGGCGAGCGCCTTTCAGGATCTTGTCGACGTAGTCCGCAGCCCTGCGATGTTGGGCAGCGAAGTTCGCGCCGTAATGCAGTAACCCTCCGGCGCGCGCGAACTCGATGTCGGCGTAGATCTGGGGAAGGCCGACCTTATTCGCGAATGCTGGGATCTGATCGTCCGCCCGGACCAGGGACAGCGCGGGCAGCACGAGCAGCGCATCGAGTCGTTGTGCCGCGATCCGATCCAGGGCCGAATCGAGCTCGTCCGGACTGCTCACGGGGAAGGCTTGGACGGTCATACCCATGACGCGGGCGGCGTCTTCAACAGCGGGCAGAAGGCTGGTCATCGTCGTGTTGGTCGCGTTCCCGATCACGGCCAGGCGCGCGAGGCCGGGCACTGTCTCCTTGAGAAGCTCCACCTGCTTGCCGGTGACGGACAACGAGCCCGTGACCAACCCGGTGATGTTCCCGCCGGGATGCGCGAGGTTGGCCACGAGGCCTTGTCCAACCGGATCCGCGGAGAGGACCAACACAATCGGGATCGTGCTGGTCGCCTTCTTCGCGGCGAGCTGCGCGCTCGTGGCTACGGCGAGGAGAACATCCACCGGCATGCCGACGAGCTCGGCGGCGTAGCCAGCGAGGCGCTCGTTCACGTTGTCCGCGATCTTGAACACGATCGAGATGTCGCGATCCTCCATGTGGCCGAGCTCGCGAAGCCTCTCCCTGAACGGACCGCTGCCCTTATCGGCGGACTGCTGCGTATTGCCCGAGAGATAGCCGATCCTGCGGAGCGCCGCGACCCTCGAGGCGCCCGGCGCGCACCCACCGATCACGGAGACGCCCGCGGTGGCGGCCCACAGCCCGGCCGCGGCGCGCAGGAGCCCGCGCCGATTCATCGGATCGAAACAGGTGCAGGAGCGGCCGCACCGACGCTCGCGGGTGTCAGCGGCAGCGAGAACGAAAAGGTGCTGCCGCGGCCGACCACGCTGTCGACCCAGATACGGCCGCCGTGCAGCTCCACAAGGCGCTTCGCGAGCGCGAGCCCAAGCCCCGTGCCCTCCTTGCCACGCGCGGTGCTCGTCTGCTCGAACTCTTGGAAGATGCGAACGATGTCTTCAGGAGCGATGCCGGGTCCGGTGTCCTTCACCGCGAAGAACACCTGCCCGCCGTTGCGCCGCGCGCTCACGTCAACGCGGCCGCGGTCCGGTGTGAACTTCACGGCGTTCGACAGGAGGTTCACGAGGACCTGCTTCACCTTCCGCTCGTCGGCGTCGATCGTGCCGATGCCCGGTTCGATGTCCTCAGAAAGCGCGATGGAATGCTGCGTCGCGCGCTCGCGGACGAACGCGATCGCACCACCGACGGCGTCGGAGATGGAGAAGGTCGAGCGCTCGAGCTCGAGCCTGCCCGCTTCGACCTTCGACAGATCGAGGATGTCGTTGATGAGCGAGAGCTGATGCTTGCCCGATGACAGGATGTCGCCCAGGTAATCTGCCTGCTTCGCGTTGATGTCACCGAAGATCTTCTGAAGCAGTACCTCGGAGAACCCGATGATCGCGTTCAGCGGTGTGCGGAGCTCGTGGCTCATGTTCGCCAGGAACTCCGATTTGTGGCGGCTCGCGACCTCGAGCTGGTCGCGCGCATCGGCCAGCTCACGCGTGCGCTCGACGACCTTCCCCTCCAAATTCGCGTAGGACTCCTGCAGTCGCGAGCTCATCCGGTTGAACTCCTCCGCCAGATCCTCCAGCTCGTCGCCGGTGCGTATCGCGATCCGCTGCTCGAACGCGCCCGCGCCAATGCGGGCCGCGCCCGCGCGAACGGCGTCGATGGGGACGACCATCCGGCGGGCGAGGGCCAGGCTTGCGATCACGGCGACGACCAGTGCAAGTCCGAGCAGTCCAGCCGCGCGCAGCAGCGAGGCGTTGAGCGAGGCGAACGCCTCGTCGGAGGGCTGCTCCACGAAGACAGCCCAGCCGGTCGACGGAACGACCTCGTAGGCCGTGAGCACGGATCGCCCGGCGACGTCTCTTGCCACCATGGCTCGCTCCTCGAGCGGTGCGCTGCCGCGGATCGCGGCCTGCACCTGCGGGAGCGACGAAAGATTGGGGTGCCGAAGGACGGCGCTGATGTCGGGGTGCCCGATCAGCTGTCCGGCTGAGTCGACGACATAGGCGTACGCATGCCCTTCCGTGCCGATTTTGATCGACACGGGCTCGAGGATGAACCGGAGATTCACGTCCGCGACGGCGACGCCGGCGTTCTTCCCGTCTGGCACGGCCATGTTGAAGTGGGGTTCGGAGCCTCCACGGAACTCGACCATCCCCTCGTAGTACGTGTCGCCGCCGCGGGTTTTGACGTACTCAGGTTGGTCTGACCGATCCTTGCCGCTCCGCGTCTCGTTCAGGTGGAGCCGCCCTCTGAGCAGTTGCTCCCTTCCCTGCGAGTCGATGAAGCGGACCTCCTCGATCGCCTGCCCGCGACGGGCCAGGAGGCGCTCATAGTCCGCCCCGCGCTCGTCGAGCGACACGTCGGTCAGCCCCGGTGGTGGGATGACCGCATCGAGTTGCGTGCGGATGCCGTCGACGAACTGCGAGATCTTCAGCGCCGCGCGCGACGCCTCGACGCGCTCGACGCGCAAGAGCGAGCCCTGACTCTCCTGGTACGAGAAGTACAGCTGCAGCAGCGTGCTTGCGACGAGCGTGCCGCCGACCAGCGCGACGAAGACGAGCACGTACTTCCGAAAGAGCTGTCCCTGCCGCTTCCTCACGAGGTCAACCTACTCCCCGTGCGAACGATCGAGGCCCGCGGAACCCCGAGTAGCATCCGCAGCAGAGGAAGGACGCCGTATGCGCCAGTCGCGTCGCGCGTTCTTGCGTGCTGCAGCCGCCTCGTCCACGCTCGTCGTGCTGTCGGTCTGCGGCGCTGCGCCCGCGCCGCCGAAGGCGTATCGCGTCGGTTGGCTGCTGTTGCAAACGCAAGCCGCATCCAAGACCCAGCTCGACTCATTTCGACAGGCCATGCGCGACCTCGGCTACGTCGAAGGTCCTAACTACAGCTTCGAAGTACAGGAAGCCGAGGGTCTTACCGAGCGACTCCCCACGCTTGCCGCGGCGATGGTCGCGCGGAAATTCGACGTCATCGTCTCGCGCGATACCAATGCGTTGCTCGCCCTGAAGAAGGCGACGACCAGCATCCCCATCGTCATGGACGCCGGCTCGACTGATCCGGTCGGGGACGGCCTGGTCGCGAGCTTCGCGCGGCCGGGCGGCAACATCACCGGGACGGCCGCAACGTCGATCAACACACGACGGCTGCAACTGCTGAAGCAGGCGGTGCCGGCAGCGTCGCGCGTGGCCTACCTCGTCGATGCAGGTCTTGCTCAGGGAGTGCGGGCGTATCAAGACGCCCGGAGTGCGGCGCCTGCGCTGGGGATCGAGCTCCTACTCCTTGAGGTGCGCGCTCCGGAGGACTTCGCCGTGGCCTTCGCCGCCGCGAGCCGTGCCCACCCTGACGCGATCCAGCTCGGTGCGTCCGGGGTGATCAGCAATGAGCGGGACCGGATCCTGGAGTTCATAGCGGCGAACCGCTTGCCGTCGATCACGGGGAGCACCAGGGAATGGGTCGACGGTGGTGCGCTGATCTACTACGGAACGGACGTCGTGGATCAAGAACGACACACGGCCGCCTACGTCGATCGAATCCTCAAGGGCGCGAAACCGGCCGACCTACCGATCGAGCTCCCCACCAAGTACGACCTCATCATCAACCTGAAGACGGCGAAGGCGCTCGGCCTGACGATCCCATCGTCCGTGCTCGCGCAGGCGACGGAGCTGATCCAGTAACCTACGAGCGGGCGAGGTCGGTGCGGGCGCTCCAAGACGGCGGTCCTCGCCAACGAGTCAGACCTTATGCGTCGCGTCGCATAAACGAGCTGCAATCTCGACGCGCACGAGGCAGAGTCCCCAATCAACTCGGCCTAGCTCGAGGGCTCCGCTAAGGTTCTGAGTGTTGGCGATCTCAGACAAAGACCGGGAGGCTGTCCTCGAAGTCCTCAGGAACGCCCAGTTCGTCTACGGCTTGAGCCGATATCCGAAGAAGCAGGTTCTCGACGATCCCGCCGACGTCAAGGCGCTCCGCGAGCGGCTCGAGGCGATGCGCGCGGCCGCGAAGGGCTTGAGCGCGGCTCAACGCGCGAAGCTAGACGTTCCCTGGGCGGATCTCGAAGCGATCGACTCTGGGACCGAGGCTGTCTGGAAGGCCGCAAAGCGCGCGACGCCCAAGATCATCGCCGAGCTCACTCCGCTCGTTCGCGATGAACCGGAGGCCGCCTTCCTTATCGCTCCGATAAAGCGTGGCCGCAAGTCCGAGATCGAACCACAGGAGCCAAAGGTCAAGGAGAGTCCGAAGGAGAAGGCCAAGCCCGCCGCGCAGAGCGGCCTGACCGGAAAGGAGATCGCCGGCCTGGAGCTCGTGATTCAACAGAGGACCGCCGCAGACGAGACGTATTTTGGTTGGCTGCGCGGCAATCACGGCCTGCCTCTCACGGAGTGGCGACGACGTCGCACACAGGCGGAACGAGCGCGCCGCGCGGAGCGGCTCTACGTCGAGAAGCTATTCAAGTCGCGTTCGATGAAATGACCGTGAGCCCACGTTGCCTCTGATCGATCCGCATTCACGACCCATCCGTATACCGCGCGCACGAGGCGAGGGCCTCGGCCCAGCGCGACCGTGATGGATCGCCGCGCGTTCCTCGCTGCCTCCGCGCGCATCGCCGCGCTCGCGGCGCTCGGGCCTCTCGGTGCGTGCGCGCAGCCCTCCGGCCCGGTCAAGTTCGACCGATACCCCTTCACGCTCGGCGTCGCTTCCGGTGACCCGCTTCCCGACCGCGTGGTCCTGTGGACGCGCCTCGCGCCGGATCCGCTGAAGGGCGGCGGAGTACCCAAGCAGTCCGTCGATGTGGAGTGGCTCGTCGCGCGCGACGAAGCGATGAAGGACGTGGTGCGCACCGGCAGCGCCGCGGCGATCCCGGACCTCGCGCATTCGGTGCATGTCGACGTGAACGGCCTCGAGCCGAATCGCGACTACTGGTACCGGTTCCGTGCCGGCGGCATGGAGAGCCCGATCGGCCGGACGCGGACGGCCCCGCCGGTCGGCGCCGTGCTGGATCTGCGCTTCGCATTCGCCTCCTGCCAGAACTACGCGCATGGCTACTACACCGCCCACGCCGCCATGGCGCGCGAGGATCTCCACGTGGTGCTGTTCCTCGGCGACTACATCTACGAGGGCAACCCCCGCGGCGACATCGTGCGGGAGTATGCCAAGCGCGGCTGGAGCTTCAGTCTCGCCGACTACCGCGATCGCTACGCCCAATACCGCACGGACAAGGATCTTCAAGCCTCGCACGCCGCCTTCCCGTGGATCGTCACCTGGGACGACCACGAGGTCGAGAACAACTACGCGGGAGGGATCGACAAGGAGGACCCTCGCAATAAGCAGGCGATCGCCGAGCGCGCCGCCGGTTACCAGGCGTTCTACGAGCACATGCCGATCCGCGTCCCACGACCACAGGGGCCTGATCTCAAGCTCTACCGAACCATCTCGTTCGGCGATCTCGCGACGTTCTACGTGCTGGACACCAGGCAGTACCGCTCCCCCGAGGTCGCGCTCTGCCGGGAGCAGGACGAGACGCCATCGGGTTACTGCCCGGCGAGCCTCGATCCCAAGCGGACGATGCTCGGCGCCGAGCAACGTGTTTGGCTTCTCACGGGCCTTGCCGAATCGAATGCCGCATGGAATTTCATCGCGCAATCGGTGCGCTTCGCGCAGCAGGACTCGAGCCCGGACGCGGGCAGGCACATCTTCGACGGCGTCGACAACTGGATGGGCTACGTCGCCGATCGCCAGTTGATTCTCGATCAGCTCGCGCGCACGAGGAATCCGGTCGTGCTTTCCGGCGACAGCCACGTGAACTTCGTCTACGACCTAAGGCGCGATTTCTCGGACCCGACCTCGCCGGCCGTGGCGACGGAGCTACTCGGTACGTCCATCAGCTCGGAGGGGGACCCGTTCATCCCACAGACGGAGTTCACGCAGTCCGCGAAGAACCCTCAGCTCAAGTTCTTCGACAACCATCGCGGATACGTGCGCTGCACCCTCGAGCGCGGCCGGCTGACGGCCGACTTCCGTGCGGTGTCCACGGTCCGTGTGCCCACGGCGTCGGTGAGCACGACGGCGACCTTCGCCATCAACGATGGAGGGCGGAGCGCCAATCGTGGGTGACACCGTGGCATTGACCGCGGAAGAGGCGCTCGAGATCGCCGTCGGAGCCGCGCGCGCCGCCGCGGCGCTTCTCATCGAGCGATTCGGCGGCCCCGCGGCGGGTCTGCGTGTGAAATCGAGCGCCACGGACATGGTCTCCGAGGCGGACGAGCGCGCGGAGCGCATGGTCGTGTCCTATATCCGGGAGCGCCGGGCGGACGACGCGCTCGTCGCGGAGGAAGGTTCGGAGGCCAGAGGTCGGACCGACGTCCAGTGGTACATCGATCCCCTCGACGGGACCACCAACTACCTCTACGGCATCCCTCACTGGGCGGTCGCGATCTGCTGCGCCGACGCAGACGGAGCGCTCGCCGGCGTGGTGTACGACCCGCTCCGCGACGAGCTCTTCAGTGCTACACGCGGCGGCGGCGCGCGACTCGGCGATCGGCCCCTCCGGGTCACTGAAAAGGCCGACCTTCCGACGGCGCTGGTCGCGACCGGCTTCGCGTATGTCACCGATAGCCGTCGGCTTCAAGGGCGCATCCTCGCCGGCGTCCTCGGCGAAGTTCGCGACGTTCGTCGCCTCGGATCGGCCTCGCTCGATCTCGCGTACGTGGCCAGCGGTCGGTTCGACGCGTATTTCGAGTCGGTCGACCAGCCGTGGGACTGGATGGCGGGCGCGCTGCTCGTGCGCGAGGCCGGGGGACGCGTGTCCCAGCTGACGCCCGCGAATCCCGCGTTGCCGCGCATAGTGGCGAGCGGATCCGCTTTGCATGACGCCCTGCTGGAGCTTCTCACGAAAGCGACGGAGGCCTTGTGAGCCTGCTCCGATCGCGCCCCCCGGCACCGTAGAATCGGGCTCGGACAGGGGAGGCGCGCGCTGATCGAGTTCGATCTCGCCGACGGAATCTTCATCTTCTGCCTGCTGGTCGGCGGGGGTCTGCTGCTGCTCACGGTCGTTCTCGACGACGTCATCGGCGGCATGTTCGACGCGCTACACATCGGCGTGCACGTCGGCGGGGTTGCGCTCATGCCGCCGCTTCTCGGCTTCGTCGCGATGTTCGGTATCGGCGGTCTCATCGGGACCCAGGTCCTGAAGCTCGAGAATGGACCCGCATCGCTGGTCGGCGGCGTCTTCGGGGCAATCGGCTTCGGGCTGGTCTTTGGCATGTTCAGCGCGCTTCGCAGGTCGGAGGGCCCAGAGCCGTTCAGCCTCAACGACCTCGTCGGCCAGACCGGACGCGTCAACGTCGCGATCCCGGCAAAGCGCTACGGGAGCGTCTTCATCAGCTATGCGGGCGCATCGCACAACCTCACCGCGACGTCGGACGTCGACGTACCTCCGGGTTCGTCCATTCGCGTCACCGGGATCGCTGGAACGAACGTCATCGTCGAACCGCTCGCTCGCGTTGCGTCATAAAGGGTGACGCTTTGCGTCACCCGGTACGTGCAGGTGCGCAGAGCGCACCGGCTGTAGGGGAGGAAGGCCATGCTCGGTCTTACTGGTGTGGGTCCGCTGCTCGTCTTCGGGACGGTCATCATCGTCGCGCTTCTTGTGTTCTACGTCGCGAGCCGGTATCGGGTCGCGAACGCGAACGAGGCGCTCATCGTCGCCGGCTCGCGAGGCGCCAAGGTCCGCGACGAGAAAGGCCAGCTGATGGTCACGGCCGGCGACAAAGGCGTGAAGGTCGTCGTCGGGGGCGGCACGTTCGTGATGCCGCTCATCCACCGTGTAGGACGGCTGAAGCTCACCGTGCGCCAGATCGACGTCGTGCTCGGTGACGCGGTAACCAGCCAGGGCATCAAGGTGAAAGTCCAGGGCGTCGCGACCTTCAAGATCGGTCGGGACGTTGAGTCGCTACGCAACGCCGCCGAACGATTCCTCGACGCCAAGGATGAGCATGTCGATTCGATCGTGAAGAACGTTCTCGAAGGAAGCCTGAGGTCGATCGTCGGTCGGCTCACGATCGAGGAATTGATCATGGACCGGCAAAAGCTCCAGCAGGAGGTGCAGGACGCGGCGAAGGGCGACCTATCTTCGAGCGGCCTGCAGATCGATGCCTTCACCATCCAGTCCATCAGCGACGAGTCCGGGTACGTGGATCTTCTCGGGCAGCAAAAGCTCGCGGTCGTCGAGAAGGACGCGCGCATGGCAAAGGCTGCGGCAGATCAGCTTGCTTCCGTTCGTGAGGCCGAGGCAGAGCAGATCAAGATCCAGGCGCAGCGGGATGTCGCACTCAAGCGCGCCGAGGCGCAGGTCCAGACGGCGGCTGCGGAAGCGCGGGCCGCTCAGGCGGGACCCCTGGCGCAGGCCGAGGCTCAGCAGGAGGTCACTCGCAAGCAGACCGAGCTCGCGACCCTCGCAGCCCTTCGCAAGGAGCAGGAGCTTCTCTCGACGCTGGTGAAACCTGCGGCGGCCGAGGCGCAGGCAGCGATCCAGCGAGCTGAAGGCGAGAAGCGCGCACGCATCGCCGCTGCAGAAGCCGGAGCCGAGGCGGAGCGGCTGCAAGGATCCGCGGAAGCAGCCGTGGTCTTCACGAAAGGGGAGGCCGAGGCGAAGGCGCTCGGGATGCGCGCGGACGCGTACAAGCAGTTCAACGACGCGGCCATCATCCAGACTGTTCTCGCGGCGCTGCCGGACATCGTCCGAGCGGCGGCCGAGCCGATGCAGCACATCGACTCGCTCACCGTGATGAGCTCGGACGGGGCCTCGGAGATGGTCAAGAACACAACGCGCGTGGTCGCGGAGTCGGCCACCGCGATCAAGGGCCTGACCGGTCTCGACGTGCCGAACTTGATCGGTGGCGCGATGCGCTCAGGAGCGCTCGCCGGGATGAGGTCCGGAGACGGCGATCGGGGTGGGAACGCCAAACAGCCCGCGGCGCCGCCTCCCGCGGCAGGGGCCCCGCCAGCCGCCGCCGCGGCCGCGCCGTCGACCGCCACCAACGGCGAGTCGACGACTCCTGCGACGGCCACCGTTCAGAGCACGGTCGAGACGTCCGCGGCGACGACGGCCGCCGCGACGGCGACCGCACGGACCGGGCTACAGATGGCCGAAGAGGAAGCCGCGCGTTTGCTCGCCCACAAGCTCCGTGACCTCCCAGACGTCAGCGACTACGCACACCTCCGTCTGTCGGAGGTCGGCAGTAGCGGTCCGCGCGCGATGCGCATTCTGTGGCGGATCGCAGAGCCGCAGGTAGGCAAGCACTACGGCGCGATGACGGTCGGCGAGCTGATGAAGCATTTTGGAGCGCAGCAGACCGCCCAGCATTAGCGCCAAAACTCAATAGACTGAAGGCGATGGCGATCGACGAAAAAGTCCCCGCGCGGCCCATCGACTTCGAGGAGGATGTCATACAGCGGCGACCGGTCACCACCCAGACCGGTCTCGGGAGCGCGGATCCGACGAGTCCGACGCCGGGCGTCCTCGCGAACGACGACAACATCGTCTTCACGACGGTGAGCAACCTCGTGAACTGGGCCAGATCGCGCTCCCCATGGCCTCTCGGCTATGGACTCGCGTGCTGCGCCATCGAGATGATGGCCGCGTCGATGTCGCACCACGACACCGCCCGGTTCGGTATGGAAGTCTTCCGCTCGAGCCCGCGGCAGGCCGACGTCATGATCGTCGCGGGAACCGTGACCCACAAGATGGCGCCCCGGCTCCGTCGGCTGTACGAGCAGATGCCCGAGCCGAAGTGGGTCATCGCCATGGGCAACTGCGCGTCGTCGGGCGGCGAGTTCTGGGACAGCTACGCGACGCTCCAGGGTGTCGACACGATCGTGCCGGTCGATGTGTATGTGGCGGGCTGCCCGCCGCGCCCCGAAGCGCTCCTCGAAGGGCTCCTTCGGCTTCGCGAAAAGATAGCCAAGGGTGGTTAGCGTGAGCGACGAGCGGTCACTACGTGCCCAGGGGCCCCTGACTCGTGAGGAGCTCACTCCGTCAGCCATGAGCGTGTCTCGAGGCGTAGCCGAGAGATTGAGCAAGATCGCTAAAGGTGGATAGGCCATAGCCACCACCGACGCGGAGCGTCGCCAGGTCGCGGACTCCACCGGCTACGCGCTCCCGACGATCCAGTCCGAAGAGGGCGAGGTCGAGGAGCTCATCCTCAACATGGGGCCTCAGCATCCATCGACCCACGGCGTGCTGCGCTTGGTCCTCAAGCTCGCCGGCGAAAAGATCATCGAGTGCATCCCGGTCATGGGGTACCTGCACCGCGGCATCGAAAAGATCTTCGAGTGGCGCACGTACCACGGTGGGATCCGCTACGCGGACCAGGCCGACTACGTCTCGAACATGCTCAACGAGCACGCGTACGCGGGCGCGATGGAAGCAATCGGCGATATCGACGTTCCCCGCCGCGCCGAGTTCATCCGCGTGATCGTCGACGAGATGAGCCGCTGCGCCTCGCACCTCGTGTGGCTCGGTACGTACGGACTCGACGTGGGCGCGACGACGCCCATCCTCTGGTGCTTCCGCGATCGCGAGGAGATCCTCGACATGCTCGAGGAGCTCTGCGGCTCGCGCATGAACTTCAACTACTACCGGCCGGGCGGCGTGCTCTATGACTTCCCGCCGGGCTGGGTCGCAAAGCTCTCGCGCTTCCTCGATCGCTTCGCGAAGCACATCGAGGACGACTACGTCACGATCCTCGATCAGAACGAGATCTTCCTCGAGCGGACCGTCGGCGTCGGTACGATCCCGGCGGAGCTGGCGAAGGCGTATGGCTTGACGGGTCCGATGCTGCGTGGCTCGGGCGTCGACTGGGATCTGCGTCGCGACCGGCCGTACTCCATCTACCCTGAGCTCGCGTCGCTCAAGCCCGTCGTGTTCGCCGAGGGCGATGCGTATGCGCGGTACCGGGTGCGGCTCGGGGAAATGCGCCTCGCGATCGCGCTCATCCGCGAGTGCATCGACAAGCTGCCGGGCGGTCCGGTGCGCGCGCGGCTCGGCCACGTCTGGAAGTGCCCGAAGGGCGAGGCGTACTACACGGTCGAGGGCGCGAAGGGCGAGGTCGGCATTTACATGATCAGCGACGGCCGCAGCCCGAACCCGTTCCGCGCGAAGATGCGCGGCCCCTCCTTCAACAACCTGCAAATCCTTCCGTGGCTGCTCAGGGATCGTTTGGTCGCGGACGCCGTCGCGATCCTCGGCTCGATCGACATCGTGCTCGGAGATGTCGACAGGTGAGAGGAATCATCAGCGGCATGCTCCGAACGCTGGAGCATTTTGTCCGTCCGCGACCTGTTACTCGCAAATATCCCTACGAGAAGCGCGATCTTCCGGAACGGTCTCGCGGGCTCATCGCTCTGCTGTTGGAGCCGGAGACGAGCATCTTCAAATGCGAGTCTTGTCTCATGTGCGAGAAGGCGTGTCCACCGCGGGCCATCTCGATCTCGTACACGTTCAAGGGCGGTTTCCGCAAACGGCCACCGCTCGCGCCGCGCGCCTCGTATTACCGCATCCGCATGGTGCAGACGGCGCCGTACGGCGAGCGTCGGCCGATGTCCACGGCGGTGACGACCATCCCGGCGGAGCAGGAGGAACGTCTCGATCTCGGTCCGGTGCGGCGCGTCCTCAGGGAGACGCCCGAGGTGGCCGATCGTCTGACGCGCGTGCTCTACGCCACGAACGCGGCGTACGGCTACCTGCCCTGGCGCGCCGCCGAGCTCATCGCCGCCGAGTTCGGCAAGACCATGACCGACCTCTACACGACCGCATCGCTGCTCGCGAACTTCCGCGGCGCTCCCGAAGGCGAAGGAACCGCCATCCCGCGCGGCGGACGTAAATACACCGGCAACCTTGGGGTCGCCGGCGTGTGGCCTGAAGTTTCCCCGCCTCCCGCCCACGACGACCTGCACGAGCACGAGGTCCACCACGCGCTCCGCGCCGGCATTTCTTGATGCCCGCTAGCACGGCGCCGCGGCTTCTCGAGGGGGAGGCTCGCGGTGCGCTCCAGCGCGCTCGATCGATCGCGATTGACGAGCTCATCGAAATCATCGAGCGCAGCGGCCTTCGCGGCCGCGGCGGCGCGGGTTATCCGTTCGCCGAGAAGCTGCGTGCCGTTCGCCGCAACGCCCAGGGAGGCGAGGCGTACCTCGTGGCGAACGGGTACGACGCCGACCCAGGCAGTCCGCTCGCGCGGACGCTCCTCACGCGTAATGGGGCAAACGTGGTGCGCGGGGTCGCGATCGCCGCGCACGCGGTCGGCGCGACGCAGATTTACCTGTATCTGCACCCCGAAGCGATCGAGGCGCGCGCCGCCGCGGAGCGGGCTATCGGCGAGATGGGCGCGGAGCTCGGCGTCCCGATCGAGATCGCGCTCGGCCCCGGCGGGTTCATGGGCGGCGAGGAGTCGGCACTGCTCGCCGTGCTCGAGTCGCGCCGGGCGATGGCGCGTCAGCGCCCGCCGTACCCGGCGGCGCAGGGACTGCGGCTGCGGCCGACGCTCGT
>VBDX01000128.1 GCA_005881885.1 Chloroflexota bacterium
CGCGGCGGTTGTGGACCTTCATCGTCGACCTGATCGACCGCATCCTCGCGGCGAGGCACAAGCGAGCCGCGCGAGTCTGGTTCGACGGCCGACAGCCCCGTGCACGGGTGCGGGTCAGGGGCGCCGAGGCTCATAGGCGCGCCAGGCCTCGATGCCGTGCGCCGTCGAGGGCCACGCGAGCTCCTCGAGCGGCGGGACTTTCTCCTTCGCGAAGAACGCGGCCTCCGACGCCTCGTCGGGGGCGACCCGCAGATCGCCGGAGAGGATGTGCGCGCGGTAGATGACGACGAGCAGCGGGAATCCCGCACGTCCCCATGTCGCGAGGAGCCCGTCGATCGCGACGTCGAACCCGGTTTCCTCGGCGGTCTCGCGTCGCGCGGCGTCCTCGGGCGTCTCGTCGTTCTCCACGAGCCCGCCGGGAAGGGCCCAGTGTCCGTCGCGCGGGCCGTAGTTCAGGCGGACGAGGAGCACGCCGCCGTCACGCTCGACCACGGTGTTCGCCCCGATCTGGACGTGCATGAAGTCCGCGAAGGCGCACACCGGGCAAGCCGGCCGATCGCGCCCGTCGATCCGCGTCGGGACGAGCAGCGTGCCGTCGCGCGGGCAGTAGCGGAAGGGCACGCGGCCATCCGTGCCGGGACCCGGGAACCTCGCCCCGCTGACCGGCCCGGTCCTCACTCAGATCCTTTGCTACCGCTCGTCGCTCAGCTCCCCTTAGCCAAGCGATCCTTCAGGTAGTCGATCGCGTCGTTCGGCGACGGGTCCGCGCCGTTCAGGAGCGCCACATAGAAGGAGACGTAGTCGGTGAAGAGGACCATCTGCAGGACCTCGCTCAGCATGTTCCGTCCAACGAACTGCAGGGTGCGATGCGGGATCCGCGCGCGGTCGAGCAGCTCGCGCGTGACCTCGAAGCGCAGCTTGTGACGCGGATTGTCGCGCTCGCTCCGCAGGAAGAGGACGGTGATCGCCTCTTCGGCGATCGGCGGATGGGGGAAGCCGACCACGGCGTTGTGGTTGAGCTCGCTCATCACGTCGAACGCCGACCAGTTCTTGGCGTTCTCGTTCCACTGACCCTTGACGCGCCGGGCCATCACCCCCATCACGCCGGCGCCATACGCGAACGGAATGCGCCCGAAGAGCTCGATCGCGAGCTTCTTCGCTTCATTCGTCTTCGCCCCTTCGTGCACGCGCTCGTCGAGCCTCACGAGATCGCCGAGTGCGGCCTCGATGTCATCCCCGAGATCACGCACGAAGCCCAGTCGCGACAGCGCGCCAAGCACGAGGCCGAGGGAATATCCGAGCGTGGCGCGCGGCCTCGCCTTGTAGCTGAAGGTGATCACCGGGTAGTTGGAGGCGCGCGCCAGCTCCGCGAGCTTTCCGCCGGTCGTGAGCGCCAGGACCTTCGCGCCGCGCTTGCGGGCTTCCTCGAAGCTCGAGAGCGTCTCCTCGGTGTTCCCGGAGTAGCTCGACGCGATCACGAGCGAGTCGCGGCCGACGTACGCCGGAAGCCCGTAGTCGCGGTGGACGCTCATGGGCATCTTGAGCTCGTCGGCGAGGAGCGCTGCGGCGAGGTCGCCACCGATCGCCGAGCCGCCCATCCCGGCGACGGTGATCGAGCGCACGTCGCCATACGCCGGCGGCAGCGTCGCCCGGCTCGCGATGCTCCAGGCATCGCGGGTCTGCTTGCCGAGCTCTTTGATGCGGCCGAGCATGTCTTCGGGGTCGCCGGCGCGGATCCGCTCCACCGATTCGATCGCCGACGTGTCCACCGTCTGTGCTACCGCCATCTCTACGCTCCTCTCACCATCGCTTCGCCCGCGTCGACGAGCGGGCTGAGCTCACGCTCTTCCTTCGTCTCCGCGTACACGCGTACGAGCGGCTCCGTCCCCGACAATCGAACGAGCAGCCAGGAGCCGTCGTCGAGGAAGAACTTCGCGCCATCCTTCGTGTCAAGCTGCACGATCCTGACCACCGGATGACCGCCGAGCTTCTCGGGCGCGGCCGATCGCAACGCCGACATGATCCGCAGCTTCTCCTTCTCGTACGACGCCGCGTCGAAGTGCAGGTCGCGCCGCATGTAGTGCGACGGACCGACCATCCGCATGAGCTCCGCGATGAGCGCCGAGGGAGTCTTTCTTGTCTTGAGCATGAAGTCCAGGAAGAAGAGATCGGCCACGATGCCGTCGCGCTCGGGTAGATGCATCGCGAAACCGAAGCCGCCAGACTCTTCCCCGCCCATCATCGCGCCCGTCTCCTGCATCTTCGGGCCGATGTACTTGAAGCCGACCGGCACCTCGTAGACCTCGACACCGTACTTGGTGCCGAGACGGTCGATCATTGAGGTCATGTTCACGGTCTTCACGACCGGCTTGCGGAGGCCGCGGATCTCGAGCAGATACCACATGAGGAGCGCGTAAAGGGTCAGCGTCGTGACGAAGTTCCCTTTCTCATCGGCGAGGCCCGCACGGTCGGCGTCCCCGTCGACCGCGAGACCGACGTCGGCACGTTCCGCCGGGATCCGCCGCAAGAACTCGTCGATGTTCGGCGGGATCGGTTCGGGGTTCACGCCGCCGAAATAGGGGTTCCGCTCGGCGTGTAGCTCGACGACCTTCGTCGTGCCCCCGCCGATGAGCTTCGGGAAATACCCGCTCGCGCTCCCGAAGAGCGTCTCGCAGACAACGGTGTAGCCCGCGGAGCGGAATGCGTCGAGATCGAAGAGCTCGGCGACGTGCGCAAGGTAGTCGGGCGCCGGATCGAAGAGCTCGACCCGTCCCTTCTTCTTCGCGTCATCGAACGGCATTCGGCGGACCTTCTCCGGGTGGTTCTCGAGCGGATGGATCACCGCCTCGAGCTCCTTGAGCATCGCCGGCGACGCTGCCGCACCGGTCTCCGCCTTGACCTTGAAGCCGTTGTCGGTCCAGGGGTTGTGGCTCGCGGTGATGACGATCCCGGCTTTCGCCTTTCGGCGCATCGTCGCCCACGAAAAGGACTGGGTCGGCGCGGCCGCGGTCGACAGGTGCACGTTCACCTCATGCGCCGCGACCACCTCGGCCGCCGCGGCGGCGAAGTGTTCGGAGGCGAAGCGGCGGTCGTAGCCGATGACCACCCCGCGATCCGCACCGCCGCTCCGCACCACCCACTCGGCGACCGATTGAGCGCATACGCGAACGGCGTCGAACGTGTATTCGTCGGCTATGCGCGCACGCCAGCCGTCGGTCCCGAAGACTATGTTCAACGGGTGCCGGGGGCCGGGGGGCAGAGCCCCCCGAGTTCTTGGCCCGCAGGTCTTTTGATGGCCGCCCTCCAATAGTCGAGGGTATCGCGAAGTGACTGGACCAGGCTGATCCGCGGCGACCAACCGGTCCGTTGGCGGAAGCGCGTCACGTCCAGCGCTAGCCGTGTCGGATCGCCGCCGCGGACGCGTTCGGGGTCGAGCTGGGCACGCACTGGGATGCGCGCCAGGCCGATCAGCGTGTCGAGGATCTCGGCGATCGCTACGCTCATGCCGCTTCCGACGTTGAACGTGCCGCTCTCGTTCAGTGCGAGCGCCACCCCGTAGGCACGCGCCATATCGCGGACGTCGACGAAGTCCCGCTCGGCGTCGAGCCGCCCATGGTGAACGACGGGTTCGGCGAGACCGACCTCGGCCTCGGCGATCTGCTTCGCGAACGCCGATGCCGCGAGGCCCGGGTGCTGCCGGGGCCCGTTCTGGTTCGCGGGGCGGAGGATCACCGTAGGCGCGCCACGGCGCGCGCCGAACTCTCGCGTGAGCGCTTCCGCGGCGAGCTTGGTCGCGGCATAGACGTTCGCCGGGCGGAGGGGCGCATCCTCGGCGACCGGGATCCGCTCGGGCGCGCCGTAGACGTCGGCGCTCGATGCGATCACGAGGCGTGCCTTCGGCAGCTCGTCAAGAGCGGTAAGGAGCGCGGAGATGCCCAAGACGTTGAGCCGGACGGCCGCGATTGGATCGGCGCTGGCGAGCGTGGGCACGGCCTGTCCCGCGAGATGCACCACGGCCTCGGGAAGCGACGCCGCGAGCGCCGATCGCACGTCTTCGAGACGCGTGATGTCGCCCGCGTGGATGCTTACGCGACCTCTGATCGCGGCAAGATTGGGGAACGGCGGATCCTCGTGCGCGAGACCGTGGATCTCGTGACCGCTCGCGACGAGGTGTTCGGCGAGATGGCTGCCCGCGAAGCCGGTGATGCCGGTGATGAGAACGCGCGGCATCGGCGCAGAGTGCCACGTATCGTTCCGGGATGCCGCGTTCCGTCGTTACGCCGCTCGCAGCCTTCGGTGTCGCGGTCGCGTGGAGCGGCGGGTGGATCGCGGGCAAGCTCGGGGTCACGAGCGCGCCACCGCTCGAGTTCTCGGCGGTGCGATTCGTCATCGCGACGGTCACGCTCGCGGCGATCGCGATCTTCACCCGCACGGGGATCGGATCGAGCGGCCTGGTGCCGATCGTCCTATCGGCGATCTTCGGCTACCTCGGGTACAACGCGCTCGTCTTCGTCGGGCTGACGATGGCGCCGGCGTCCGACGCGGCGCTCATCGTGCCGACGACGATCCCCGTCCTCACCGCGGTCGCGGCGTCGTTCTTCGGCGAGCGCCTGAGCTCGACGAAGATCGCGGGCTTTGTCCTTGCATCCATAGGCGCGGCACTCGTGATCGCCGCCGGACAGAACGGCGGTGACCTTTCAGGACGGCGGCTCCTCGGCGACGTGCTGATGCTCGCGGGGGCCGTGTGCTGGGCTATCTACACCGCGCTCGGCACCATAACGCTCCGCACGCGATCGCCGCTTGCGGTGGTGACCATCGCGACGCCGATTGGCGCTCTCTTACTCCTGCCTTTCGGCTTCTTCGAGCAAAGCTACCGCGACCTTGGCAGCTGGAACACGGGCGTGTGGATCGACGTGCTCTATCTCGCCCTCGTCGTAACCGTCGGCAGCTTCACGCTCTTCTACTGGGTCGTGCGTCGCGTCGGTGCGGGGATCGCCGCGATGTCCTCGTACTTCGTCCCGATCTTGACGCTCGCGATGGCGGTCGTCTTCCTCGGCGACCGGCCCCAGCCGCTGCAGCTTGTCGGCGGTGTCGTCATCCTCGCGGGCGTTCGCGTCGCGACGCTGCGGATGGCGGAGGGACCGCCGCTCCCGGAGGGCGCGGCCTGAGGCACCGTTCGCTGGCAAGCGGACGAGCGGCTCGCTCGCCCGATCGGCGATACGCTCCCGACCATGAAGGATCAAACCTCGCCGGAAGAGTTCGGACTCCTCTTCAAGCGCTTTCTCGACGACATCGTCAACCGGGCCGAGGTGCCCGAAGGGCCGCTTCTCAAGAGGCTTCGCGAGCACCTCGGGGGCGAGCCGATGCGCATGCCGGTGATCTCGGAGGAGTTCGAGCGTTTTCAGCAGCCGAATCTGCAGGTCGCGATGGACGCGTACCTCGAACGTCCTGGCAACAGCGCCGAGCTCATCGGCCTCGCAGCAGAGAACAAACGGAACTGGGGTCTCGGTCTTTCAGACTTCGTGAACCGCGGGACCTCCCCATACAGCCTCCGTCTGGCCGAGGGCCCCGTCGACTGGGTCAATTTCCACCTCGACGGCGATCGCGTCCTTCCCGTCGTGCAGTTTGGCCTCTATCTCATGAAGGCCGACGGTGTGCCTCTCGTCGCGTTCGTTTCCGGGCCGAACGAGAACATGGGGCCGACGCGCGCCCGCGCACGTGTCGAGGTGATGGCAGCGGAGCGCGCGAACGCGCAGCGGTTCCTCGCCGACATCACCAAGCTCATGGGGGAGCGCAACGTGTATCGCGGAAAGATCGTCTCGCTCGGCCCGCAACAGTTCGGCTTCGGGCCTCAGACCATCATCACCTTCCACCGGTTGCCAGCGGTCGCCCGTGACGACGTGATTCTCCCGAGCGGCATCCTCGAGCGCATCGACAGGCACGCGATCGCCTTCAGCGAACACGCCGAGCGCCTCATCGCGGCCGGCCGCCCGATCAAACGCGGCCTGTTGCTCTACGGGTCGCCTGGCACCGGTAAGACGTTGACGGTCATGTACCTCGCCGGTCGCATGAAGGGCCGGACCGTCCTGCTCACGACCGGGCGCGGCCTCGGGTTCATCGGCGCGGTCGCGCAGATGGCGCGCGTCCTCGCGCCGAGCATGGTCGTTGTCGAGGACGTCGACCTCATCGCGCAAGAGCGCGGCATGCCCGGAATGCAGACGCAGCCCATGCTCTTCGAGTTGCTCAACGAGATGGACGGCCTGCGCGACGACGTCGACGTGCTCTTCGTCCTCACGACGAACCGGCCGGACATCCTCGAGCCCGCGCTCGCGGCGCGGCCCGGCCGCGTCGATCTCGCCGTTCCGCTGCCCCTCCCCGACGCCGACGCACGACGAAGGCTGTTCGCGCTCTACGGGCGTGGCCTTCGCCTAGAAGTCGCCGATCTCGACCGGTTCATCGCGAGGACCGAAGGCGCGAGCCCCGCCTACATCAAGGAGCTTCTTCGCAATGCCACGGTGTTCGGTGCGATCGACGGCGACGGTGCCGGTGCGGTCCGGGTCACCGACAAGCACCTCGACCAGGCGATGGACGAGCTCAGCGAGGGAGGCCGGCTCGCGGAGCGGATCGCGGGATTCGCGCGGCCGGGCGAAGAAGGACCTCCGGCGGGCGCGATGGGGCCGAGCGGCTTCCCGGCGCAAGTGCACGGCGGCACGAGCTGGCGCGCGGGCTAGGAGAAGACCGGGCGCGCGATCAAGAGGCCGTTCTCGCGATAGACAGGTAGCGCGAACGAGAAGCGATCCACCTCGAGCGCGAGCTCGGCATCGCGCCGCGGAAACCAATCCGGCCAGCCGCGCTCGGAGAGCCAGGTCGGCTCAATGAAGCCTGGCCGGACCGGCTCGCCTCGGCCCAGCAACGTCTCGAGATAGGCCGCGCAGGCCTCATCCTCGTGCGTGGACAGCGCGCCCTTCTCGCCCATCGCCACCAGGGTGACGTCTTCGCCGACCGAGGCGACGTAGCGCGCCGTCGCCGCGGCGACAACGAAGCTCGCCAGCACGATGCTCGTCGCGGCGACGGCCGCGCACACGCCCTGCGTGCCCGCGCTCGTGCGCTGGACGACGCGCCGATCCGAGAGATCGAAGCCCAGGATGGCCGACGGCGAGTTGCCCGCGTCGAAGCCCGGGATCGGCTCTCCGCCGACCTCGCCGGTGAGGAACAGCTGCCCGTCCTGCGATTTGAGGGTGAACGCCTCTTCCGGCCGCTCAACGAGGATGATCTCGCGCGCGCCCGCGGCCACGCAGAACGCCGCGGTCGTAAACGCGCGGTAGACGTCGATGATCACGGCAGTGCCCGTCGCCGCGCGCGCACCAGCGACGAGGTTCGACCGCCGTACCTTCACAGCACCGTCGCCTTGAACGGCCGTCGGCCCGTCTGGAAGCGCTCGAGGGAAAGATCCGTGATGTCGATAGTCCGCGCGCGGCCGTCGAGCATCTCCTCGACCACGAGCTGCGCGGTCGCCGGTGCGTGCATGAACCCATGGCCGGAGAATCCTGCGGCGACATACAGGCCCGCGACCCCGGGGACGGCACCGACGATCGGGTGGTCGTCCGGCGTCATCTCGTAGTAGCAGGACCAGGAGTCGACGATATCCAGGTCGGCGAACGCGGGATGCCGCCACGCCGCGCGCGCGCGGACCCATGGCTCGAGCGACGCCGGGACCTCGAGCGGCGCGTAGTCGCCCGGATAGGCCAAGGGCGCGCTCGCGGGACCCTTCTCCTCCTTGCCATCGGCGGTCAGATTCGGCATCGCGAAGCGCTGGGCCTTGCCCTTCGGCCGGAAGTGGAAGCCCGACTCCCATTCGATGGTCATCGGTATGTTCGCCAGCTGCGGGATCGGCGGCGACTCCATGATCGAGCGGCGGTACGGCCAGATCGGGACCGCGACCGATGCGGTCGCGCAGAGCGCGGACGACCAGCACCCGCTGGCGACGACCACGCGCTCGGCGCGAACGTTCCCCGACCTTGTCCGCACGCCGGTCACCCGGTCGCCCTCACGCAGCAGCGACACGACCGCCTCGCCTTCGCGGAAGGCGACGCCGGCGAGCTGCGCCGATGCCGCGAAGCCCGCGAGCGCCACCAGGGGATCGCCGTAGCCATCGCGTTCGCAGAACCGGCCACCGGCGAGATCGTTCACGCGCATCCCCGGCACGAGCTCGGCGATCTCAACGCGGCCGACCATCTCGACTGGCACCTTGAGGCGCTCGTAGAGCGGGAGCGGCTCGCGCAGCTCGGCGACACCCTCCTGGGTGTTCGCGATGAACAAGTAGCCGCGCTCGCGGAAGTCGTGCCGCGAGCCGGTGCGGTCTTCGAAGTTGTGCCAGAACGCCGTCGCGAGCTGCGACAGGCGGATGTCGAGCTCGTCGACGAACTGGTGTCTCATGCCGCCCAGTCCGCCCTTCGTCGTTCCCGACCCAAGGCGATCTCGCTCCAGCACGAGCACGTCGCGCTCGCCACGCTCGCCTAGGAAGAAGGCCGTCGCGACACCGACGATCCCGCCACCGACGACGATCGTCGACGCGCGCCTCGGCAGATCGGTCAGTCCGCCACCTCGTCGAAGCGGTACTTGGCGTCGGACTCGGAGATTCGCCCGAGCCGAGGCAGATCGTGCGTGAATCCCACGATCCAGCGCTCGTCGATCGCGCGTCGGAGGATGAGCCTCTTCGCCGCGAGCGTTTCCAGCGGGAAGAGGTCGAATGCGGAAATCCACGGAAGCGGCAGATGATGGCGGTCGGGCATGAAATCGCTCGAGAAAAAGAGCGTCTCGCCTCGGTCGCTCACGCGGACAGTCTGCGTGCCCCGCGTGTGCCCCTGGACGCGATCGAGCCGGACTCCGGGAATGATCTCTACCGATTCGTCGATCAGCTCGAGCTTCCCGACAGCTTCGAGCGGCGCGTAGTCATCGGGAAGATACGAGCCGCGCGTCCGCTCGTTGGCATGCATCGCGTCTTCCCACTCGAGGCGCTGGAACACGTAGCTCGCGCGCGGGAACGTGGGCACGATCTTCTCGCCGTCGCGGTACGTGTTTCCGCCCGAGTGATCGAAGTGCAGGTGCGTGTTGACCACGAGGGTGACCTGGGCCGGCCCGACCCCTCGTGCCTTCAGCTCGTCAAGGAGGCGGGGCGTCTCGATGCCAAAGATCTCGCGCTGCTTCACGGAGAGCTTTGAGCCGGCACCAGTCTCGACCACGACGACGTGGTCCGCATCTCGAATGAGCAAGGAATTCATGTCCATGGCGACGCGATTGCGCTCGTCGGCCGGCTTGACCTTCTCCCAGAGCGGCTTGGGGATGACGCCGAACATCGAGCCTCCGTCGGGCTTGAAGACGCCATCACTGAAGATGTCGACAGCGAAACGGCCGATCCGCACGAGGCGTCAGTATGGCGTCGATGGAGATCCGCGAGATGCAACCGACCGACGGCGATGAAGTGCGAGCGCTGTGGCAGGCGAGCGGCGTCCGTATTCGCCCCGGCGACGATGACGTATCGCTGGCGCGGCTTCTCTCGCACAACCCAGGGCTGTGTCTGGTGGGCTGCGAAGGCGACCGCATCGTCGCGACCGCGCTCGTTGGATTCGACGGACGTCGTGGGTGGCTGTATCACGTCGCAACGCACCCCGATATGCGGCGCCGCGGGATCGCTACAAGGATCGTGCGCGAGGTCGAGGAGCGTCTGCGCGCGCAGGGCTGCAAGAAGCTGAATCTCATCGTGTGGGACGGAGAGGAGGACGCGATGACCTTCTGGACGGCGATCGGCTACCGCAGGGAGCGCACCGTCGAGTTCGCGAAGCCGCTGGCCGACGAATGAGCCAGATCGGTCCGGTCCAGCGGCAATTCGGCCGCACGGCGGCCGCTTATGTCGACAGTGCGACGCATGCCCGGGGTGAGGATCTCGACCGCATCGTGGCGCTCGCTAGCGAGCACGGCGGCGAGCGGCTCGTCGACGTCGGTACCGGCGTGAGCCATACGCTCCGGCGGGTCGCCCCGTCGTTCGCGGCGGCGATCGGCGTCGACGCGACGTGGGAGATGCTCGAGGCCGGGCGGAGCGTCCTGGCGGGCGCGGGCGTCGCGCACGCGATCCTCGTCCAGGCGGATGCGACGGCGCTGCCGATCGCGTCGGGATCGACGGATGTGGTCACGTCGCGTCTCGCCGCGCACCACTTCGCCGATGCGGCCGCGGCATTCCGTGAGATCGGCCGGATCCTCCGCCCGGGCGGCCTCTTCGTGCTCGTCGACAACTTCGCCCCGGATGATCGCGCCCTCGGCGCGTTCATCAACGAGCTCGAAACGCTTCGCGATCCATCGCACGTTCGCAACCACACCGTCACGGCGTGGCGCGAGCTCATCGAGCGCGCGGGTCTCGAAACGACCGTGGACTCGGACATCGCGGTGACGAAGCTCACCACCGAGGACTGGCTCGAGCGCTCGCAGACACCGCCAGACCGCGCCGGGGAAGTGCGACGCAGGCTGCGGACGGCATCGCCGGCGGCGGTCGAGGCATTCCAGATCAGCTCGTCGACCTTCGCGGTTCGCAAGCTGATCCTTGTCGGTCGGAAGTGAGCCTCGACGAGCTTCCGACGGTCCGCGGCGTACCGAGCGTGACGGCAAAGCAGATGGCGGAGGTCGATCGCGTCACGATCGAAGAGATAGCGATCAGCGTCGATGCGCTCATGGAGAACGCGGCGCATCAGATCGCGAGGGCCGCGCGAGCGCTCGTCGGCCGAGTTGACGGAAAGCGGATCGTCGGACTCGTCGGACGAGGGAACAACGGGGGCGACGCCGCGGGTGCGCTTCGCCACCTCGCCGGCTGGGGTGCCGAGGTCCGGGCGGAGGTCGCCGCGTTCCCGGACGATGTCCGAGAAACGACGGCGCGGCAGTTGATCTCCCTCCTGCAGATCGGACCGTCGGTGGTCCGCTACGCGAATCCGGAGGCGCCGCGCGGTCCGTTGCCCAACGCTGACCTCGTGATCGACGGGCTGTTCGGTTACAGCGTCCGCGGCGCGCCGCGCGACCCGATCGCCGACCTCATCCGCGCCGCGAACTCGTCAGCAACTCCGATCCTCGCGGTCGACATCCCCTCGGGCCTTGACCCCGATACCGGGACCGGGACCGATGTCGCGATCCACGCCAAGGCGACGGTCACGCTGGCGCTTCCAAAGACCGGCCTCCTCGCGACCGGCGCGCGCGGCGCGGTGGGCGAACTGTTACTCGCCGACATCGGCATCCCGCATCTCGCGTTCGCCCGCGTGGGCATCGACACGCGGCGGCTCTTTGTCGACGGCGACCTCGTCCGGATCCGTCACTGAATAGCCACCTCGAACGGCAGCCGGTGGCACGATGGCTGCGGTCGCTCGCGCCGTGCGGCGGGCCGTGTGGCTTGCTCTTGTGGCGCTCGTTTTCGCGTTCCCAGCGCCTCCCACCCCGAGGGTGGCGCGTCCCATCGTCGTCGTCGCGGCCAACCAGTCCTTCAACTGGTCGGGCTACGTGCAGGGCCGCCTCGAGAAGAACGCGACCTTCCACTCCATCGCGGCGACCTGGAGGGTGCCGGTCGCCCGGCCGCACCGCGCGGGGGAGGCCGAGTACTCGTCGAGCTGGATCGGCATCGGCGGTGGCTGCCTCGACACCTCGTGCAAGCTGACCGACGTCACGCTGATACAGGCCGGCATCGGTCACGATGTCGATGCGTCGGGAAAAGCGGATTACTACGCCTGGTGGGAGGCGATCCCGGCGCCGCTCGTGCGCACGGATCTGAAGGTGCGCGCGGGAGACCGCGTTCTCGTCGAGATCGAAGAGGGCACGCCCGGGCTATGGACGATCCGCATTCGTAATCGTTCGACTGGCGAGACGTTCAGCCTCACGCTTCCCTACGCCTCCACGTACGGATCGGCCGAGTGGGTGATCGAGACACCGGTCGTGATCTCGGAGACCACCGGCGCGGTGACTGTCGGCCCCATGCCGGACCTGTCCGTGGTCCACTTCAATCACGCGACCGCCAACGGCAAACCGGCGGGCTTCGTGCCGGCGGAGCGCATGGAGCTGGTCGACTTTGACCTCACGCTCATCGCGACCCCGTCGCTGCCGGATCGCCAGGCCGATGGGTTCAACGACTGCACCTATCGGGTGATCTGTCCCGCTCCGAGAAGGAGTTGAGTGAGCGGCGGCTGGAGACCGGGACCGGCCACCAGCCGCCCGCCGGCGTGAACTTCACGATCATCAACGCATCACGACCGGCTGCCGATCGCCTTCATCGGCATCGCGCAGTATCTCCGCGCAGCGCTCGGCCAGCTCGCGGGCCATCGCCGAGTCGCAGCCCGACCGCGACGCCAGCAGCAGCGCGTTGAGGGCGTGCCGGTATAGCGATCGTTGTTGCGCGTGGTCGTAGCAAGCGCTCTCGCAGCATCTCCGACCGTCCATCGGTCTCCTCCCTTCGCCGCGATTCGCTCGGGACAACAAAAACGCCACGGGGAGGAGCCCGTGGCATCACAACGCCGTACGAACTTCGCTACAGCGTTACCCGGGACCAGCCTCCCGCGATGACGTGAGTGCGACGAACACGATGTACGCCATCGCTACCTCCATTTCTTCGCGCGCCGCGACGCGCGAAGAGCATGTGTACTCCCAATGCACCGCCAACGCAAGGGAGATCTCCACATTTCGTGCGGTCCGCATACTTCGCTTCCATGTCGCTCACCGGAAAGCGACTCGCGTTCATCGGGGGCGGGACGATGGCCGAGGCGATGATCCGAGGTCTCCTCGACCGCCACCTGGTGCCGCCGTCGCACGTGTTCGTGACCGGGCCGCGCCGCGAGCGGCGAGCCGAGCTGACCAAGACCTACAACGTGAAGGCCCTCGCCTCGAACGCGGAGGCGGCGAAGGATGCGCATGTCGTCGTTCTTTCCGTGAAGCCCCAGGTGCTCGCGACGGTCATGCGCGAGCTTCGCGGCAAGCTCGATGAGAAGCAGCTCGTCATCTCGATAGTCGCCGGCGCGACGCTGCGTTCGCTCCGCGATGGACTGGACCATGCCGTGATCGTCAGGGCGATGCCGAACACGCCCGCACAGGTGGGCATGGGCGTGACCGCGTGGTCCGCGACCACCGCAGTCGAACCGGACCAGCGCGACCTCGCGAAGGCGATCCTCGGCGCGCTCGGCGAGGAGCTCATGGTCGAGGACGAGAGCCTCGTCGACATGGCCACCGCGCTCTCCGGCACCGGCCCGACGTACGTGTTCCTGCTGATGGAAGCGCTCGTCGACGCCGGCGTACACCTCGGCTTCTCGCGCCGCGTCGCCGAAGAGCTGGTGCTGCGGACGGTCGAAGGCTCCGCTCTCTTCGCGCGAAAGAGCGGCCGGCATCTGGCCGAACTGCGGAACATGGTCACCTCGCCGGGCGGCACGAGCGCTGCGGCGATCTACCAGCTCGAGAAGGGCGCACTCCGCACCGTGCTGTCGAAGGCGGTCTACGCCGCGTACCAGCGAACGCGTGAGCTCGGCGCGGAAGCCGAGGGGCGGGGCGAGGAGCGGTCATGAGCAACGCGATCACCGCCGCCGTCCTGGTCGCGGCGATCGCCATGGGTCTGTGGCTCGTCGGCGTCGAGGCGAACCCGCGTTTCGACGACATGGGCATCCTCGCCGGCATCATCGTCCTGACTTCGGGAGCGCTGTCGGCGATCCGGCCGCGCGCGGCATTGATCATCGGCGCACTCGTCGGGCTGCCCATCCCGATCGTGGAAGCGATCCGCTTCGAGAATTACGCCGCGCTCGCCGCTCTCATGTTCGCGCTGGCCGGCGCGTTCGCGGGCGCGTACGTCGGGATCGTCGTGCGGCGGAGCATTCAGGTGGACGAGCGCATCGCGCGGGGGCCCGGCGGCTGAGCGACTGACTCAGCCCTGGAGCTGGTGGACCTCGAAGACCTCGCCGCCGCGCTGGATGTTGGCGTGCGCATCGACCGTCTTGAGCCAGTCATTCGCGGCGCCGCTCAAGGCCTCGAACGTCTTCGGCTCTTTGCTGCGCGGCCAAAGGAGCACGGTCCGCTCATGGGGCGCACCCTCGGAGAGGAAGCGTTCGAGGTCCTTCCGTGACGCGAGGACGACCCCCGCGCCGGTAGATGCCCCACCCGGCGCGAGTCGGACGACCCGCGGAGACCAGCCGGTGAGCCATGTCGGAGTGGCTCCGTCGTAGCCGACGACCGCGATGAGCGGCTTCGGCCCGAAATCCCAGAGCCACCCGGCCGTCTCGGCGAGGACCTCCGGATCCGCGAGCGGACGCCAGGAGGCGTCAGCGGGAGGGAGCTCCAGCACGAACCGGTCGTATGCGACCTGGCTCACCTGCATATTCAACGTATGGGTTAGCAGGGAAGCGGGCCGCGGGACAAGTCCCCGGACTAGAGGAGAGCGTCCCAGTACAAAAGTACCGGCGGATCTCACGCCGAGCGGCGGAGGCGTGGATCGAGCGCATCGCGGAGCGCATCGCCGAGGAAGTTGAAGGCGAAGACCGCGGTGAAAATGGCGACGCCGGGGCCGACGCTCATCCACCACTTGAGATTGGGCAGATACCGCTGGGAGTAGTTCACGTCCTGGCCCCAGGAAGGGTACGGCGGCTGCGGACCGAGGCCGAGGAAGGAGAGCGCGGCTTCGGCCAGGATCGCGAAGGCCGTGGACAGTGTCGCCTGCACGATGAGCGCATTGACCACGTTCGGGAAGATGTGGCGGAGGACGATGCGGATTGTCGGGGCTCCGATCGTGCGGGCGGCGACGATGAATTCGCGCGCGCGTACTGCGAGGACTTGTCCGCGAGTGAGCCTTGCATAGGCGGGCACCGCGACGATCCCGATGGCGATCATCGCGTTCTGTATCTGGGGACCGAGTGCGGCCGTGATTGCGATCGCGAGCACCAGCGCGGGGAAAGCGAGGAGCGCGTCCACGGCGCGCATGGCGATGAGATCGAACGTCCCGCCCAGATAGCCCGCCGCAAGTCCGAGGCTCACGCCGACCAGGAAGCCGATGCTCACCGAGATCAGGCCGACGGAGAGCGAGACGCGGCTGCCCCACATAACGCGCGAGAGGACATCGCGCCCGAGATCGTCGGTCCCGAGGAGGTGGGCGCCGCCCGGAGGCAGCAGCGAGTCCGTCACGTTCACCTTGATCGGGTCGTACGGGGAGATGAACGGGGCGAAGGCGGCGATGAACAGCCATGCCAGCACGAGGGCGCCGCCGATGATCATCCGCGGGTTGCGTCGCGCGAAGTACGCGACCCCGCCCGCGCGCTCGGCGTTCGGGACGCGAAGGACAACGGGGACGGTGGCGCCGCTCAAGAGCTCGCCGTCAGGTACGAGATCCGCGGATCGAGCCACGCGTAGAGGACGTCCACGACCAGAGTGGTGAACATGAAGGAGAACGCCGACACCAGGACGACTCCCTGGACGACTGGGTAGTCGCCAGACGGGATGGCCTGCACCGCGAGGCGACCGATGCCCGGCCAGAAGAAGATCTGCTCGGTGATGAACGCGCCCTCGATGATCGCCCCGATCTGGATCCCGATGAGCGTGACCACCGGAATGAGCGCGTTCTTGAGCGCGTGACGCGCAATAACGGTGCGCTCGTGCAGACCCTTCGCCCGCGCGGTCCGCATGTACTCGTGGCCGAACACGTCGAGCAGGCTCGAGCGCACCTGCCGCAGGTTGACCGCGAGGCTCCCCGCGGCGAGCGTGACGGCGGGAAGGACAAGCCGCCGCAGGTTGTCGCCCACGTCCTGGCTCAGCGGAATGAACCCGCCGGGCGGAAAGATACGTCCCGGAACGACGTAGGCGAAGAGCAGGATCAGGAGGATGCCCAGGAAGAAGCTCGGGAATGAGACGCCCGCGAGCGTCGCGCTCGTCGCGACGAGATCGACGACGGAGTTGCGTTTGATCGCCGAGAGGATGCCGACGAGCAGCGCGATCGTCACTGAGAAGACGAGGGCGGCGAGACCGAGCTCGAGCGTCGCCGGAAGTCGTTCCCAGATGGCCTCGAGTACGCGCTGGTGCGTTTGGAATGAGCGGCCGAGGTCGCCCTGGACGAGCCGGGTGATCCAGGCGACGTACTGCAGCGGCAGCGGCCGATCGAGTCCTAGCTCTTGGCGGATGGCGGCGATCGTCGCCGGATCGCGCTCCTCCCCCGCGAAGACGAGCGCGGGATCCGCCGGAGACAGCCGGACGAGGACGAAGACGCCGATGGTGACGAGGAACGCGACGGGGATCATGAGCAGGAGGCGACGGAGGATGTACCTCGTCACTCCGTCGCCTCCGCTCTCATCGTCGGTCGATTGCTACTTCTGCAGGTACCCCGTTTGGAAGCGCGGGATGCGGTCTGGATACGGCTCGAGGCCCATGAAGTTCTTCACGGTCACGATCGGCGAGACCCCGTGCTGGTACCAGACGCGAGCGGGATCCTCCACGACATAGATCTGCTGCGCCTGCTGCAGGAGCGCCTTGCGCTTCGCCGGGTCGGACTCGGCGCGCTGCTGCTTCATGAGGTCGTCGACCTTGGCGTTCGAGTAGCTCGAGTCGTTGTTCGGCGATCCGGTGACGACGAAGTCGTAGGTGTTGCCGTCTGGATCGAGCCGGCCGCTCCAGCCGACGAGGGTCATGCCGAGGTGCTTGTGATTCTGCTGGAGCGTAACGATGTCATTGAAGAGCTGCGTCTTGATGTCCGCGGTGATGTCCGCCTTGGCCAGCTCGGCCTGGATGAGCTGCGCGAGCTGGAGCGTCGCGGGGCTGCCGGACTGCACGAGGAGCTCGAACTTGAGCGGGCCCTTGCCAACGTCGGCGACGAGCTTCTTGGCCGCATCGATGTCCTGCTTCGGGTACGGCTTGAAGCTGGCGTCATACGCGAAGTGCGCCGGGGAGATCGGCCCGTACCCTACGACACCGACACCTTGCGTCGGCCCCTTGTCGAGGATCTCCTGCCGGTCGAGCGCCAGCGACACGGCCTTGATGAGCCGGTGCTCGGCGAAGAGGAATCCAGGCGCGCTGTTCGGCACGAGGCTCGCCCAGTCGAGCGCGCCCACGTCCTGATAGGTCAGTGTCGGATCGGACTTGGCCGCGGGGACGTCCTTGCCCTGCAGCCCGTTGATGACCTGCGCGTTCCCGGTGCGGATATTCGTGAATCGCACGTCGGGGTCGACGATCGGACGGATCGTGATCTTGTCGAGGAATGGAAGCTTGTTGCCGTCCTTGTCCTTGCCCCACCAGCTCGCGTTCTTCTCGAGCGTGTAGTGGTCGTTCTTCACGGCCTCGGTGAGGATGAACGGGCCGGTGCCCGCCTTGAACGGCTTGAGCGTGAAGTCGGCGCCGGCGGATTGCTGGACGGCCTTCGAGACCATCATGCCGGCGCGATCGACGAGCGCCGCCAGCAACGGGGCGAACGCCGTCTTGAGCGTGAACTTCACCGTGCTCGAGTCGACGACGCTGACGCTCTCGACCGAGCTCAGGTCCGCGGTCCGTCGCGAGCCCTGCGTGGTGCGGTAGCGGTCGATGTTCCACTTCACCGCATCCGCGTCGAGAGCGGTCCCGTCATGGAACTTCACGTCCTTGCGAAGGGTGAAGGTGACCGCTTTTCCGTCGCTCGAGGTCTCCCACTTCTCCGCAAGCCACGGGATGATGTTGCCCTTCGGATCGACGCGCACGAGCGAGTCGTAGATCCCATACATGATGTTGCGGTCGACGAAGAGCCCGGAAAGCATCGGGTCGAGATCGCTGACATCGTTCTCGAGCGCGAAGGTGACGCTTCCCCCGTAAACGGGCTTGCCGGCCGCCGGCGTGGGTGACGCGCCGCCACCACCACCGGTGGGCTGCTGGCCGCCGGTGCACGCGGCGAGCAGGACCGTGAAAGCGCTGAGAAGAGCGAGCAGATAGCGGGCGGAACGCATAGACACCCCCTCCCGATCCGACCGGGTTTCGGTGAGGATACGTCCGCCCGCTACGCGCGGTTCAAAGGTCTAGGGCTGCTCAACCCCGGCGCCGCGCCGCTCTTCGGCGTTGCGCTCCTTCGCGCGCTCGCCGCCCTTCCTTCCGAGTACCGGAAAGACGGAAGGCCGCTCGCGGGTGACCTCCCTTTTCACGCTGCGGTCAGCCTTTCGCTCCGGGACTGGACCCGCGGTCGGCGGGACGTACGGAGTGGCGACCACCGCATGCGAGGGCGCGAGCACCCCGCCCAGCCAACCCGCGAAGATCGCTGCGAGGAAACCAAGGAGCGCACCGAACGTAAGTGCGTTCCCGAGGCTGTCGACGCTTAGACCCTGGGCTCCGGGGACGATGTCCGCGATGGTGTTCACGCCGAGGCCGGCGAGGATTCCGTGGTCCGCGGCGTACGCGAGAAGGGCGATCACGAGCAACACAAAGAGGCTGAAGAACGCGGTCATCATCCCGTGCCAGCTCGTGCGATAGCCCGCCATGCGTCCGGCGACGTAGCCGCCGATGAGGTACGACACGAAGATCCCGATCACGACCGGGACTGCGGGCGCGACGTCGCTCGTATCGACCTGAGCGCGCGCGAGGAGACCGGCGATCGCCGGTGCCACGAGGGCTGCCGCGCCGATCGTCGCGATCCATCCGCCGAGCACCGACATCCAGGATGTGCCGGCGGGTCGTACGAGAGGTTCTCTCGTCATGGTGATTCCTCCCAGGTGGGGATTCGAAGGGGGCAAAACCCCTTTCGCTGCGGCGTGCAAGACACTGGCCAGCCCGTCGCCGGGCGTCCGGCTAAGCGAGCGCTCCCCGCGCGCCGGCCGCTTTGGCGAGCGTTGACGCGAGATCTATCGCTTCCCACGGCAGATCGGGCCGGCCGAAATGCCCGTAGGACGCGGTCTGCCGATAGATGGGCCGACGGAGCTTGAAGCGATCGATGATCGCGCCGGGCCGGAAATCGAAGTGTTCTTCGATGAGCTTGCGGATCGTTTCGTCCGCGACGCTCCCCGTCCCGAACGTCTCGACGTTCAGCGAGATCGGCTGCGCGCCGCCGATGACATACGCGACCTGGACCTCGAAGCGGTCGGCGAGTCCCGCCGCGACGACGTTCTTCGCGATGTAGCGCGCGGCGTACGCGGCGGAGCGATCCACCTTCGTGGCGTCTTTGCCGCTGAACGCGCCGCCGCCGTGCCGCGCGTATCCGCCATAGGTGTCGACGATGATCTTGCGTCCGGTCAGGCCGGCGTCGCCCATCGGTCCACCGATGGTGAACGCGCCCGTTCCGTTCACGAGGTACTTGGTCTTAGCGTCTAGCCACTCACTCCCGATCGCCGGCCGGACCACTTGCTCGCGGATCTCGTTCTTGAGACGTTGGTAATCGATGCCGGGGTCGTGCTGCGCCGCGACGACGACGGTGTGCACGCGCTTGGGGACGCCCTTGGAGTACTCGACGGTCACCTGGGTCTTCCCGTCGGGTCGCAGATACGGAAGCGTGCCGTCCTTGCGAGCCTTCGCGAGCTGCCGCGCGACGGCGTGAGCGAGCGTGATGGGGAGCGGCATCAGCTCCGGCGTCTCCCGCACCGCGAACCCGAACATCATTCCCTGATCGCCCGCGCCGAGCTCCTTGGCGTCGATGCCTTCGCGCGCCTCGATCGACTCGTCGACGCCCTGCGCGATCTCCGGGGACTGCTCTTTGATCGCCGTGATGACTCCGCAGGTCCGGTAATCGAAGCCGTAATCGGCGTTCGTGTACCCGATGTCGCGCACGACGTTCCGCACGAGGTGCGGCACGTCGACGTACGCGTGGGTGGTGATCTCGCCGGCGACGAGGATCACGCCCGTCGTCGTCGCGGTCTCGCAGGCGACGCGGGAGTTGGGATCCTGCCGCAGGCACTCGTCGAGCATGCCGTCGGACACCTGGTCGCAGAGCTTGTCGGGGTGGCCTTCGGTGACCGATTCGCTGGTGAAGAGGACGCGGTCCGTCGACATGAAGGATTCGGGCATCGCCTACGTCCCCGCTTTCCACGACCGCGCGTACTCGGCCTGTGCGGTCGTCATCGTGTCGACCTTCATACCCATGGCCTCGAGCTTGCGGCGCGCGATCTCTTCGTCCAATTCGTGCGGCACAGGGTAGACCTGCGGAGCGAGGGTCCCGGCCTTTGTGACGAGGTATTCGACCGCGAGGGCCTGATTCGCGAAGGACATGTCCATCACGGCCGGGGGGTGTCCTTCCGCGGCGGCGAGATTGACGAGACGCCCCTCCCCGAGGACGACGACGCGCCGGCCATTCCGGAGGGTGTACTCCTCGACGAATGGCCGCAGCACGCATCGGCCCGTGGCCTGTTCGCCCAGGGCTTGAAGGTCGATCTCGTCGTTGAAGTGGCCCGCGTTCGCCACGATCGCCCCGTCCTTGAGATTGGCGATAGCTTCGCGCCCGATGACGTTCACGTTCCCGGTGGCGGTGACAAAGAGATCCCCGCGCCGCGCGGCTGCGGCCACGGTGGTCACCTCGAAGCCGTCCATCGCGGCCTCCAGGGCGCGGAGCGGATCGACCTCGCAGACCAGGACGATCGAGCCCATTCCCCGCAGCCGGCTCGCGATGCCTCGGCCGACCCAGCCGTAGCCGGCGACGACCGCGGTCTTTCCGGCGAGGAGAAGGTTCGTCGCGCGAAGGATCCCGTCGACGGCTGATTGCCCGGTCCCGTAGCGGTTGTCGAAGAGGTGCTTGGTGAGCGCGTCGTTCACCGCGACGATCGGGTACGCGAGGACGCCCTCAGAAGCCATCGCGCGGAGCCGCGTGACGCCGGTGGTCGTCTCCTCGGTGCCCCCACGCACCTCGGGCAGGAGCTCGCGCCTGCGGGTGTGCAGCTCGGTCACCACGTCGGCGCCGTCGTCCATCGTGATCTGGGGACGCGTCTCGAGGACGGAGCTGATGTGCGCGTAGTACGTGTCGCGGTCCTCGCCTTTCTTCGCGAAGACCGCGATGCCTTCGTTGGCCACGAGCGCCGCCGCGACATCGTCCTGCGTCGAGAGCGGATTCGACGCGCAGAGCGCGACGCGCGCGCCGCCGTCGCGCAGCACGAGCATCAGGTTCGCGGTCTCCGCGGTGACGTGCAGGCACGCGCCGATGCGCAGATCGACGAACGGACGCTCTTTCGTGAATCGCTCGCGGATCTGGGAGAGAACGGGCATCTCGCGCGCGGCCCAGGTGATGCGGCGAGCGCCCGCCTCCGCGAGACCGAGGTCGGTGACGTCGTGCTTGGACGGCTGAGCGGCGATGGTCACTACTTTCTCTCCCTTAGAGCGCCGATCAGGCGCTCCCAAGCCGCACGGCGCACCGCGGGCCCCTCGATGTACGGCGCATGCGTGAAGTAGCCGAGCCGCTCGTAGACCGCGATCGCCGGAACGTTGTCCTCGCGCACGTTCAGGACGACGTCGCGGTGGTCTTCCAGCGCGGTCTCGGTGACGGCCGAGGTGCACGATGTCGCCATACCCCGTCCGCGGTAGGCGAGCCGTGTCAGGACGTTGCCGACCGCGGCGATGCCGGAGCGGATCGAGCGCACGTGCGTCCCGGCCGCCGAGACGAGCGTGTCGCCCTGGTAGATGCCGAAGTAGATCTCGCGGCGCATGCGCTCCGGCGTGAAATAGCTCCGCGACGCGTGACCGTAGAGGTCGATCACGCTGTCGAGGTCTTCAGAGCCCAGCCGCGTAACGCGGTGGGTCAGCCGCGGACGGAAGTCATGGACGTTGACGGCCATCCGCTTCATACGGTCGAGCCGTTCGAAGCGGTAGGTCTGTTCGATCGCGAGCCGGCCGCGCGGCGGAGTCGCCAGAAGCACCCGCGGTTCGTGGATCGCCTCGCGGAAGATCGTCGCAAGCGCCTCCGGGCTCCCCGTCGCGAAGCACGGCCGGAACGGCAGACCCTCCACGACGAGCACGACTGCCTGTATCTCCCCGTCGCGCCGCCCGACCCACCAGCGCGCGCCCTCGATGTGCGGCTGATCGATGTCCGCGAGCGCATACGCCGCTAGGAGCCGATCGCGCTCGAGGAACTCGCGCGCGTCGTCGGCGCTCGCGTGCGGATCGATCTTGATCTCGGGAAGCGTCGGGGCCGCGGTCATCGGTCCTCCTTCAAAAGGACCAAGCGGGCCTCCGCCGGTCGCTGAGTGGACACCGAGTGTACCCGGTCGCCGGCCTCAGTACGAGATGAGCGTGACGATGTCGAAGCCGCTCAGCTTCTCGCGTCCTTTGAGCGCGCTCAGCTCGATGAGGAATGCGAGGGCGACGATCTCCCCTTTGAGCTGCTTCACGAGCTCTATCGTCCCGGCAACGGTGCCCCCGGTCGCCAGGAGGTCGTCCACAATGAGGACGCGCGAGCCCGGTTTGAGGGCGTCCTTGTGCATCTCGAGGGTCGCCGATCCGTACTCGAGGTCGTATTCGACGCTAACCACGTCGGAGGGCAGCTTGCCAAGCTTGCGGACCGGGACGAAGCCCACGCCGAGCTTGTACGCGATCGGCGCGGCGAAGATGAATCCGCGTGATTCCATCCCGACGACGGCGTCGATCTTCTTCTCGCCGATCTTGGCTAGGAGGCCGTCGATGGCCGCCTTGAACGCGTCGCCATCCTTCAGGAGGGTGGTTATGTCTTTGAAGAGGATCCCCGGCTTCGGAAAGTCCGGAACATCGCGGATACGGCTCGCGAGGCTGTCAACTTGTACCGGCACGACACAGAGACTAATCGAGAGGCGCGTACAAGTGGCGCTGACGGTGGCTCAGCATCTCGCTCGACGGGCGCTATCGGCTGCGCTCCTGCTCGCGCTCATCGTGCCGCTCGCGGGATGCGACGTGCGGGTTCCCTCGCCGTTCGGCGCCGCATCACTCCCGAAGGAGTTTCCGTCCGACTTCCCGACCCCACCCAGCTCGAAGCTCCAGAGCGCGACGGGGCCGCTGCCCTTCGTGCCTGCGGAGCTGCGCGGAATTACCGCGCAATGGACGTCGACCCTAACCCGTGCCGAGCTCGTGAGCTTCTACGCGAAGGACCATGCCGCGTGGCGGCTGACCGGGGCCCCGCTCACCCCACCCACGGCGGGTCCGGTGACCCTCGGGACGATCTTCGTAATGAGGCATGACGGCGATGGCCTCACTGCGACGGTCGGCGTCGGCATGTCGAACATGATCGACAACGGCACCTTCGTGCAAGCCACGATCCTTCCGGCGCGCCCCTCGCCCTCACCGCCTTAGAGCCGCGCGTCTGCAAAACTGCCGCTGTGAAGCTCGATCTCCATACGCATTACTACCCGCCCGCGTACTTCGAGCGCATCGAACGAAGCGGCGGCGACTTCTCCTTCGGGACGAGCCCCACCGGGCAGCGGATCATCCGTTATCGCGGCGCACGCTTCTTCGGAGTCACCGCCCCGATGACCGACGTCGCCAAGCGCCTCGATGACATGGACCGCGTCGGCATCGACACCGAGGTGCTTTCGCTGTCGACCCCCAACGTGTACTTCGTCGAGGGGAAGGCGCAGGCGGATGTCGCGCGCATGGTGAACGACACGTATGCCGACCTCACCGCCAAGCATCCGGGCCGGTTCCTCGGGTTCGCGTCAATCCCGATGGACGATCCGGACGCGGCGCTGCGTGAGCTCGAGCACGCGGTGGACGAGCTGCGCATGCAGGGCATCGTCCTTCTCTCGAACATCCGAGGCCGTGCGCTCGCCGATCCGCTCTACCGGCCGTTCTTCGCGGAAGCGGAACGCCGCCGGCTCTGCGTGTTCGTCCACCCGATGATTCCGCTCGCCGCTGAAGCGTTCACGGAATACGTGCTCGGTCCGCTGGTCGGCTTCCCCTTCGACACGACGCTCGCCGTCGCCAAGCTGTGCTTCGCGGGCGTATTCAAGCAGCTGCCGAACATTCGCTGGCTCGTCGCACACGCGGGCGGGGCGGTCCCCTACCTCATGGAGCGCCTCGACTCGGGCTGGCGCGACTTCGCGGAGTGCCGCGTGAACATCGACGAGCCGCCCTCGCTATATCTGAAGCGCCTCTACTACGACACGGTCACCTTCAGCCCACACAACCTGCGGCTCCTGCACGACGTTGTGGGCACCGACCACATGGTCATGGGCAGCGACTATCCGCATCTGCTTGGCTCGATCGACAAGGCCGTGAGCTCGATCGATGCGATGGACTTCACCGAACGCGAGAAGGACCAGGTCTACAGCGGCACGGCGCTTTCGATCATGAACAACGTAAGGAGCGTCGCGGGCGCCGCCCCGGCCTGACGCCTCCGCGTCAGCGCTTGCGAGGTTTGGTCTTCGATGCCGCCTTCGTCTTCGAGGCCGACCGCTTCGTGCCTTTCGACCCCTTCGGGTGGACGCGCTCGGGAAGCTCTTTGCGCCCGGTCGAGCGGTTCCATTCTTCGTACGTCTGGTCGGAGATCTTGCCGGTCATCAAGAGCTCCGCGAACTTGCGGCGCTGTGCCTTGCTCTTGAATGGCATTCGGGTGATCTTACGTCTCTCGCTCTCCGGGCCTGACTTGCAGGGGCGACACCCAAGCCGGGTGGCTCGCCGGCGCCCGTGTTGGTGAGGTCACTTACGGTCGCCGACGCCTTGAAGTATGCCTTGACAGACATATTCCTTTAGGCGTATATATGACGGCGTGCAGGAGATCCTGAGCGCGCTCGCGGAGCCGAACCGGCTGCAGATCGTCGAGCTCCTCCGCCGCAAGCCACTCGCGGTCGGGGAAATCGTCGAGCGGCTCGGATTGCGCCAGCCGCAGGTCTCCAAGCATCTTCGCGTCCTGAGCGACGCCGGGCTCGTCGAGGTCCGACCCCTCGGCCAGCAGCGGATCTATCGACTCCGCGCGCAAGCCCTCAAGGAGCTCGATGGCTGGCTGGATCCCTACCGCCGCACCTGGAACGAGCGATTCGATCAACTCGACGACGTACTTCGCGACCTGAAAGGAAAGGACAAGGAGAGAAAAGATGGCCGCCGCAAGTGAGTCCAAGACGAAGGTCACACTGCCTTCGGACCGCGAGATCCTCATCACAAGGGAGTTCGATGCCCCTCGCGACCTGGTGTTCAAGGCGATGACCGACCCCGACCTCATCGGTCGGTGGTGGGGCCCGCGGAACTACGAGACGGTCGTGGACAAGATGGACGTGCGCCCGGGCGGGACGTGGCGCTTCATCCATCGCCAGGCCGACGGTACCGAATTCGCCTTCCGCGGCGAGTACCGCGAGGTCGTCCCGCCGGAACGGATCGTTCAGACATTCGAGTTCGAGCCGATGGCGGGCCACATCTCGGTAGAGACGGCGACGTTCACCGAGCGTGACGGGCGAACCCTCCTCACCGTGCGATCCCTGTTCGCGTCGAAAGAGGACCGCGACGGCATGATCCAGAGCGGGATGGAGAAGGGCCTCGCCGAGACTCACGACCGGTTCGCGGAGCTGCTCGCCGAGCTTCGCGAGGAAGCTCGGAGCGGAGCCCGCTAGAGATACCAGCGCTGGAGATCGACATCCGGGTACCGGCGTCAGCGTGATGTATGGCGCCGGTCCCGGATCTGTCGAGTACCGAGGCATCGATCAATCGCGCTCGCCGCATCCTCGGCAAAAGCTAATCTCCGCGACGCGCCTCGCGCTCTAGCTCGGTGTAGATGGTGCGTCGCGGTCCGATCGCTAGTACCTGTACATGCACCGATGACTTTCGATAGACGATTCGCAGCTGTCCCACGCGGATCCGCCACATGCCCGTCAGCTCGCGTCCAAGCGGCTCACCGAGATCCGGATCGGGTTCGAGCTCGGCGAGCACCGCGCGTACCTTTCGCCTGGTCTCGGGCGGTAGTCGCCGTACCAAGTCGGCCGTCGCGGGCAGCAGCACGACGCGTGGGCTTGGCACGACTTGCGGGCACCTCCTCTCCGACGAGATCGCTCAGTTCGTAAGCGCGGCCCTTGCCGCGATCGAGCGCATGTCGGTTGCGCAGAATCTCCGCGTAGAACTCAGGGTCGGACATGATCTCGAGCGTCGCGTCCAGGCTCATGGCCTCGTCGTGACTCATCAGAACGGCCGTCGGGCGACCGCGCTTGGTGATGGTGACGCGCTCGTCTCGGCGGGCAACATCCTCGATGAGCCCGCTGAGCTTCGCTTTAACCTCCGCGAGGGGCAGCGTTTTCATGATGTGACCAGTTTACTGACCAATCCGCGCAGCAACATGACATAAGGACTCTCGCGGTGCGCCCACCTCCATCAGGTCGTCGTCGGCTCGGCTCCGGTCACGTGGTCCGCGGCGAAAAGCCGTTCCACCGTGTGCGTTTTCCCGTCGGTGTGCACGACGCTGATGTTCGTGTTCGGCGCGGGGGTCCGATCGAGCTTCGGCAGGATCCCCAAGAAGTGCGACAGCAGGATGCGGTTCACCCCGCCGTGGCCCACGATGAGGATCGTCTTGCCGGGGCTCTCGCGCACCAGCCGCTCGATGACGCCAAGGACACGGGTGATGACCCTGTCGAGCGTTTCGCCTCCCGGCCACGCGACGAAGCCATCGTCGGTCCAGTTCGGCAGCCCGCGGACCTCGTCGAAGGGCTTGCCGGTGCGCTCGCCGACGTCGATCTCCCGCAGCTCTGGTAGCACCTCCACTTCGAGGCCTTGCCGCTTGGCGATGGCCTCGGCCGTGTCGCGCGTCCGAGAGAGGTCGCTCGAGACGATCCGGTCGAACCTCACGCTCGCGAGCTCGTCGGCGATCGCTTGCGCCTGCTGGCGACCGCGCGCGGTCAGCGGTGAGTCGGTCTGCCCCGTGAAGCGGCCGGCGGCGTTCCCCTCGCTCTCGCCGTGTCGCACGAAATAGAAGGTCGTCGGCCTGGTCACAGGCCCAGATGTTGCGCGAGCTCGGTCCATCCGTGCACCCGCGTGATGCGGTCGCCCGCAAGGTCGCGGTTCCAGGGCTGATCGAAGAGGAAGACCTGGATCCCCGCGCCGGCCAGGGTCTTGGCGATGACGATGTCGTCCTCACAGAAGGCGTCGAGGACCAGCTCCTTCGCGAGGCGGGTTTTGTACTCGGCCGAGCCCGTCGCGTCATACCGGCCACGGGGATACTCGGGCCGGAAGTCGCCGATCGGTTTGAGATGGACGGCCTTGGCATGGTCGAGGATGCCCTTCTCCCGTAGCCAGGTCTCGGTGATGTAGCGACGACGCTCCGCGCGGGCGGTGATGAAGTAGAGCTCGTGGCCCGCGGCCACCAACCGCTCGAGGACGGCGGGGCAATCCTCGTACACCTCGAGCTCGCTGAAGAAGGTGCCGTCGTAGAGCTTGATGCGGAAACGGTCGCGCTCATCGGGCGAGACGTACGGGTCCATATCGCGGAGCAGATGCCATCCGATCTCGCGTTCATCGGGGAGCTCGACGCGGTATTCCTCCGCGAACTTCCTCAAATAGGCGACCGCGCAGATCGCCATTACGTCGTCGAGATCGATGCCGATCTTCAATCGATCCTCGGATACCTGAGGCCGATGAGGATGATCGCGTTGAACGCCCAATGCGCCGCAATGCTGGTGATCACCGTTCCGGTGGCGACACGCAGGCGCGCCATGATCGCGCCACCGATGAAGAGGAACGCGAGTGCGCCAGCGATCGCGGGAACGATCAGGACTGAGGGCACCGTGGTGTTCACCACCGTGAACACTCCGACTGTGCCATGCCAGAGCGAGAACGCGATCGCCGAGGCAATGACGGCGTAACGGAGGCCATACCTCGCGAGCAATCCGCTGAGCAGGGTGCCGCGGAACGCAACTTCCTCCGGGATCACCACGCCGAACGGGAGGAAAAAGAGAATGTGCTGAGTGAGGTCATCGGCGGAAGCAAATTGGAGCGGCTCGTAGATGAGCGGCTGGCCGACGACCGCCGGCGCGACCGCGCGCATTACGGCGACGGCCAGAGCGGCGATCACCCCTCCGGCGGCTGCCCCGATCGCGGCTCCGCGGAGGGAGCCGGCTCGCCGCAGACCGATCGACGCGGCGTCGAGTCGGAGAAGCCGCGCGGCGGCCAGCGACAAGATGAGGAGGGCCGCGCCCGCCACAACGAACTGCCAGCTCCCACCGGGTAGCAGTGCGGTAGGCCCGATGAGCGGATGGAGGAGGTTGCCCCAGAGGATGAGAAACGCCGCGAACAGCCAGATCTTCACGAGACGTGAGCGCGGGGTGTTAGTGGATGGTGAGTCCGGCGACGATGGTGGGGAGCAGCGCTAGCACCGCGAGAGTGATCAGGCGTAGCGCGTTCTTCATCGTGATGTGGGACGATGACAGAACGCTGCCTCTTGTGGTTGCACGCGCGTCTCATCAGGCGGCGAGTCGGTCGAGCAATCCGGTGAGAGCGTCGCGCCAATCGCCCTTCGCATCGAGCACCGAAAGTCGGACCTGTCGCTGGCCCGCCTGCGCGCGAGGGAACGAACGGACGACTCGCTCGCGTTCGGCTGGCTGTATGTCTCGTCCTAGTACTACGCGCAGCTCGGCGCCGCGCGCGCGCACTTCGGTCGCGCCGGCCCTCACCGCACGGATCTTGACCTCGACCCCGTACAGGAGGTTTCGTACCGGTTCGGGCGGCGCTCCGTAACGATCGCGGAGCTCCTCGCGGAGCCCGCCGAGGTCGTCCAGGGTCGCGAGGCCCGCGATCCGCCGATAAAGCTCGAGCTTGCGCTGGCGGCTGGGTACGTACTCGTCGGGGATGGCGGTCGAGAGCGCCAGATCGACCGTGATCTCCGGCAGGGCGGCCGCCCGGGGCGCGCCTCGCTGCTCGTTGACCGCCTCCTCGAGGAGCTGGGTGTAGAGCTCGAACCCCACAGCGGTGACGTGACCGTGCTGCTCGGCGCCCAGGATGTTCCCGGCGCCGCGGATCTCGAGGTCGTGCATCGCGATCTTGAAGCCCGCGCCAAGCTCGCTCGCCTCGAAGACCGCTTGCAGGCGCTTGCGTGCCTGCTCGGTCAGGTGCTGCTCTTTTGTGTAGAGAAGGTAGGCGTAGGCCTTCTCGGCGCTCCGGCCGACCCTGCCGCGGAGCTGGTAGAGCTGGGCCAGGCCGAGTGTGCCGGCGCGGTTGATGACGATCGTGTTGACGTTCGGGATGTCCAGGCCGGACTCGATGATCGTCGTGCAGACGAGCACGTCGTGCTCGGCGTCGGCGAACTCCACCATGACCCGCTCGAGCTTGCGCTCGTCCATCTGGCCATGCGCGACGACGTAGCGCGCGGTCGGGACGAGCTGGCGCAGGCGGTGGGCTTCCTGCTCGATGCCCTGGACCCGGTTGTGGACGTAGTAGACCTGGCCCCCGCGATCGACCTCGCGCACGATCGCCTCGCGCAGGACGTCGTCGCTCCGTTCGACGACGTGCGTCTCGATCGGCTGTCTATTCTCGGGCGGAGTCTCGATCACGCTGATGTCACGCACGCCGGAGAGCGCCATGTGGAGCGTGCGGGGGATCGGCGTCGCGGTCATCGAGAGCACGTCGACCTCGGTGCGCATCTGCTTGAGCCGCTCCTTGTGCTTCACGCCGAAGCGGTGCTCCTCATCGATGACCACCAGGCCGAGATCGCGGAAATGCACGTCCTTCTGCAGCACCCGGTGCGTGCCGACCACGATGTCGATCTCGCCCGTGCCGAGTGCAGCGGCCACCGCGCGCTGCTCGACCGGCGAACGGAAGCGCGAGAGCATCTCGACGCTGACCGGGAAGGTCGCGAGCCGCTCGGCAAACGTCTCGTAGTGCTGCTGGGCCAGGACCGTCGTCGGCACGACGATCGCGACCTGCTTCCCGTCCTGGACCGCCTTGAAGGACGCCCGCAGCGCGACCTCCGTCTTGCCATACCCGACGTCGCCGACGATCAGCCGGTCCATCGGCCGGCCGCGCTCCATATCGCGCTTGGTGTCCTCGATGGCCTGCAGCTGGTCGGGTGTTTCCGTGTACGGGAAGGCGTTCTCCATCTCGATCTGCCACGGGGTGTCGCGTCCGAACGCGAACCCCTGCGTCGCCTCGCGCGCCGCGTAGAGACGCAAGAGCTCGCGCGCGATCTCCTCCGCGGCCTTCTTCGCTTTGCGCTTCGTCGCGAGCCACTCGCGGCCGCCGAGCGTTGATAGGCCCGGAGGCGTCCCGCCGACGTAGCGGGTGACCTTGTCGACCCGCTCGGTGGGGAGCGCGACCACGTCCGTGCCGGCGAAACGGAGCTCGAGGTACTCGCGCACGACCCCGGCCACCTCGCGCGTGACGAAGCGCTCGAACCGCGCGATGCCGTGGTCCTCGTGCACGACGTGGTCTCCGGGCTTGAGGTCCGCGAGGAAAGAGCCCATCTGCACGCGCCGGCGGCGCCGCTCCGGGTGACGGGGTTTCCGGAAGCCGAAGACCTCGGCGTCGGTGAAGACGCGCAGGTCGAGCTCGGGGACGGCGAAGCCCTCCGCGAGTGGCACCCGCGCCACGACGAGCGAGCCCGCCGCCGGCGAGTCTTCTACCGTCTCGCGCGCTACCGCTTGGATATCCCGGTCGGCGAGAAGCTCGGCGAGGCGGGCCGCCTGCGGGGTCGCGACGAGGCGCGTTCCACCGCCTGAGCCCGCGACCTCGCGGAGGAACTGGTCGAGCCGCCCCGCGTAGCTCGTCAGGCCCGACCAGCCAAGGCGCACGGCGCCCCGCGCGGGCCGCACGCGGACGGCGCCGTGCCGCTCGGCGAGCTCTTCGACACGCGATCGAGACACGTACGGGGGCGGGAAGACACTGACCGGGAGCCCCTGGCCGGCGAGCTCATCCCTTTTCTCTTCGGCCTGCGCCTCGAGCGCGTCGTGCGCGAGCTCGAGCTCTACGGTGTCCTCGAATACGACGGTCGCGCGATCGCCGAGGTGATCGAGGAGCGACGCGGTCGCGCCCAGAGGTGGAGCAAAGGCATCGGCGCCGGGCGTGTACCCGCCCTCGCGCAGGGAATCGACCAGACGCGCGTAGGGCGAAAGGTCGGCACCATCAGGGGGCTCCGCCGCCCGGCCCCCGCCCCCCGGCCAATTCGCTGAGGCCAGACGCTCGGCGAGCTCGGGCGCACGCTCCATCGAGAATTCGCGGGCCGGCAAGACGACGAGTTGATCCTGGGGCGATTGCGAGCGCTGCGTGACCGGATCGAACGCGCGGAGCGTCTCGATCTCGTCGCCGAAGAGCTCGACGCGAGCGGGCTGCTCGGCCGAGGCCGGATAGATGTCGATGATCCCGCCGCGCCGCGAGAAGGTGCCCGGCTCGCTCACCTCCGTGACCGGCTCGTAGCCGAGATCGAAGAGCCACGCCGCCGTCTCCTGCCAGGAGAGCCGATCGCCCGCGCGAAGGGTGCGACCGCGTCGCGCGAGCTCCTCGGGCGGGATGGTGTGCTCAAGCAACGCGCGCAAGCTCGTGACGACGGCGACCGGAGCTTGCGCGCTCGCGAGCCGCCACAGCGTGAGGAGCCGCTGGTGCACCGCCGTGCCCGACGGCGCACTCACCTCAAACGGCATCGTCTCGCGCTCCGGGAACGCGAGGACGCGTTCGTCGCCGAGCCACCCGGCGAGCTCCGCGCGCCAGCGGCGCGCGCGATCTTCGCTCGGTGCGACGAGAGCGATGGTGCGGCCGCTGTTCGCGACCAGCGCCGACCACGCGAACGCGCGCGCGCCGGCGGTCGCGTCCGTGACCGAGACGCTCTCGCGATCCCCGAGCCGTGAGGCGAGCTCGCGGTAACGCTCGCTGCGCTCGGCGAGTGCGACGATCCCACCGAGCCGCACGCTGGACAGCGTGGGGGTGGTGGAAGGGGCAAAGGCCCCTCCAAGGTCAGCCATTGAACCGCTCCATCGCACGTGGCAGGCCCTCGCGGACCGCGACCTCGACAGCCTCTGCCGCACGCGCGAAGGTCGCCTCGGCGGTCGCCCGTTCGTCGGCGGCGAAGGGCGTCAGGACGTACTCGACGAGATCGGGGATCTCGGCGGCTGGATCGGTCGGCGCCACACCGACGCGCAGACGCGGAAAGTCCTCGCCGATGGCCGACACGATCGAGCGCATGCCGTTGTGGGTACCCGGACCGCCGCGCTCGCGCAGGCGGATCTTGCCGAGTGGAAGGTCCACCTCATCGAAGATCACGAGGAGGGCGGCTGGATCGACGCGATAGCGATCGAGCAGCTTGCGGACCGCGCGGCCGGAGTCGTTCATGAAAGTCTGCGGACGAGCGATCGCGATCCGCACGCCGTCGATCGCGCCTTCGGCAATGCGGGAGTCCGCCGCTTTCAGAGCGAATTCCGCGCGCGAGCGCTTCGCAAGCCGCGACGCCACCTGAAAGCCCGCGTTATGACGCGTCGCCGCGTAACCCTCGCCGGGGTTGCCGAGCCCCACGACGATGCGGTCCACGCGCGGCGGCGAGGCAGCACCTCGACCGAACAGCTTCGCGAATCGCGCCATCGAGCCTCCAAAACGCCGAAACGCCCCGTCCACTCGGACGGGGCCACGGACGCTTATTTCAGATCAACGATAGCGTCCGCGAGCGCGCGGGTGGAGCGCTCGGTGATCGGATCGACCACCAGGATCGCCTCGTCTGCCCCGGCCGCCTCGAGCGCGCGGAGATGCGAGGCGAGCTTTTCAACTCTGACCGGCGGAACCTCGTGCGGCCGCTCGCTCGCACCGTCCTCCGCGGTGACCAGGACGCATGCGCTGTACCTCACCTCACCGGGCTGCCGACCAGCTCGCCGGCAGGCAGCATCGATCTCGAGACGGCGCGACGCGAAACCTTCGGGGCTGTTGCCATACCAGCTGTACCAGGTGTTCCACACATCGACGTGCGGAAGGGCGATCCCGAGCATTCGCGCTCCACTGGACCCGAGCATCAGCGGTATGCGACGCGGCGGTCGGGGTAGGAGCACCGCGTCGTCGACACTGTGAAACCGGCCGTGGAATGTGACGCGCTCTCCGGCGATCAAGCGGCGGACGATCTCGAACGCCTCCTCGAACCGAGAAGCCAGCCGGTCGTAAGGGATCCCGAATGCCCGAAACTCAGGCTCGTTCCAGCCCGCGCCGAGACCGAGCACGAGCCGCCCACCGCTCACTTCGTCGACGGAGGCGGCCATGCGGGCCAGGATTCCCGGGGCGTGGAACGCCGTCGCGGCAACGAGCGGGCCGAGTTGGACTCGCGACGTGATCACCGCCAGCGCGGCGAGCTGGGTCCAGGCATCCCAGGGTCCGCGGTCGGGCCGCTTGTCGCTGCGGTAGAGCAGATGGTCGCCCACCCAGATCGATTCGAAGCCCGAGTCCTCCGCGGCACGCGCGATCGCGACGACCTCCGGCCAGCGCACCTCGCGCTCGACCTCGGGTAGCTGAATTCCGATGCGCACGGCGCTCGACGATATCGCTGCGAGACCGACGCCTTCGCTGCCCGGATCTTTTCGGTCGGGGAATGGATCGGACGACCCTGCCCTATCAGGATGGCGAAGTGCGCGCGGTTCGTCTTATGGCCGGCAGCTGGATGAGGGCAGGGTCGGTCGGGGTTGCGGTGTTGGACCCGAAACGAATACGTACGCCGCGCCGGCCCACCGATATTGTCGTCCCACCTCGCCTTCCTGGATCCTCGACGCGCCGACCGCCCGGGTCCAGACCATAAGATCGCCGCGCGTCGTCAGGTCGATCAGCTCCCCCTCCATCACCTCAGCGACGCTGCATCCATCCCAAGCGACGACTCGGCTCAACGCCGTGCAACACACGAAACCGGGCGGCAGGTTGACGGTCACGAACGTGTAGGCGAACTGCTCGCTGAGGCTGTCCGCGGGGCGGAAGGTCTTGACCCATCGGAGTTCCAATGCCGGACGCATCTCCGCGGCCGTCGGCTCATACGGCCAGGAATGCGTAACGTCCGGATACTCCGCGCCGCCCACCGTCCGCTTCCAGATCTGCAGCTCGTCGTACAGGCGACCGTCGCGTTGGACGAGCTCCAACGACACGCGTAGCGGCGCAGTCCCCGGAATGAACGCAACACGCGCCAGCTCCTGACAGAGCGTAAATGGGACCCCCTCGGCAAAGGACGGGGGAAGGATGGGCGGGGGGTTCGAGGGACAGTTCACCGCTGTCGCCGGGACGACCGGCGATGCGGCCGGCGACGCGGCCGGCGACGCGGCTACGAACGGCAGAGCCGTGACCGGAGGGATGAAGGTCGGTGACGTGCGTTCGCGCGCGCCACAGCCCGTCAAGACGAACAGGGCGACGACAAGTGCGGCCATCCGTCGATCCACGAAAGGGATGATGGCCGTCGTCGGTCTCAGATCGGCATCGGGCCGACGTATCGTGCGTCGATGGATGGTCGCTACCGCGAACCAAACGTGATGCGTTTCGCCGCGGCGTTCGCGCTCACGGCGATCGCCGCCGCGAGCTGCGCGCGGTCGAGCCCGCCGGCGACCGCGCCCGCCACCGCGAGCCAGGCCGTCCGCAGTGCGCCCCAGAAAGTGATACTCCAGGCCTCGGACGTCCCCGCCGATTACCTGCTCGAGACGGACGATGCGATGAGCCCACAGCAGCTCGCCGACGGCCTCTCCACGAGCACCAAGATGCTCGAGCAGCGCGGCGCCTCGGGCTACGTCCGCGCGTTCAAGCAGCCCGATCAGCAGTTCCGCTGCTGCCTCATCGACAGCATCCTGATCACGACGAGTGATGCGAACGCTGCGAGGGCCGTCTTCGTGGACTTCCGTGCGAGCGCCCTTGCCCTGGGGTCGACCGAGACGGACCTCGGCGAGAAGGTGGGCGATGATTCACGCGTGCTCGTATTCCAACAGCCGACCGCCGACGGCGACGACCTCACGACCATGACGGTCCTCTTCCGATACGCGAATGTCGTGGACGCGGTGGAAGTGACGGGGCGCCCCGGGTCGTTTGAGCGCTTTTACGTTCTCGATTTCGCGAGGAAACAGCTCGCGCGGCTGCGTGCGGACCTGGAGCGCACCTGATGCGTTTCCCACGCTTCGACATGGAGCGCATGCAGTCCACCTGGGAGCACAAGATCCGCTACGACCTCTCCGAGTCCGGTGTCGAAGCGCTCACGCTCGAGGAGATCACGCGCGATCCGAAGGAGCTGATGCGCACCGGGCTCGGCTACGCCGAGGGCGTCGGCCGAGAGGCGACTCGCGCTCTCGTTGCGTCATTCCACGCCGGCCGCGCGGCCGACGATGTCGTGATCACCACGGGTACGAGCGAGGCGAACTTCCTCGCGCTCGCGACGCTCGTGTCCACCGGCGACGAGGTCGTCGTCGTCATGCCGAACTACATGCAAGTGCACGGCATCGCAACCGGCATGCGAGCGCGCGTGCGCGAGGTCTGGTTACGCGAGGAACATGGTTGGACGATCGACCTCGATGCGCTTCGCGTCGCGGTCAATGCTCGGACCCGCGTCATCTGCGTCTGCCAACCGAACAATCCGACGGGCCAGATCCTCTCGCAGGGCGAGGTCGCCGAGATCGTTCGGGTCGCCGACCGTCACGGTACGTGGATCCTCGCGGACGAGGTCTATCGCGGCGCGGAGCGATCGGGCGAAGAGAGCCCGACGTTCAGCGGACGCGGCGAGCGGATCATCGTGACCGGCGGGCTCTCCAAGGTCTATGGGTTGCCGGGCCTGCGGATTGGCTGGCTCGTCGCGCCACCGGAGCGGGTCGAGGACGCGCTCGAGATCAAGGACTACACCACCATCGCTCCCGCGACGATCTCCGAGGTGCTCGCGGAGATCGCGCTCGAGCGGCGCAAGCAGCTCCTCGAGCGCGCGCGGTTCTTGGTCAACGACCGCTGGCCGATGCTCGAGGATTGGGCCGGCGGCCGCTCGCGCGAGCTTCACTGGACCGCGCCGGCCGCGGGCGCGATCTGCTTCTTCAGCTACAAGTACCCGATCGATTCGATGGCGCTCGTGGATCGGCTCATCCGCGAGTACAGCACGATGATCGTCCCCGGCATCCATTTCCGCGCGGAGCGTCACTTGCGCATCGGGTTCGGCATGGTTCCACGCGTTCTTCACTCCGGTCTCGCGGCGATCGACCGTCTGCTGACGTCGCTCGACTGAACGGCACAGAGGTTGCACGACCGCCGGGCAAGCTCGCACCCGGGAGGTCGGCATGACCATCACGATCTCGCTCATCCTCGTGGTCGTCGCACTCATCTGCGGCATCCTCATGCTCGTATCGGGCCGCTGGTCTCGCTATCCGCTCGCCGCGATCGCGATCATCTGCCTGGCGCTCAATCAGAGCGGTTTCATCAAATAGCCAAAACCCGGTAGCCGCGGTCGCCTGCCTGTTACCCGGGCTACCATGCGCCCAGAAATGGCGGCTCGCCCGCTCCATCTGTTCGAGGCCGGCGTGGTCACCGAGCAGCAGTTCGTCGGTCTTGGGGAGGCGCCTGGCGTTCTCGCCCCGCTGCTCGCCGACCGCCTCGGCTGCGAGAAGCGGGTCCGCATCCCGTTCAACCCGCGCGATCGTTGGCTGACCGCGGCGCGCGAGGCCTGCCGCACGCTCGCCGACGGAGTGCTTGCCTCTTTGCGCGAGGGCGCAGGTACCGCGGTCATCGGCGGCGAGTGCACCCTCGTCGCCGGCGCGCTTTCGGGAGCGCTCGGCGCTGACCCGGAGATCTCGCTCGTGTACTTCGACGCGCACGGCGACTTCAACACCCTCGCGACCACACCGTCGCACTACGTGTCCGGGATGGTCCTCGCGCACCTCTGTGGCCGCTCGGTCGCGCCGCTCCTCTTCCCCGGCTCGCGGCGGATCGCCGAGGAGCGTGTGGCGCTCGTCGGCGCGCGCGCGCTCGATGGCGGCGAGAAGGGAAACCTCGATCGCTCGCGGGTGCTCCGGATCGCCTTCGACCCGGACCATTCGGAGGCGCCCGGACTCGGGGCGTGGGCGCGCCGCCGCTCGGTCTGGCTGCACGTCGACATCGACGTCGTGGACCCGCGCGAATTCCCGGCCGTGGCCTTCGCCGCCGTCGGCGGGCCATCGCTGTCCTCGCTCGCCGACGTGCTCCGTCAGCTCTTCTCGGTCGCGGATGTGAAGGGCTTCTCGCTCTGTGGCTACGACGCGCGCGCGGATGCGAGCCGCAAGCTGGCGGCGCCGCTCGTCGACGTATTCGCGAACGCCATACCGAAGGTCCCGGTCCGGGCCTAAGCCTCGCGTCCCGCGCGCGCCGCGATCTCGCGGCGGTGCTCCCACTCGTGCTCGAGCATGCGGCGGATCACGCGGAATGCCGAGTACGTCGACTGGCCGGTCCTACGCACCCGCTTGCGCTCGGCCGGCGTGAGCGCCGCGAGACGCGTGAGCGCGGCTCGCCGTGCTTCGGCAAGGGCGACCCGCAGATCCAGCTCGCCGCGCTCAGCGGCGTTCGTCGGATCGCCCATCGTCTTCAGGGGACTGACCAGCGCGTAGACGTAGCCCTTGTCCGCTGCCAGGACGTGCAAAAGGATGTCGTGAAGGGAGCGTCCCTTCGGTGGCTTGGCGCGAAGTCGCCGGTCGTCGATCCCCTTCACAAGGGCGAGCAGATCCTCGCGCGACCACTCGAGCCACCGCAGATAGCGAGCCAAATCGCTCGGGGCCAGCGGTCTCAGGTCCGGTGGAAAGATCGCCTGTCCGGAGAAGAGACCCTCGGTGTTGTGCTCGGCGACGCGCGTCCCGATCGTTTCGTTCGCGTCGACCTTCTCGCCGTGGCGCTTGAGGTACCGAAGGTACGCACGGATCGCGTCGGGTGTCGCCGACACCGCCTCGTCGGTCGTCTTGCCGTTCGCGACGCAGCCTAGGAGCTCGGGCACGTGGACGAGGGTGGTCTTCTTCTGCGGCCCCGACTCGAGATAAAGGGCGTACGTATGGGTCGTCGAGGCCGCTACTCGCCGTCGAGCGTGTTACCGATGGTGAGCTCGCGCATCCAGTCCTCGAGCAGCCTGCCCATGCGATCGATCGGTACTGGGGCGCTCTTCGACACGCGGCGGTAGCGCGGCGGTTCGGGAAGCGGCCGCGCCGCCCAGTGCCCCGCCTGTACGCGAGCGAGATCCTGAGCGGTCGCGGCCATCTTCTCGGTCCCTCCTAAACGTCCGAATACAGGTAGAACTCGTACGGGTGCGGACGGAGCGCGACTTCCTTCGCGCTGGCGCGCTTGATCGAGAGCCAGGCCTCGATGAGATCTTCGGTGAACACGTTCCCGCGCATGAGGAAGTCACGATCGGCGTCAAGCGCGTCGAGCACTTCTTCGAGCGAGCCCGGTGTTTGCTTCACACGCTTCTTCGCTTCGCCCTCGAGCTCGTAAAGGTCGACGTCCATCGGCGTTGGCGGCTCGATCCGGTTGATCACGCCGTCGAGACCGGCCATGAGGCAGGCCGAGAACGAGAGGTACGGGTTGCATGACGGATCGGGCGCGCGGAACTCGAGGCGGCGCGCCTCCGGCTTGTCGAAGTACGTCGGGATGCGCACGCACGCGGAGCGGTTCCGCATCGAGTACACGAGGTTGATCGGCGCCTCGTACCCGGGGACGAGTCGGCGGTAGCTGTTTGTGGTCGGAGCGGCGAACGCGAGGATCGCCGGCGCGTGCTTCAAGAGTCCGCCGATGTAGTGACGCGCGGTCGTGGAGAGAAGTGCGTAGCCCTCCCGGTCGTAGAAAAGGTTCGATCCGTTCTTCCAGAGGCTCTGGTGCGTGTGCATCCCCGAGCCGTTGTCGCCGAAGAGCGGCTTGGGCATGAACGTGACGACGTAGCCGTTCTTCGCGGCAACGTTCTTGGTCACGTACTTGTACTTGAGGACCTTGTCCGCCATCTCCACGAGCGTGGAGAAGCGCATGTCGATCTCGGTCTGGCCGGCCGTGCCCACCTCGTGGTGGTGGACCTCGACGGCGATGCCCGCATCGATGAGCGCGCGGACCATCTTCGAGCGAAGGTCTTGGAGCTTGTCCGTCGGCGGGACCGGGAAGTAGCCCTCCTTGTAGCGCGGCCGGTGCGCGAGGTTCGACACCCCGCCGTCCTTGCCGGAGTTCCAGATGCCTTCCTCGGAGTCGATGTAGTAGTAACCGCTGTTCTGGGTCTGATCGAAACGGACCGAGTTGAAGATGTAGAACTCGATCTCCGGTCCCCAGAACGACGTATCGGCGATGCCCGTGGTCGGGAGGAATTCCTCCGCCTTCTTCGCGACATACCGCGGGTCGCGCGAGTACGGCTTTCGGGTCAGTGGGTCGATGACATCGCAGGTGATGTTCAGTGTCTTGATCTCGAGGACCGGATCGATGAAGACGGCGTTCGCGTCGGGCATGAGGAGCATGTCGCTCTCGTGAATGTGCTGGAAGCCGCGGATGGACGATCCGTCGAACCCGATGCCGTCGGCGAAGAGGCCCTCCGAGAGCTCTTCGACCGGGATCGAGAAGTGCTGCTGCGTACCCGGCAGGTCGACGAAGCGCAGGTCGACGATCTTGACCTGCTGGTCCTTCGCGAGCTTGAGGATGTCTTTGGGCGAGGTCTTCGGTTGCGCGGGTGCCGCCGTCGCGGGCCGCTCCATCGTCAGCGTCATCTGCAACTCCCCACGGGTTATGTCCGAACAAGCGTCTAGCCAGCGGTGTGCGAGGTGAACTGCCGGTTCGGTCGTGATTGGGTCGTGATTCAGTAGCGGAGGTCGCACTGGTTCCCGGCCGACCGTCAGTTGACACTTACGTAAGTCTATGCTTACGCTTCCCCCATGGACGCCTTCGCCGCGCTCGGAGAACCGCGGCGGCGCGAGATCCTCCGACTCGTCTCCGCGGCCGAGCTCTCGGTCGGGGAGATCGCGCGCCGCTTCGAGGTCACCCGGCCGGCGATCTCACAGCACCTGCGTGTCCTGAAGGAGGCGGGCCTCGTGACCGAGCGCCGAAACGGCACGAAGCGCCTGTATCGCGCGCGCCCGGAGACCATCGCCGAGCTTCGCGCGTATCTCGAAGCGTTCTGGGACGACAGCCTCAGGTCTTTGAAAGCCGCCGCGGAGCAAGAGGAACAACAAAGGAGGACAAGGCATGGCCGTCGACACGAAAGTCATTGAGCGCGTCATCACGATCCAAGCGCCGCCCGAGACCGTATTTCGTCTCCTGACGGATCCGGTGCAGTACGTCCGCTGGAAGGGCAAGCTCGCCGAGCTCGAGCCCCGTCCGGGCGGCACGTTCCGAGTCGAATTCGCGAGCACCACGGACGTCGTCACTGGCAAGTTCGTCGAGGTCATCCCGGGACGGCGCGTCGTCTTCACCTGGGGCTGGGAGGGGAGCGAGGTCGTGCCCGCCGGCGCGAGCACGGTCGAGATCGACCTCGAGCGCGAAGGAACCGGTACGCGACTGCGCCTCATCCATCGCGGGCTTCCGGAGGGCGCGATCGCGAGCCACGCCGCGGGCTGGGACTACTTCCTGCCGCGCCTCGAGGACGTCGCCGAGGGGAGGCAACCGCGCGAAGCCGCACACCACACCGACGCCAACGAATAAAGGGGAGGAATCACCACATGGGCGCGCCCATCACGCACGTCGAGATCAACACGAAGGAATCGAAGAAGCTCCAGGACTTCTACAGCAAGCTCTTCGATTGGCACATGGACACGAACAACCCGATGGGCTACGCGATGGTCGACACGCACGCCGGGAAGGGCATCGGCGCCGGGATCGGGCAGTCACAGAACGGCCGGAACTTCGTGACGTTCTACGTCGACGTCACCGATCTCGAAGGCACTCTGAAGAAGGCTGAAGGCCTCGGCGCGAAGACCGTGCTCAAGCCGACGCAGACCGGCCCGGTCACCGTCGCGATGTTCGCCGACCCCGAGGGCAACGTCATCGGACTCGCCAAGGGCATGTGATCCGCTGAGGATGCGGGCCGCGGGAGCGTCGAGGCGCGCTCTCGCGGCCGTCGGTGGCACGAAACGGCCGAAATCAGATTGTCTGATATGCTTGGCCGTGTGGCGAAACGGATCACCGCAACCGAGGCGTCGCGGAGCTTTTCGGAGATTCTCGACGCGGTGGAGCATCGAAGCGAGGAGTTCCTCGTCGAGCGGCACGGCAGACCCATAGCCGCGGTTACGCCCGCGCGCGGGGTGACGCCGACACGCGCGACGTGGGCCGATGTGCTTCGTCTCTTCCATGAGGGTCCGCAACCCGATCCAAGGTTCGCGCGTGACATGGCCCGCATCCTCCGATCGCGGCCGGCCATGCCGAAGGATCCGTGGGGACGATCCTCGACACGTCGGTCCTGATCGACATCGAGCGCGGCGCACGGGCGCTCGCGTCGGCTGAGGACGTCGCGATCGCCGCAATCACAGCGTCCGAGCTCCTTCAAGGAGTTCTGCGCGCTGACGATCAGCATCGGCTGCAACGGGAATCGTTCGTGGAAGGGATCCTCGCGACGGTCCCGACCATTCCGTTCTCATTGCGTATCGCCCGCGTACACGCCGAGCTTTGGGCACAGCAAATTGCGGCCGGCCGCAAGCTCGAGGCGCACGATCTGTTGGTGGCTTCAACCGCCGTCTCGCTCGGCTGGGACCTCGCGACTCTTAATCGGCGCCACTTCGCTGGCATCCGTGGCCTGCGGCTGACTCAGCATGGGGCGTAGCAAGCTCACCGACTTCTCGACGGTCGCCACGACCGAATCGCAACCTTCGTAGCGCCCATCCGTCGCTGACCGGGGCATGCCGGTCGCTCAGGCTTCCGGCATGGACAAGATCAACGCTGGCGACACCGCCTGGCTTCTCGCGTCGGCCGCGCTCGTCATGCTCATGACCCCGGCGCTCGGGTTCTTCTACGGCGGCCTCGTCCGGCGGAAGAACGTCCTCGCGACGATTATGCACAGCTTCTTCATCCTCTGCCTCATCAGCGTGCAGTGGGTCCTCTGGGGCTACACGCTCGCGTTCGGTCCGGATATCGGTGGGATCATCGGCGGCCTCGACTGGGCGGCGCTCAGAGGCGTCGGCCAGGACCCGGGTCCGTACGCGCCGACCGTCCCGCACGAGGCGTACATGGTCTTCCAGATGATGTTCGCGGTCATCACGCCGGCGCTCATCACCGGGGCATTCGCCGAGCGCAAGCGCTTCAAGGCCTTCGTCGTCTTCACGCTGCTCTGGGCGACCTTCGTCTACGACCCGGTCGCGCACTGGGTCTGGGGCGGTGGTTGGCTCGGTCAGCTCGGCGCGCTCGACTTCGCCGGCGGCACGGTGGTGCACATCACGAGCGGCGTCTCGGCGCTCGTCGCCGCACTTGTCCTCGGCCGTCGCGTCGGCTTCGGCCGCGAGGCCATGGACCCCCACGACGCGACCATGACCGTCCTCGGCGCGTCACTCCTCTGGTTCGGTTGGTTCGGATTCAACGCCGGGAGCGCGATCACCGCGGGCGGTCTCGCGGCGAACGCGTTCGTCGTGACGAATACCGCGGCGGCGATGGCCGCGCTCACCTGGATGACGGTCTCGTGGCTCCACAAGGGCGCGCCGAGCGTGCTCGGTGCCGCGGCCGGCGCGGTCGCAGGGCTTGTGGCGATCACCCCGGCATCGGGCTATGTCGATGTCTCAGCGTCGATCCTCATCGGCCTCGGCGCGGGCATCTTCTGCTACACCGCGATCCAGATCACCAAGCGCTTCAAGGTCGACGACGCGCTCGACGTGTTCGGGGTCCACGGCGTCGGCGGGGCCTGGGGCGCGCTCGCGACGGGCGTCTTCGCAACCGTCGCGGTGAACAGCGCGGCGAAGGACGGGCTCCTCGCCGGCAACCCCGGGCAGCTAGGGATCCAGGCGATCGCGGTGCTCGCGTCCATCGCGTACTCGGCGGTCATGACGTTCGTGATCCTGAAGCTCATCGACCTCTTCGTCGGACTGCGCGTGCCCGAGAGCGAGGAAGTGCTCGGTCTCGACGCGTCGCAACACCGCGAAGCGGCGTACCAGATCTAAAGGAGGGCTCCGATGGAGTTCCTGGCATTCGCATCCTTCGCGATCCTGGTGGTCGGTTGGCTCGTGGCTCCGTCGAAGACGGTCACCCCGGTCAGCCACGCGGAGGAGCGCAAAGCGGCATAAGCGCCGCGACCCATATTTGGTCGACTGAGGACCAGGCTCCGCGAGGGGCTTGGTCCTCTTCGTGTCCAGCGCTCGGCGTACACTCGAACGCGTACAACTGAATACGACGGGGGAGCGCCCGACGAAAGGGGCGCTGAGAGTGCGGATAGCCGCAGACCCCAGAACCTGATCTGAGTAATGTCAGCGTAGGGAGTCGAGAGGCGTGAAACCACCTACGAGCGGCGCTCAGGGCGCCGCTTTTGTTTTGCCGGGGTCCAGTCGGGGGTCGAAACCCGGGGGACGGGGGGCAGAGCCCCCCGCTCGCATGACGGCGGTCGTGGTCGCGCACGGCGACGTTCTACCTTCGGATCGCGCTGCGATCGATGACAAGGACCTCGTGGTCGCGGCGGACGGCGGCGCCCTCGTCCTCGAGCGCTGGAAGATCCTTCCCCATCTGGTCGTGGGCGACATGGACTCGCTCGGCGACGCGGGCGTGGAGCGCCTCGCGCGGCAGGGCATCGGCGTCGCGAAGTTCCCCGCGGCGAAAGACGAGTCCGATCTCGAGCTCGCCGTCGCGCACGCCATCGCGGCGGGAGCGAAGGAGATCGTCCTCCTCGGCGCGCTCGGGGGTCCGCGCCTCGACCACGAGACCGCGAACCTGCTGCTCCTCGCCGATCCGGGGTACGACGGCGTTCAGATCGAGGCACGACGCGGCGCGATGCGCGTCCGGGCGCTGCGCGGCGCCGGATCGCTCACGCTCGAGGGTCCGGTGGGCACCCTCGTCACGCTGCTGCCCGTGGCAGGCGACGCGGAGGGGGTGCGAACCGAAGGGCTCCGCTATCCCCTCGCAAGCGAGACGCTCCGACTGGGCAAGTCCCGCGGCCTGAGCAACGAGATCGCGGCGTCGCCGGCGAAGGTCTCGCTCGACATCGGAACGCTTCTTGTTTTCGAGACCCCACCGGGAGGTGCATGACGTGACGCAAGTGCGAACCGAGTCCCAGGACACGCAAGCCGAAGCGCCGCCATTCTTCGGCGCGCGCATCTCGCTCCATCCGATGACCGACCGCTACGGGCCGGTGATCCTCGAGGCGATCGAAGGTCTCCGGGACACCGGGCTCGAGGTTGAGACCGACGACGTGAGCACGTTCATCGGCGGCGACCGCAACCGTGTCTTCCGCGAGCTCGAGCGCATATTCGCCACTGCCGCGCGGACCGGCGAGCACGTCGTCATGACCGTTCTTCTCTCCCATGGCTGCCCCGGCGAGACGTACTGCGAAGCGACCGGAGAAGTACGCATGCCCGGGCCGACGAAGGCGAGCCCAGGCAAGAGCGGTGTCGACGTGAGCGCGCAGTGGTCGCTCTACCCGCTCGGCAGCGAGGGTTACATGCAGGTCATCTACCGCGAGATCGACCGTACGAAGACGGCCGGCGTGTTTGCGAAGGGCGCGCACTTCGTCTCCACGCTGCATGGCGACCTGGCCGACGTGCTGGGCGCGATCCGCACGTCCTTCGACGCAGCGTGCGCGGACACCGGGCACGTCGTCGCACACGCCACCTTGTCCGCGAACAGTCCCTCTGGGAGGTCGTGACATGCGCAGCTTCTCCATCGCCCGCGCGGTCGCGCTCGTGGGCGCGCTCGTCGCGCTCATCGCGTTCTTCCTGCCCTGGGTCATCTACGCCCGGCAGAGCTTCAGCGGCGCCGAGCTCGCGAGCACGCTCTCGCCGGCGCTCGCTTCGGTCAAGGGCGGCGGGATCAAAGGGCTCGACCTGGGCCTCTGGGCGGTCGCGCTCGCGGCGGCGCTCGCGGCGGTCTTCGTGCTCGTCTCGTGGGCGCGTGCAGCGGATCCGACCGAGGGCCGCTACCGACTCTGGGCCGCGGCCGCGGCGATCACGGGCCTCGCCTTCGGGATGCTGTTTCTGGCGAGCGGTCTGCTGGGCGGGACGCCGGATATCAACTTCGCGCCCGCCGCGATCCGCACCGACAACGCGGTGAAGGCCACGGTCGCGAAGGCGATCGGCGCGGGCGATTTCGTCGGCATCGGCGTCGGTGTGTATCTGGCGATCGTCGGCTTCGCAGCGGCCGCGATCGGCGCGATCCTCGCGCGCCCGGCGCGTGACGAGCGCGTCTGGCGAACGCAGGACTACGTGCTCCTGGCGATCCTCGCGGTCGTGTTCGGGGCGATCTACTGGGCCTGGCTCGGCCCCTACCTGGGCATCGAGACGATCCTCGCCGGCGTCAGCGCGCAGTTCGGACAGGAGCTCCTCTTCGGGCTCTGGTTCGTCAGCGGTCTGCTCGGTGGATACATCATTCGCCGGCCCGGCGCCGCGTTCCTCTCCGAGACGCTCGCCGCATTCGCCGAGGTGCTCCTTGGCGCGCCGGCGGGCCCCGTGCTCATCGTCACCGGCTTCATGCAGGCGCTCGGTCCCGAGCTCACGTTCGCCGCGACCGGCTACCGGCGCTGGGGCTGGGGCACGATGGCCGTCGCGGGCATCGCGGCCGGCGTCGTCGCGCTCCCCTGGAATTGGCTGCGCCTCGGTTACTTCGCCCTCGACCCGGGCGTCATGGCCGGACTCTTCATCACCCGCGTCGTCGCCGGCGCGCTCGCCGGACTGGCGGCGAAGGCGATCGGCGATCTCGTGGCGGCGACCGGCTCGCTCAACTACTTCGCGCTGGGCCGGGAGCGAGTGCAGGAAGTGTGACCTCCGCGTTCGCGCGCGCCGAGTCGCTCACCATCCGTCACGTGGGGCGGAAGCGGCCGGCGCTCCGCGACCTGGATTTCGCATGGGAGGAGGGCGAGCGGCTCCTCCTGCTCGGCCCGAGCGGTGCCGGGAAGAGCACGCTCGCGCTCTGCCTGGATGGGGTAATCCCGCACGCGCTCGATGCGCACTGGGAGAGTGGGCGCCTGACCGTGAATGGCCGCGACACGCGCAGCGCATCGCTCGCCGAGCTCACGCAGGAGGTGGGCGTCCTCTTCCAGGACCCCGAGACCCAGCTCGTGATGCTCGAGACCGACGACGAGATCGCCTTCGGGCTCGAAAACCTCGGCCTACCGCGGGACGAGATGGCCGAGCGCATCGTGGAAGCTCGCGCGTCCACCGGCCTCGGGCCCGCGACACCGCGACGGCTTGATGCCCTCTCCGGCGGGACGAAGCAACGCGTGGCCCTCGCCTCGCTTTTGGCCATGCGGCCTCGAGCGCTCGTGCTCGACGAGCCGACGGCGAATCTGGATCCGATCGGCGCGCGCGAGGTCATCACCGCGGTCGCCGCGCTCGCTATTCGGCGCGAGCGCTCGTTCCTTGTGGTCGAGCACCGCCTCGACCCGCTCCTCCGATTCATCGATCGAGTCGCGGTGCTCGGGGACGACGGCAGGCTCGCGCTCGCCGGCGATCCCGAAACGGTGTTCATGCGACGCGCCGACGAGCTCGATCGACTCGGGGTCTGGCAGCCCGAACTCGCCGAGCTCGCTCGACTCCTAGGCGCGGAGGAGATGCCAGGCGACGTCGACGAGGCTGCGGACCTCCTCATCGATCGGTGGCCGCGCGGCGCTTCGGCCCCGCGCGAGGCACACGTGCCTGGACGGATCACCGTCGCCGCGCGCGGCGTGGCGCACCGTTACCGCGGAGACGACCGTGATGCGGTGACTGGTGCGTCGCTCGAGCTGCACGAAGCCGAGATCTCCGCGATCGTCGGCGCCAACGGCGCGGGGAAGAGCACGCTCGGCCTGCTCCTCGCCGGTGTATTACGTCCTTCGCGTGGGATGGTCGACGCGACCGCCGACGTCGCGTATGTCTTCCAGTATCCCGAACGTGGCTTCCTTGCAGCAACCGTCCGCGGTGAGATGCGCTACGCCGCTACCACCGGCCGCCAGATCGCGCGCGATCCAGATGTCCTTCTCGAGCGCTTCGGCCTAGCGCGTCTCGCGGAAGCGAATCCGCACTCGCTCTCGCACGGCGAGAAACGGCGGCTGTCCGTCGCGAGCGCTCTCGTCACCAGCCCGGCCGTGCTGATCCTCGACGAGCCGACGTTCGGCCAGGACCTTCGGAACACGCGCGAACTCATGACGATCCTGCGCGAGGAACGCGACCGCGGGACGACGGTCGTTCTCATCACGCACGACCTCTCGCTCGTCGCCGAGCTTGCCGACCGCGCCGTTGCGATGTCCGAGGGCAGGATCGGCTTCGACGGGACGCCCGCGGAGCTCTTCGCGCGCGCGGATCTTGCGAGGTTCGGGCTGGCGCTGCCTCCTGTGGCCGACGCGTTCGCGCGCGCCGGAGCGCGAGACAGCTCGATCTCGCCGGTCACCGGGCTTGGCGCGGCACGCGAAGCGCTCGCCTCGCGGGAGCTGGTGCGCCTGTGAACGTACTCGCGCGTCGCGATCCGGCGGTGAAGCTCGCGGTGACGCTGGCGATCTCGCTCGTTCTGCTCTTCGTCATCGACCCCGTCACCCCGCTACTCTTCCTCGCCGTCGCGATCGCCGCAGCGGTCGCGGGAGGTGCCCGCCTGAGCACGATCGTCCGCGCTCTCGTGCCGCTCTCGGTACTTGGCATTGGCTTCGTGTGGAGCAACGCGGTGTTCGCCGCGACGCACGAGCCCCCAACGTGGACCATCGGGCCCTTTCACGCGACCGAGGCCGGTCTGCGCTTCGGGCTGGCCATCGCGCTCCGGGGTCTCGCGATCGGAATGCTGTCACTCGCGTTCGTATGGACGACCGATCCGACCGATCTCGTGGTGAGCCTCATCCGCCACGCGCATCTTCCGTTTCGGATCGGCTATCCGTTGCTCGCCGGCTACCGCTTCCTGCCGTTCTTCGCCGACGAGTACGCGCAGGTCCGCATCGCGCGACGAGTGCGCGGGTCGGTCGCGCGCGGTCCGTTCGGCCGCATCCGCGAGGCGACCGGAGAGCTGGTCACGCTCCTGTCGGACGCGACCCGGCGCGCGACTCGGATCGCGATCGCCATGGACGCCCGCGCGTTCGCCGGTGCGCGGGAGCGCACCTACTGGCGCGAGGCGCCCCTCACACTCGGCGATCTCGTCTTCGTGATCGTGGCGATCGGTTTCGTGGCGGGGCTCCTCGCGTTCTCAGGCGCGATGGGCTGGCTCCGCCTGTGGGACGGGCACTTCTCGGCCTAGAGGACCAGATCGCAGCGCCGCTCGCGTCATTGTCAGCGGTAGACATCCTTGCGGTGTCTCACCACGTGGAGGTGGACTTCTCGTGCCCCCACGTCGTAGCGGATCCGGTAGTCGCCGACCCTCCAGCGCCATCGCCCGATCCGGGGACCGTGCAGCTTGCGACCGCGATAAGGGTCGGCACGCAGGCGGGCCAGCGCCTTTAGGACTTGTTCTTGGATCGGCCTTGGGAGCTTGCGGAAGTCGCTCTCGAATACCTTCGAGGGGATGATCTCGAAGGTCGGCAGCTAGCGGCTCCGGTAAATCGCTCGCAGCGCTGCGAGACTGCTCACCTCGCCGCGCCGGATCTGCGCCGCTGACGTCCGAAGGGCCTTCTTCAGCGCGGGATCGCGCTCCTCCGCCCGAAGCTCAAGGAGCTCTTCGTACTCGCCGAGCGGCACCAGTGCTACTTTCGGAAGGCCCTTCTTCGTAAGGACAAAGCTCTGACCCTGCTCGCTGGCAAGACGGATGAGCCGACCTAGGTGTGTGCGAGCGGTGAACGCATTCACGATCGTCGGTGCCTTGGGTGCCTTCGCCGCCATCGCAACTCCTTTTTCCAGCGCCAGCCGCAGCCTATCTTAACTAGTTGAAATCGAAGGGGGGAAGCGGATGCTGGTGGTTACCGCGGCGGAGCTATTTTCCATTTTTGCTAATCGACCCAGAAAAGGCCGGGCTGTATGTTGCGCTGTATATGCCAGCAATACGCACGCAGGTCTATCTGACAAAGGAACAGCGCCAGAAGCTCGATTCGCGACGCCGGCGTGAGCATAAGACGCTGGCGGCGGTGGTTCGCGACGCCATCGATGCCTACGTCAGCAAGGAGAAACCAGCAGACGTGCGGAAGACCCTCGACGAGACCTTCGGGGTAGCCCCAAAGTTCAGCGTTCCATCTCGCGACGAGTGGGGGCAGTATGCCCGGCGCGTCCGAACGTAACGTCCTTCTCGACACCGACGTCTTCGTCGACCACGTGCGCGGAGCGCCCGGGGTTCCCGGTCCGCCAAAAGCGCCGAGGTTTGAGGCGGCTTTTCGACCGTTGGAGAGGGGAGTAGTCCGCCGAAAGTAGGCACCGATCGGAGTCGGTTCATCTGCTTCATTTCCCAACGTGCCACAAGTCGCCAAGCCGAGCTCGGTTGTTCGCGTCGATCTCCCATCACGTTGTAGTGCCACCATTCGGTGTTCCCGATCACGGGCGCCGAGCGCCTCGTCCACCCGCGCCCCCGGGGACGCCAGAGAGTGCCCCGAGATGCTGCGTGACGTTACGGGCGTAGCCACGGGGAATGAGCCCCCGTGGCCAGGGCGAATGCGACGACGGTCACGAAGAGAAGGCCAAGTGCGATGAAGATCGCAGACGCGACGTAGGCGAAGAGCCGCACGAGCTCGGCGGGATAGTCGCGTGAGATCGAGGCGAACGCGATGACCGCCACGACCAGCCAACCAATCGAGATACAGATCGAGAGCGCACGTATGAATCGCAGCCAACTGGCCGCGCCGTAGGGCCACCGGTACTGCGGGGTCGTCAGGTTTCGCATCTGCCCCGCCAGATGCGGGGCAGGAGCGCGGTCACTGCGAGCGCCCCGATCGCGAGAATGACGGCTGACACGATCGCAGCCGTGCTCATTACTGCCTTCCGGCGGGAGCCGCTGTGGCACTCCTCACTTCGGACAGTCGAGCTTGCCGTCCACGATCACGACACGACGGTTCAGGCCGTGCAACTCCTCGTAGCTATAGCTGTGACAGAAGACGAGGCGACCGGCGTCGTCGTTGGCGCGTAGCGTGACGGGCGAACTGTCCTTGAAGTGCCAAGCCGTGACGCGCTCCTCGCCCGCCGCCAAGTGCGTCACGAGATCTCGCCCGCTGTCCTCGCCTATCTCCGTCAGAGTGAGTCGAATCGAGGTGTCGTTTCTGATGCGAACGTCCGTGCCAGGATCTCCGACACGCGGAGGCGGACCTGTGAGAACACATGCGCTCAATGTGAGCGCCACGACCAGATACGCGAGTCCGCGCAACAAGGTCAACGACCGATCGACCATGGATACTGCCAGCCTTCCGGAGCTGCACCATTCGGCGACGAGGGCACCGCGGACGCTCCCCCGCTTTCTCGACAGCTATCGTTCCCGACCGAACGTGGCGCTGGGCGGCCACACCCGGATGTGTCGCTTCCTCGGCGTCAACGACGTGTCTGGGGATCACACCTAACCGAGCCGGTATCCGACTCCGCGCACGTTCGCGAGCGGGGGCGCGCCCGCTGAATCGAGCTTCGAGCGAAGCCGCGCGAGATGCGCCTTGAGCCACTCCGGGTCGGGGTCGCGCTCCTCCGGCCAGCCCGCGCGAAGCAACGCGCGGCGCTCCAGGACTTCACCCGGCCGCGCGGCGAGCGCCGCGAGGAGACGGAACTCCGTCGGGGTGAGGTCGAGGGACTGACCATCGACGCTCGCGACGTGCGTCTTCGGATCCACACGCAGCCGCCCGATCGAAGCGGCGCTCTGCGCGCGCGCCGCCGGACCCGCACGCCGGAGAAGCGCGCGCACGCGCGAGGCGAGCTCCCTCCGGCTGAAAGGCTTCTCGAGATAGTCGTCCGCGCCGAGGTCGAGCAGCTTCGCGCGCTCCTCGGCACCGCGCTCCCCGGTCAGCATGAGGATCGGCGTCTGCGCCGACGCGCGGATCCGTCTGCAGACCTCGTCGCCGGAGAGTCTCGGCAGCTTGCGGTCGAGGATCACGAGATCGGGCGAATCTTCGGCGTGACGGCGTAACGCGGTCTCACCGTCGTACGCGGTGACGATCTCGTAGCCCTCCTCGCCGAGGAGAGCGGCGACCATGCCGACGAACTGGCGATCGTCGTCGACGACGAGGATGTTGCTCAACGCGTCGCGGACGCCGTGCCCGCGCGCGCCAGCGGGAGCGTGAAGGCGAAGACCGCGCCCCCGCCCGGCGCATCCTCGAGCCAGAGATCACCGCCTTGGCCCTCGACGACTCGACGCGCGGCGAAGAGGCCGATGCCCGATCCGGCAATGTCGTCGTGGGCGACGCCGCGTGCGTACGGCTCGAAGATGCGTGCGCGGTCCTGCGGCGGCACTCCGGGCCCTTCGTCCCGCACGCGCACGATCGCGCGGTCGTCGGCGCCCTCGATGCGCACCGCGATGCGTGTCCCCTCGGGCGCGTACTTCGTCGCGTTGTGTACGAGGCCGGCGACGACCTCCGCCGTGCGGCGCTTGTCGCCGCGGACGAACAGCGGCTGGCCGGCACGCGGACCGGTCAGCTTGTGGCGCCGCGCCATCGGCGCGACCTCTTTCAGGGCGACGGCGACCGTTGCGCGCAGATCGAAGCGCGCGCGGCGCAGCGAAAGCTCCGGACGATCGGTGCGAACGCCGGCGAGGATGCGGTCGACGAGATGATCGAGACGCTCGACCTGCGCCGTCGCCTCCGAGACCGGCAGCTTCGTCTTCTTCATCCCGTTCTTGTCAGCGAGGAGCTCGAGGTAGCCGCGGATGACCGAGAGCGGTGTCCGCAGATCGTGCGTGACGACGGCGACGAAGTCGGCGCGCGCGCGCTCGAGCTCGCGTAGGCTCTCGGTGGTTTTGCGCTCGAGCGCGTAGAGCGACGCCTTGTCGATCGCGAGCGCGGCCTGATTGGCGAGCGCGCCGACGAAGCGGACCTCCTCCTCGAGAAACTCCTTGTAGTCGGGCACCTGCAATACCACCGCGCCGAGGAGCCGGTCGTTCGCTATGAGCGGCATCGCGATGTGATCGAACGCGACGATCGGCCGGCGCTCGGCGATCGCACGGTGGGCGGCGTGCGTCGCGGTGCGCTGCAGCTCACCCGAGCGCGAGCGCTCGCGGTCCTCGCCCTCCTCGCGGAGGAGGATCGCGCCCGACGCGCCAGGGTAGACGCGCACCAAGCGGTCGACGACCAGGGAGAGCACCTCGTCGAGATCGAGCGTCGATGTCAACACATTGGAGACCTCGAAGAGTGCGGAGACCTCACGGAGCTTGCGATCCGACTCGCGCTGGAGACGACCCTTCTCGATGATCCCGGCGACCTGGTTCGCGATCGTCTGCAGGAAGTCGATCTCTTCGCGCCCGAAATCGCGCGGCTCGACGGTCTGCACGTTCATCACCCCGATGACTTCGTCGCGCGCGACGACCGGGACTGAGAGCATCGACACAAAGCGCTTCTCGTCCACCTCCGGGACCCACTTCCAGCGCGGCTCGGCGCGCACATCACGTGCGGCGAGAGGCACGCGCGCGTTCGCGACCCACCCGACGATGCCCTCGCCGAGTCTCAGCGCGGCGCGTCCGATGCCTCCGCGATTCAGTCCATTCGTCGCGACGAGCCGCAACACGCCTTCGGGTTTCTCGAGGAGATACAGAGATGACACTTCGGCGCCCATCGCGTCGGTGGTGCGGCCGATAACGATGCGGAGCATCTCGTCCCAGTCCCGCGCGGAGGCGGCGAGCTGGGTGACCTCGTGAAGGAACGAGAGCTCACGAAGCTTTCGCTCCGGATCGGATGCGGTCATCGGTGAATTCTAGAAATAGACTCACAACCAATGAAGACGGTGCTGCGAACCGACAAGCTGACCAAGCGGTTCGGCGAGCTCGTCGCGGTGGACCGCATCGATCTCGAGGTCTGCGAGGGAGAAGTGTTCGGCTTCCTGGGGCCCAACGGCGCTGGGAAGACCACCACGCTGCGACTGCTCTGTGCCCTGATCGGGCCCACCTCAGGCTCCGCCGAAGTCGCCGGATTCCGGCTCGGCCGCGACGATCCGAAGATCCGCGCGAGCGTCGGCATCCTCACCGAGCAGCCGGGTCTGTACGAGCGCCAGTCGGCCTGGGAGAACCTCGTCTTCTACGCCACCCTCTATGGCCTCACGACCGCGGAGGCCGGCTCACAGGCCGAGCGATACCTCCGGCTCATGGGCCTCTGGGAGCGCCGCACCGAGCCCGTCGCCACATTCTCACGCGGCATGAAGCAGAAAATGGCCATCGCGCGAGCGGCGCTGCACGAGCCGCGACTCCTCTTCCTCGACGAGCCGACCACCGGTCTCGACCCTGACGCGGCGAAGACCGTCCGCGAATTCATCGTGCAGCTTCGCGGCGAAGGGCGCACGGTCTTCCTTTGTACGCACAACCTCGACGAGGCCGATCGCCTCTGCGACCGCATCGCCTTCTTCCGTCGGAACGTCATCCGCATCGCCGATCCCGACGAGCTTCGCGCGGAGCTCTACGGCCGCGCGACCGAGATCCGCCTCATGCCGGCCCCCCGTCCCGAAGACCTGGCGCGGGTGAGGGCCGTGCCCGGCGTCCGTGAAGCGCGCTTCGAGAATGGCTCGATCGTCGTGGCCTCCGCCGATCCTCTCCATACGAATCCCCTGCTGATCCGCGCGCTCGTCGAAGGCGGAGCACAGATCGCGTTCGTCACGGAGCGCAAGGCGCATCTCGAGGACGTCTATTTGAAGATCGTGGAGCCGATCGAATGACCGCGATCGTCGCCGCGAGCCCCGCGCGACCGACGCTCGTGCGCGCGGTCTGCGTCCGCGAGTGGCGCGAGGCGCTCAGCAACAAGCTGCTCGTCGGCATGACGCTCCTTCCGCCGGTGGTGATCCTCGCGACCGGCGTGCTGGCCGTGGCGGCCGCCGCGATCAACCCGCCCAGCGAGCACGACGTGCAGGCGCTGTACGCCGCCGCGCCCGCCGCCGCTGGCCTCGACCCGAAGGAGGCGGTGCAGGGCTTCATCGCGACGTACTTCCTCATCCTGTTCATGCTCATTCCCACCGTCGTGCCGCTCACGATGGCCATCTACTCGGTCATCGGCGAGAAGAGCGCGCGCACGCTCGAGCCGCTCCTCGCGACGCCCGTCGGCGTCGGCGATCTCCTCTTCGCGAAGAGCCTCGCCTCCACCGTGCCGAGCGTCCTCGTCACCTGGATCGCGTACGCGATCTACCTCGGATCGGTCATCGCACTCGGCTCCCGAGCGGCTCAGAACGCGGTCACCGCACCGCGCTGGATCCTCGCGATCGTCGTGATGGTGCCGCTGCTCACGCTCCTCTCGGTGAACCTCGGGATCCTCATCTCCACGCGGGTGAACGACGTGCGCGTCGCGCAGCAGATCGGCGGCCTCGTCGTCGTGCCGGTCGTGGCGCTCGGGATCGCGCAGGTGACCGGTCGCGTCGTGCTCGACAATGGCGCCTTCCTGCAGATGTCGGCGTTCCTCATCGTGGTCGACGTCGCGGTCTTCTGGCTGGCGAAGGTCGCGTTCCAGCGCGAGAACATACTCGTGCGCTGGAGGTGAGCACGATTGGCCGAGTACAGGTGCTCCTTCTGCGGCAAACGCCAGGATCAGGTCCGGAAGCTCATCGCCGGCGGAGGCCGCCCCGGCACCTTCATCTGCGATGAGTGCGTTCGCCTCTGCAACGAGATCCTCGATGACGAGGGACCGCTGGCGACGTCGCGCGAGCTCCCGCCATCGAAGCCAAGGCGACGCTGGCCGTGGCAGCTCGCTCGCGGCATCGCGCGGACGCTGACCACCGTCGGCGGCAAGCCTTCGCTGGAGTCGTGGCAGCCGCCGCGCTGACGAGTGCTAGGGCGCTGGCGAGGGACTCGGCGACTTGCCGCGGAGCGGCAAAGTGATGGGCAGCGACGGCTTCGGGATCGTGATCGTCGGGAACTCGAAGCGCGGCGAGGGCGTCGGTGTCGTGCTCTGCGAGGTCGGGATCGGACGGCCACCTTCGTCGTCGGGATAGGTTCGCGGACCTTGTATCTCGACGGTCGTGCTCACCGGCTCGCTCAGTACCGCGCTGCCGTCGCTCAGCTCATATGTGAGCCGGTAAATCCCGAGTACGTTCGGCGCTAGGAAGGAGACGAAGAATGTCCCGGTCGCGCCCGCCTTGAGCGCGCCGACCGGGCTCGAGCCCTGCTCCACCGTGCGGTTCGTGCGCGGATCGATGACGCGCCAGCCGATCGAGAGCGGACGGTCGGTCGCGCCAGCGATCGCGGCGTAGTTCACGACCAAGAGCGACGCCTCGCTGCGGTGAAGCTGGCGCGGCATCCCGATCTGCGCCGTGACGACGTAGGGCTGATGCGCGCGCACCGTGAACTTCGCGGTCGCCGCGCCCGACGGTGCGAGCGCGTTCCCGCTAGCGTCGGTCAGCCCGATGGTCACCGTGTAGGTCCCGGGCTGCTTCGGGACGGCGACGTCGATGCTGACGTTCTGCGTCTGGTTTGGCAGGAGGGCCGGAAGCGTCTGCGGTTGGGCCGAGCTCGTCAGCAGCTGGCCCTGGCTGTTACGGAGCTCCCAGATGAGGCCGACCGAACCCGGGCCGCTCGCGGTCCACGCGCGCGTGCCGACATTCGTGATCGGCACGATGACGCGCGACTGTGTGCCGACATCCACAGCGATCGCGTTCTTCGCGACCTGGTATCGCGCGTTCGCCGATGGCTCGAGGATCGCGCTGTACACGGAGGCGCCGACCGATGAGATGAAGTTGTCCGCATCCTCGTCGAGCGCGTCCCAAGTCATCGCGACGACGACGCGCGGGCCGCTCTTCGTGTAGATGATCCCGGCGTCGTGCGTTGCGCCCACGAGATTGCCGGTCTTGTGTGCTACGACGACCCCTGCGGGTAGCTGCGCGGGGAGGCGGTTGTTGATCTGCTGGCGCTCGAGCCGGGCGAGCATCCGGTCCGACGCGGCCGGCGAGATGAGCTGGCGCCTGGCGAGGAGCGTGAAGAACATTCCGACCGCGCGCGGTGTCGCCCAGTGGTCCTCGCTCTCATCAAGCGCGACGTGGAAGTCGGCGATCCCAGCCTTCTGGAGCGTCACGTCGACGTTCGCTCCGCCCAGGATGTGCCAGAGCGCCAGCGCCGCGCCATTGTCGGAGATCGTGATCATCGCCTCGAGCGCCTCGTCCAGCGTGAGCTGGGTGCCCGCCTCCTCGAACGAGCCGTCGGCGGTGACGTCCTCTGGCTGGATGACGACCTGGTCGTTGTAGTGGAGCTGGCCGGCGTCGACGCGGCGCTCGGCTTCGGCAAGGACGCCGAGCTTGTAGAGCGAGGCCGCGATCACCTGTTCGTCAGGGTCGTGCATGAAGAGCGGTGTCGGAACGTTCGGATCGCTGACCCAGATACCAGCGCCACCGGGAAAGGACGCGACCAGGCCGTCGAGCTGACGGATCAGGTCGGCCGTACTCGCCTCTGCGCGGACGGGCGCGACGAGGCCGAGAACCAGGCAGACCGCCAGCGTGAAACCGACCCCGCGCATCCAGCAGAGGTAACGGCATCCAGCGCGCCGTGTTTCAGGGCTTAACCGAGTTTTGACGCGTCGCATCGTGCCCGAGCCGGAGCATTTCGCGGTAGCCAGCCGGTGTCTCGTCTTCGTAGCCCACAAGGTGCAGGGCGCCGTGTGCGGCCAGGAAGGCGACCTCCGACTCGAGCGGTCGGCGGCGCCGCTTGGCCTGCCGCCGGGCTTGGGACGGGCTGATGAGGATGTCCCCGAGCCGAAGCACGCCGTCGGGGTCTTCGTCCAGGTGCGGCCTCGCCTCGGCGCCGCGGACCCCGCGCGGCAGCCGCTGGCCGAAGGAAAGCACGTCGGTCGTCCGGTCAATCCGGCGGTGCCTGCGGTTGAGCTCGCGCATCTGGGCGTCGTCGACGAACGCGAGGGCGACCTCGCTCTCGCGCGGAAGTCGCAGCGGACGGAGCGCGGCCCGGATGACTCGGCGGACCGGGGCGAGGTCGCAGGGCGCCTCGCCGGCGACGGCGATGCGCACCGCGCTCTTAGCCGCTCGCCGCGGGCTTGATGCGAGTGATGCGGTCTTCGGGGTACGGGATGCGCTCGTGGTACACGCCGAGGAGCAGCTCGCAGAACGCGTCCTTGGTCTTCTGCACGTCGCGGAAGGTCAGGTCGCATTCGTCGAGCTGTCCGTCCGCGACGCGCTCGTCGATGATCCGCTCGACCATGCTGCGGATCGTCTCGGGGTTCTTTTCGGACAGCGATCGCACCGAGGCCTCGGTGCCGTCGGCGAGCATGACGATGCCGGCCTCTTTGCTGCGGGGGCGCGGGCCGGGATAGCGGAAGGAGCGCTCGTCGGGCGCCTGGCCGCGCTGCTGCGCGAGTTGGAAGAAGTACTTCACGACGCTCGTGCCGTGGTGCCCCGGGATCATTTCGCGGATCTGCGCGGGCAGGTGGTAGCGGTCGGCGAGCGCGAGGCCGTCCTTGATGTGCGCCGCGACGATCCCCGCCGACACGAGCGGGTCGAGCTCGTCGTGCGGATTCCCACCAGTCTGGTTCTCGATGAACGCGGTGGGGTTCCGCATCTTCCCGATGTCGTGGTAGTAGGCCCCCACTCTGGCAACGAGCGGATCCGCACCGATCACCTCCGCGGCGCGCTCGGCGAGGTTCCCGACGAGCAGCGAGTGATGGTAGGTGCCGGGGGTCCGCAGCAGGAGCTGACGCAGCAGCGGATGGTTCGGGTCGCTCAGCTCGCGAAGCTCGAACACCGTGGGAATACGGAAGACATGCCCGAGGATCGCCATGCCGGCGAAGGCGAGGAGGCCCGAGCCGAGACCGCTCACCAGGGCGCCGCCCAGTAGCTGCGCGACGCCGAGGGGGTCCTCCGCGCGGCCGACGAGGACGAAGGCGATGATGACACCCGCGGCCCCCGTCGCGACGGCGACGGCGCCCACGGCGAACTCGCGCGCGGTCGTCGCGCGGTGGACCGCGGCCATGCCGAGGAGCGCCGGCACGAGCACGTAGGCGACGAGCTCGACCTGGCTGGACATGATCCCGACGTGGAGCGCGCCCGCGATCTGTGTCGCGAGCGCGGTCCGCCCGCCGACCAGGACGGTGAGCATCATCGCGATCGCCGCGAACGGCGCGTAGTAGACGGCCACGGTGTGGGTCGGGACGAGCGTGCGACCCGCCGCGGTGAGCACCAGGAGCGAGACGACGACGAGGATCATCTTGCGATCGTCGAGCCAGGCCTCGGTCGCGTAGCGCTCGATGAACAGGGCAAGGACGCCCGCGATGAGGGCCGCCCAGAGGAGCAGCCCGATGGCGCCGCGCCAGTCCGCTCCTTCATTGGCGAGGCCGAGGGCCCGAAGCTTTTCCACCTCGAGCTTGTTGACGACCTCGTCCGTCCTCACGATGGCCTCGCCGGCTGTCACCTGGACCTGCACCGGCGTCACGGCGTTGCGCGCGTCCTGCTGCGCGAGGTTCGTCGCGAGCTGGTCAACCTTGACGTTGGCGTCGAGGTTCTGCTTGACGATCTCGGTGCCGGCGCGCTTCTGCCGGTCGGTCCATCCGGAAGGCAGCGCCTTCACGGCGTCGGCCTTGACCGCATCGAGCTGCTCGGCCCGAATGCCTTGCGCGTAGAACGACCGGAGCGCGCTGTCCAGCGTGGACGCCACCTGGTCCCACTCCGGTTGCGTCATGTCAACGATGTCCGTGGCGATCGCCGTCGTCAGCGCGACATCCGGCAAGCGCGTGAGCGCGGTGATCTTCTGGTCGCGCGTCTGCGCGGCCTCGGTGCGGATGCGTCCGATCGCGGCCACGGAGCCTTGCAGCCGCGTGCTCGCGCTGACGAGGATCGCGGGATCCGTGGTGTACTGCTTCTGCACCGCCCCGGCGACCCTCTCGCGCTCGGCATCCGTGAGGGACTCCGAGACGAACGAGACGCTCCGTGGCGCGCGGATCGCGCCCTTCGCCACCTCGCCAACGCTGTACGTCACCGTGGCGGGCGGCGCGAGAAGCAGCGCGATCGCGGTGAGGATGCCGGCGATGACCACGAACGCGCCTGCGCGGGCGCGTGGGTCGGTGCGCACGGCAGTGCGCAGGCGCGCAAGGCGCGGGTCCCCGGCCCGGATACGACGGATCACTTCTGTGCGCCGCCCTTCTCGAAGCGATCGTACGCCCGCACGATGCGGGCGACGAGCTCGTGGCGAACGACATCGCGATCGTCGAAGTCGACCATGGCGATCCCTTCGACGCCGTCGAGAATCTCGCGGGCGAGGACCATGCCGCTGCGGTCTCCGGCGAGGTCGATCTGCGTGACGTCTCCGGTCACGACGGCCTGCGAACCGAAGCCAAGCCGAGTGAGGAACATCTTCATCTGCTGCGGCGTGGTGTTCTGCGCCTCGTCCAGGATGATGAACGCCTCGTTCAACGTCCGGCCACGCATGTACGCCAGCGGGGCGACCTCGATCTCGCCGCGCTCCTGCGCGCGGGCGAAGCGCTCGGGAGGCATGAGCTCGTAGAGCGCGTCGTACAGCGGCCGCAGGTAGGGATCGATCTTTTCTTGCAGATCGCCGGGCAGGAAGCCGAGCCGCTCCCCCGCCTCGACCGCGGGGCGCGTCAGGATGAGCCGGCTCACCTTGCGATCGCGGAGCGCGGCGACGCCCATCGCGACCGCCAGATAGCTCTTCCCGGTGCCGGCTGGTCCTTTCGCGAACACCAGGTCGTACTTGCGGATCGCATCGATGTAGCGGCGCTGGTTCTCCGACTGCGGAGCGATCCGCTTTCCGCGCACGGTCGTCGCGACGATGTCGCGCATCTCGGCAGGGGCGACGACCGGCGCTTCCTTGGCGTCGCCGATCAGTCGCTCGAGCGCGGGCTTGCGCAGCGACTGATCGCGGCCCGAGAGCGTGCGCATCGCGCCGACGAGATCGCCGACGCGCGCGACCGCCTGCGCGTCGCCGCTGATGCGCAGCTCCGCGCCGCGCGAGACGATCTTCACGCTGAACTCGCGCTCCAAGCGATCGATGTTCGCCTCGTTGTCCCCGGTGACGAACATCATCTCGTCCGGGTCCGGGATCAGGATCGTGATCTGCGAAGGCGCCGCGGTCATGCCGCGCCCTCCTTGAGGAGCGCACCGACCACACCGGAGACCACCTTGCCGTCGGCGCGGCCTTTCGTCTCCGCGATCACTTTTGGCATGACGAGCTTCGTGTCCTGCGGACCCTTCGCGCCCGTCTCGGCGATAACGCGGCGCGCGATCTCGCGGATCTTCGATTCGTCCAACTGCTCAGGCAGGTACGCGTTGATGAACCCCAGCTCTTTCTCCTCTTTCTCCACCAGATCGTCGCGTCCGCCTTTGCGGAACGCCTCGATCGAATCGCGCCGCATCTTCGCTTGCTTCGTCAGCACTCCTTCGACCGCGGCGTCATCGAGCTCGCTGGGCCTGTGCTGCGCGAGCCACGCCTGACGCGCGGCCTCGTCCTTGCCTTCAGCGGTCAGGCGATCGACCGCGGCACCGAGTTGGGCCTTCTCCTCGTTCTGGATCGCGGCGAGGAGAAAGCGCACCGTGTCGCGTCGGAGGATCTCGCCTGAGCGCATGGCGGTCTTGAGGTCGCCCTCGAGCCTCTGCTTCAGTTGCGCGCCGATCGGGTCTTGCTCCTAGCGCCTACGGCCGCTTGTCACCGTTTGCGACGTTTCGCCTCTTTGCGCTTGCGGCGCGCGGCGGGGCGCTCGTAGAACTCGCGGCGGCGGGCTTCCGCGAGGATCCCGGCCTGCTGGATCTTCTTGTTGAAACGGCGAAGCGCGGCCTCAAACGACTCGCCATCACCGACGATCACTTCCGACAATGGTTGCTGGTCACCCCGCCTTCTTTTCAAAGGAAACCGGCCTCCCGAGGCCGGACTGTGCGAATGATAGTCGCCCACCAGGCCGGTCAATACGCGCATCTTTACCTATCCCAAGGCGACCAGGGAGCACCCAGTGGGCGGCCGGCCAGAACGTGGAAGTGCAGGTGCTCCACGGCCTGCCCGCCCTCCCGTCCGGTGTTCGAGACGACGCGGAAGCCGCGCGCGGCGTAGCCCGCATCCTTTGCGATCTTCGTTGCCACCTCTACCAGGTGCCCGATGAGCGCAGGGTCGTCGGCGTCGGCGAGCGAGGCGATGTGGCGCCGCGGAATCACCAGTACGTGGAGGGGCGCCTTTGGCTGGAGGTCCTTGAACGCCATGGTCTGCTCGTCCTCGGCGACCATCGTTGCCGGGGCCTCGCCCCGAGCGATCTTGCAGAAGACGCAGTTATCCGTCACCGCCGCTCCTCCCTGATGTACGTGAGGCTGTGGTGCGCGACGAGCTCGCCGGACCCATCGAACGTGCGTGCCTCGCCGAAAGCGATGCGCCTACCCGCACGGAGGACCACCGCATCGCAGACGAGATCGCCGCGCGCGCCGCGGAGAAAGCTGGTGGACATGTGAATGGTGAGCGCGAGCGGCTCCTCGCCGACGACGGTCATGAGCGCGATCCAAAAGGCGACATCCGCGGCGCCCATGGCACAGGCACCCTGAAGCGTGCCTCCGGGACGCACGAACTCTTCCTTAAAGGGAAGTCGGACGCGCGCGCTCCCGGGCGCGAGCGAGTCGACGCGGTACCCCCACGCGCGGGCGAACGGGGTCTCGACCAGGAGCTGTTGCGCCCGCTCGGCGTTGATGCGTAGCTCGGCCGCGGCTACTCCCATGTGCGCAGGTCCCGCATCTTGGGCGCACCGTCGGCGAGCGCATCGGCTCGCTCGACATCCGGCCGAACCTTGATCACGTCCTGGACGTTCTGGGCGAGCCGCGTCGCATCAAGCTCGCCGGCCGCGACGACGCGGAGCGTGAGCAGGTCGCGCGCGCCATCACGCGTGACGACCATCTGCCAGCGGCTCACCTCAGGGAACCGTGCGATGACTTCGTCGACCTGGCGCGGATGGACGAACATGCCACGTACCTTCACCGCGTCGCCGACGCGGCCGACGATGCGCACGATCCGCTCCCCGGTGCGCCCGCAGGGGCAGGGCTCCTCGGTGAGCAGCGCGAGGTCCCCGGTGCCGAAGCGAATGATCGGGTAGGTCCGCTCGTTCACGGTGGCGACGACCTCGCCGACGGCGCCGCTCGGGAGCGCCTCGCCAGTCCGCGGGTCGACGATCTCCACGACCGCGTCAGTGGGGACATGCATCCCCTCGCGTTCGAGGCATTCGTAGCCGAGGGCGCCGAGATCGGCTGTGCCGTAGCCCTGGCATACCGTCGGACCGAGGTCCTGGAGCTCACGTCGCAGCGAGGGCGGAAGCATCTCGCCCGCGACGAACGCCCGGCGGAGCGTCAAGTCCCGCGCGCCGAGCTCGGCCGCCTTCTCGTAGAGGATGCGCAGCGCGCTCGGCGTGCCCACGTAGCCGGTGGCCGCGAGCCCCCGCAGCATCTGGACCTGCAGCTCCGTATTGCCTGTACCTGCGGGGATCACTGTGCAGCCAAGTTCGCGGAGGGCGCCGTCGAACATCCAGCCCAGCGGCGTGCCGTGGTAGCTCACCGCGCAGTGGACGACCATGCCCGCTTCGAAACCGGCCGCGCGCAGCGGCCCCGCCCACCGCCAGTAGTCGGGCGCGAGCCCCTGCGGATCAAACAGCGGCCCAGGCGAGAGGAACGCGCGAGCGACGTCGGCCGGGGGCACGCCGAATGGCCGGCGCGTGGTCGTACGCATGTGCGACGAGCGCGCGTAGCCACCGCTCGCGGTATTCGCCGCGCTCTGTGGCGGTGAGGCGCTCCGGCTCGGTCAGGAGAGCCATCGCTTCCTGCGTTTGTAGTGCTTCACCTCACGGTACGAGCGCTTCTCGCCGACGGCGGTGAGCCCGAGGTAGAACTCCTTCACGTCCTCATTCGCGCGCAGGGTCTCCGCGGGACCTTCCAGGACCACGCGACCTCCCTCCATCAGAAAGCCGTGGTGCGCGATGCCCAGCGCGGCGCGCGCGTTCTGCTCGACCAGCAGGATGGTGGTGCCGCGCTCCTGGTTGATCCGCCGGATGATGCGGAAGATCTCCTCAACGAGCATCGGCGAGAGCCCGAGCGAGGGCTCGTCGAGGAGCATGAGCCGCGGGCGGGCCATGAGCGCGCGGCCGATAGCGAGCATCTGCTGCTCGCCACCGGAGAGGTAGCCGGCGGTCCCGCTTCGCCGCTCTCCGAGCGGCGGGAAGTAGCCGTAGACGGCGGCGAGATCGCCATTGATGCCGCCGTCGCGCCGCGTGTGCGCGCCGGCGAGGAGGTTCTCCTCCACGGTGAGGTGCTCGAAGACGCGTCGGCCCTCGAGCACGTGGAAGACCCCGCGTCGGACAATCTCCGAAGGGTCGAGCCGGTCGAGCCGCACGCCGTCCAGCTCGACCGACCCTTCGGTGACCTCGCCTTCCTCGGTCCGCAGTAGTCCAGATATCGCCTTGAGCGTCGTGCTTTTGCCAGCCCCATTCGCGCCGAGCAGCGCGACGATCCGCCCATCCGGGACCTCGAGCGAGAGTCCCTTCAGGACGAGGATCACCTTGTCGTACATGACCTCGACGTTGTTGAGGGCCAGCATTGGCTATCGCGCGGTGGCAGCGGTGAGGTCCACCAGGCGGACCCACTTGCCGCCCTGCGCCTTGTAGATACGGGACGCGAGCGCGCCGCGGTGGCTCTTGTCGCTGAACGTGATCTTGTCGGTGATGCCTCCGGTGTCGTAGTCCTTGATCGACTCGAGCGCGGCCTTGAGCTTCTCACCGCTGATGTCGCCCTGGACGCGCCGGAGACCTTCGGACATGACCTTCATCGTGAGCCAGCCCTGCACATAGTTCACCGGCTGTTTGCGCCAGTCCTTCTTCTGCTTGTCGTTCCAGTCCTTGATCTCCTTGAGTCCCGAGGCTTCCTCGGAGAGCCCGACGAATGGGACCACCGCGAGCATCCCTTCCGCCGCAGTTCCGGCGAGCTCGAGGGTCTTCTCGCCGAAGCCCCAGTTCAGCGTCGCGAGCGCGGTCTTGTCGAGGCCGGCCGTCTTCGCGCTCTTGGCCTCCACCGCGACGGGCGCGGAGGTGTTCTGCATGAGGATGAAGTCGGGGGCGGCCGACTTCACCGCGAGCAGTTGCGGCGACATGTCGAGCGCGTTAGAGGCGACGACGATGTCGGGCGTGTTGACGATTCCGTTTTCCTGCATGAACTTCTTGGCGTCCTCGACGGGCGACTTCCCGAACGCGTTGTCGCCGTAGCTGAGCGACACCTTCGCGGGGCTCGAGCCCTTCCAGTTGTCCTTGATGTACTTGAGCATCACCCTGGCCTGGTCCGAATAGGTCTGGCCGATCATGAAGTTGTACGGCGTCTTGGTGACGTCGGCGACAAGATCGGCGGAATAGGACGCCGACATGAAGGGCAGCTTGTCCTTTGTGATCTTCGGCGTCATCGCGATGGTGTCGCCGGTTCCCCAGCCCATGATCGAGACGACCTGTTCCTGCGTCACGAGGCGGTTGTAGAGCTCCTCGGCCCGCGGGATCTGATACGCGTAGTCGTCGCTCACCAGCTGGATCTGCCGACCGTTCACGCCGCCCTTGTCGTTGATGAATGCGACGAAGTCCTTCACCCCCTCGGAATACGGCACGCCGACGTCCGACGTGGCGCCGGTGAGGTCGAAGATCCCGCCGATCTTGATCGGCTCTTTCGACGTCGCCGGTCCGCCGCCCGTGGTGCCACCGCACGCTGCGATGGTGAGCGCAAGGACCGCGAGGATGGGAATGGCGCGTCTCATGTCGCGAACCCCCTTTCAGTATTTGAACGGCCAGAGCCGGAAGTAGTCCTTGATGTCCCGCCAGACCTTTGCGATCCCTCGGGGCTCGAGGATGAGGAAACCGATGATCGCGACGCCGAATGCCGCCTCCTTAAGCACGTTGACGTTGAGCGCGATACCGGGAACGCTTCGAGCGACCGTGGCGAGGGCGATGGGCAGGAGCCGGATGAACGCGGCCCCGTACAACGAGCCGCTCACGGTGCCCAGACCGCCGATGATGACCATGCCGAGGTACTCGATCGAGACTGCCAGGTTGAAGTTCTCGGGACTCACGATGAGGTCATGGTGCGCCTGGAGCGCGCCGGCCGCACCGACGATGAACGAGCTCACCATGAAGGCGGTGATCTTGTAACGAAACACGTCGACGCCCACGACGGACGCCGCGACGTCCTGGTCGCGGATGGCAATGAAGGCTCTGCCGGCGCGGCTGCGGAAGAGATTCGCGCAGCCGAGCACGGCGAGCGCCACCGCGGCGAGCGTGAGGAAGTAGTAGGCCCGCTCGGTATCGAACACGAGCGGCCCGAGGGCCGGCGCGGGGATCCCGAAGATCCCCTGGCTGCCGCCGGTCACGGGAACGAGATGGATCATGAACCACTCGATCACCACCTGGGCGGCGAGCGTCGCGATGACTAGGTAGAGGCCCTTGAGGCGCAGCGACGGAATGCCGAAGATGCCGCCGACCGCCGCGGTCACGAGCCCGGCGGCCGGGAGCGCTACCCAGAACGGGACGCCGATCCTCGTCGTCAGGTACGCGCTCGTGTAGGCGCCGACGCCGAGGAACGCGCCCTGCGCCACCGAGATCTGGCCGGTGAAGCCGACGAGGACGTTCAGTCCGAGCGCGCCGACAGCGGCGATCCCGACCTGGTTCGCGATCGACAGCTCGTACCTTCCGGCGAGAGCGCCGAAGGCGAGCGCCGCGAATATGACGATCGCGATGCGGGCGCGTGCGAGCGGCGTCGGCCGCAGCGCCATGTCAGCGGCATATGTCGTGTGGAAGGTGCCGCACTCGCGCCGCCAGGCGATGGCGCTAGACACGTTCGATCCGTTCCTTGCCGAAGAGGCCGTACGGCTTCACGAGCAGGATCAGGACGAGGAATACGAACGGCGCGACGTCGCGCACCCCGCCCCCTAGCGGAACGTCGAGGTAGCCGGCGGAGAGCGTTTCGAGCACGCCGACGATGACCCCGCCGACCGCCGCGCCGATGATCGAATCGAGGCCGCCGACGATGGCCACGGGCAGCGCCTTGAGGCCTAACGTCGCGAGCAGGATGCCGGTCCCCTGGATCGACGCGAGAAGGATCCCGCCGATCGAGGAGACGATCGCCGCGATGACCCAGGAGGTCGCGAACACGAACCGCACGTTGATGCCCATCGACAGAGCCGCCTGCTGGTCGTCGGCGACGGCGCGCATGGCGATGCCGACTCGCGTGTAGCGGAAGGCCAGCGCGAAGAGGGCGACGAGCGCCATCGCGATCCCGAAGGACCAGAGGAACTCCAGCGAGACGGAGAGCGGTCCGATCTGGGCCGACTCCTTCGGAAGCACGTCCGGATACACGCGGTACTCGGTGCCCCAGATTCCGATCACGATCGAGCGAAGCAGGATCGCGAGCCCGATGGTCACCATGATCACCGAGATGGCCGGCTCTCCGATGAGCGGACGCAGCGCCACGCGCTCGATCGTGATACCCAGCACGATGGAAAAGGCGAGGGTGATCAGAAACGCGACCGGCACGGGCAGGCCGATCTGGGCGATGAGCCCGTACGAGACGTACGCGCCGAGGAGAAGCATCTCCCCCTGTGCCAGGTTGAGCACATCGGTCGCCTTGTATATGAGGACGAAGCCGAGTGCGATGAGCGCGTAGACGCCGCCGATGGCGACGCCGCCGATGAGGAGCTGCAGAACGAGGGTGAGGTCAGGCGACACGCTCGCCTCCCATGGTGTGGACGCGGAGGGGCACACGCATGACCGTCGCCTTCCCTGTCTGGTACCGCACCTCGGTCTCGACGAGGATCTCCGCGCGCTCGCCGTAGAGGCCCGCGATGAGATCCGCGTAACGCTCCTCGACGAATCGGCGCCTCACCTTGCGCGTGCGGGTGAGCTCCTCGTCGTCCGGATCGAGCTCCTTGTGCAGGAGGACGAACCGGACGATCTTGGCCGCGCGCGGGAGCTCGCGGTTGACACGGTCGACGTGGTGGGAGACGAGCTCGTACACCTGGGCCTTCTGGGCGAGATCGGTGTACGTCGTGTAGGTGATCTGCCGTGTCTCCGCCCACTTGCCGACGTTCGCCATGTCGATGTTCACGAGCGCGCCGACGAAGGGGCGGTTCTGCCCCACCACCACAGCTTCCTTCACGTACGGTGAGAACTTCAGCTTGTTCTCGATGTACTGCGGCGAGAACTTCGATCCGTCCGCGAGCGTCATGACGTCGGCCATGCGGTCGATGACAACGAGGTGGCCGTCCTCATCGATGAGCCCCGAGTCGCCCGAGTGCAGCCAGCCGTCGCGCAGCGACTTGGCCGTCGCCTGGGGGTTCTTGTAGTAGCCCTGGAACACGCTCGGGCTGCGCGAGACGATCTCCCCAGAGTCGGAGATGCGGACATCGGTCTCGGGTATGGGTTTCCCGACGGTCTCGAACTTCACGTCACCGTCGCGGTGGAGCACGGAGATCCCGGCGATCTCGGTCTGACCGTAGATCTGTTTCAGGTTCACGCCGAGCGCGTGAAAGAAGCGGAAGGCATCCGGCCCGAGCGCCGCACCGCCGGTGTACGCGCGACGCAGGCGTGAGAGGCCGAGCGAGTCCTTGAGTGGCGCGAGGACGAGCACGTCGGCGGCGGCCTCGCGAACTCGTCCGAGCGCTCCGGGACGCGCCCGGGCGAATGCGCGCGCGGCCCGCTCGTAACCGATCTTGAGGGCGAGATCGTAGAAGCGTCGCTTGATCCAAGGGCTGTCCTCGATCTTGACCTGCACCGTCGAGAGGAGGTTTTCCCAGATGCGCGGCGGAGCGAACATGACGTGCGGCCCGATCTCACGGATGTTCTGCTGCACGGTGTCCGGCTCCTCCGGAAAGTTCACCGTGAATCCGACCGTGAGCGCCGCGGCGACGGACATCATCTGCTCGCCGATCCACGCGAGCGGTAGGAACGACACGAATTCGTCCCGCTCTCCCACCGGGTCGACGGACATCAGATTCCCGGCCATGCGGGTCATGTTCTCGTGCGTGAGCATCGCGCCCTTCGGCTCTCCGGTCGTCCCCGACGTGTAGCAGATGAGCGCGAGTTCGCCGGCCTGCCCGCGCGCGAGCTCTTCGGCGAAGCGCTCGGTCGGGACACCATCGCCGAGTCGCTGCACCTCGGTGAAGGGCAGCAGCGTGTATCGCGCGTACGAGCGCAGGCCGCGCGGGTCGTAGAACACGATCTTCTTGACGCGGGGGATGCGCGCCCCCGCCTCGAGGAGCTTGTCGACCTGCTCTTGGTCTTCCACGACGACGATCCGCGCGTCGGAGTGGTCGATGACGAAGGCGAGCTCTGAAGCGACAGCGTCCTGGTAAAGCCCGACGGAGGCGCCGCCGAGCGCCTGTGCCGCGAGCTCGGCGACCACCCATTCGGGCCGGTTATCACCGACGATGGCGAGTTTGTCGCCGCGCTCGAAGCCGAGCTGGATCAAGCCGAGCGCGAACCGCCGGACGTTCTCGAGGTAGGCCGCCCAGGTGGTCTCGCGCCATATGCCGAGCTCCTTCTCGCGCAGCGCGACGCGCCCATCGCCCCAGCGCTCGGCGTTGCGCAGGAGGAGCTGGGGCAGCGTGTCGGTCACGCCACCGGCTCCGCGGCGATAGCCCGCTCGGCCGCGCGGATGGCCTCCGACTCCTCCCCGAGGTAGGCCTTGATGACGTTCGGGTCCGCGCGCACTTCATCCGGCGTGCCCTGGGCGATCTTCTTCCCGAAGTCCAGGACGGCCACGTGACTCGAGATGTCCATCACGACGCCCATGTCGTGCTCGATAAGGACCACGGTGACCCCACGCTCCTCATTGATGTCCAGAACGAACCGCGCCATGTCCTCCTTCTCCTCTAGATTCATGCCGGCCATCGGCTCGTCGAGGAGCAGCAAGCGTGGCTCGACCGCGAGCGCGCGGCCAAGCTCTACGCGTTTCTGGAGTCCGTACGGGAGTGTCCCGACGACGTGTTTCCGGATGTGCTCGATCTCGAGGAAGTCGATGATGTCCTCCACGACCTCGCGGTTGCGGACCTCCTCGGCGCGCGCGCGGCCCCAATAGACGGCGCCATCCAAGACGCCACCTCGCATGTGCACATGGCGTCCGAGCATGAGGTTGTCGAGAACGCTCATGCCCGCGAAGAGCTCGATGTTCTGGAACGACCGCGCGACCCCGAGCTTCGCGACTCGGTACGGTGCGAGTCCGGTGATGTCGCGTCCTTCGAGGGTGATCCGCCCTCGCTGCGGCCGGTACAGTCCGGAGACGGCATTCAGGAGCGAGGTCTTCCCAGCGCCATTCGGGCCGATGATGGCGAAGATCTCGCCGCGCTCGACGTCGATGGAGACGCCCGCGAGCGCCACGACACCGCCGAATCGCAAGTGCAGATCTGCGGCGCTGAACTGGGCGCTCATCCCCCGGGCGAGCATAGACGCAGGCGTGCGAGAGTACGCACATACCGTTCGTCGCCGTCGCGATCGCGTACCTCGCCGCCTCGATCTCGTTCCCGTATTGGATCGCGCGCGCGAAAGGCGTCGATCTGCGAGCGACCGGATCGCGCAAGCTCGGTGGATCCAATCTCGCGCACGCCGTAACGCCACTGCACGGTATAGCCGGGGGGCTGCTCGACGGCGCGAAGGGCTTCGCCGCCGTCGTCATCGCGCGGATGCTCGGGCTACCGCTCGAGACACAGCTCCTCTGCGGCCTCGCCGCGATCGCGGGACAGATGTGGCCGGTCTTCCATCAGTTCGACGGTGGCCGCGCGAACGCCACCGCCTGGGGCTTTCAGCTCGCGGCGGACTGGATCGGCTTTCTGATCGCATGGATCCCGGTCGTCGCCGCGGCCGCGCTTCGCATCACGGTGCGGCCGCGACCGAAACGGCTCCTGCCCCTCGCGAACCTTCTCTCGTACGCCGTCTTCCCCGCGGTCATCTGGGAACAGGAGGGCGTGACGCCGACGGTACTGGCCGGACTCGCGGCGCTCGGGCTTGTCATTGCGCGCCGTCTCACCGCAGGCTTGCGCGAGGACCTCGCGACCGGCGCCCCAGCGGCGCGGGTCATCGCGAATCGCGCGCTCTTCGATCGCAGCGAATTGCAGGAGCGCGGGCTCGTGGCGATCACGTGACCTCGGCCGTATCTCGATGAGCAGGCTTCACGCGCTCACCGATGGAGTGTTCGCCATCGCGATGACCCTTCTCGTCCTCAAGCTTCACGTGCCTGACGTGGCTTCCACTGGGGACTTCATTTCTGGGCTCGCGGCACTGGTCCCGAGCCTCTTCAGCTTCACGCTCTCTTTCGCCGTCCTCGGCGCCTATTGGCTCGGTACGGTCTGGAGCCTCGCGCCGGTCCGGCACGTCGACCGCCCGCTGCTCCTTCTGAATCTGCTCACGCTCCTATTCATCACGCTCGTTCCGTTCACGACCGCCGTGCTCGCGCGCTATCCGGACCAGCCCGGCGCGGTGATCTTGTATGGCACGCATCTCACGCTTCTCGGCCTGGCGCAATACGTGAGCTGGTCGTAGCTCAGGGCGAATCCAAGGTTGCTCGAATCGCCGGTGACGCCGGGTGAGGCCGCGGCGAGGACGCGTCGGATCCTATTCGGGCCGGTCGGGTTCGTCGCCGCGATGGTGGTTGCGCTGGTTAGCCCGCGTGCGGGCTACGCGGTCTACTACATCGTGCTCTTCGCCTACATCTTCACAGCCGCCCGCGACCGCTCGGTCATCGGACACTGATCCACGCGGACGCCTGACGAAGCCTCAACTCAGTAGGGCTAGTGCCTGCGCGACGCAACCGATAGCCGCAGTCTCGCTCCGAAGATTCCGCGGCCCGAGGGACACCGTGATCGCGCCGTGCTCTCGAGCCAACTGAATCTCTTCGGGCCCGATCCCGCCCTCGGGTCCGATGATGATGCTGAGATCGCCCCGTGGAAGCGCATCCTGCAAGCGACGCACCGGCTCTCCTTCCCAGGCGATCAAAGCGCCCTCGTTAAGCACCTCGAAGAGGTTGCCCCATTCGCGCAGCTCAACGATCGCGGGCACGCGGCCGCGCCGCGCGGTCTCTGCTGCCTCACGCGCGATCCGCTGCCAGCGCTGGCGCTTCGCCGAGCTCAACGAGCGGACGACGGAGCGCGCTGACACGAACGGCACGATGGTGCGAACGCCGAGCTGGGTCACCGCCTCGACGACCTCTTCATCGTGGTCGCCCTTGAGCAGCGGAAGGGCCAGCGTCAGGTTGAACGGCAGCTCCGCTTCAGATGCGCAGCGCTGGATTACGCGGCCGTGCGTCTCGCGATCGTTGACGTCTTGCAGCTCCACCGACGCCTCCATCCCGTTGCGGACGAGGATGATCACCTCGCCCGGGCGCAGACGAAGCACGTTCGCGATCTGATGCGCCCTTTCCCCGCGTAGCACCGGGTTGTCCGGGATCTCCTCATCGACGAAGAAGCGATGGGTCACGCGGTCAGGATGAGGCGAACCCAGTCCGAACGCTCGATGCGGTCGACGACACCGAGCCCCTGCGCCGAAAACGCGTCGAGGACCTCGGGTTCGGCCTGCGTGGTAATTCCCGCGGCGACGAGCGTTGCGGAAGTGCGCAACCGTGCGCGCAGGTGAGACGCGACCTGAACGAGGACGGGGCCGACGAGATTCGCGAGAACCATGTCGAACGTCCCTACGACATCGGCCACCGAGCCGGCGCGAATGTCGACTGACACATCGTTCCCTTTCGCGTTTTCCGTCGCCGCGCGCACCGCTAGCGGGTCGATGTCCACCGCGACGACTTTCCCCGCACCGCGCTTCGCGGCGGCGATAGCGAGGATCCCCGAGCCGGTGCCGACGTCGAGCACACGTGCTCCGTCGAGTGGCAGCCGCGACAGTACCTCGAGGCACTGCTGCGTCGTCGGATGGAGCCCGGTGCCGAATGCCATCCCGGGGTCGAGCACGAGCGCGATCGCGCCATCGTCGCGCGCGTCAGACCAGGTTGGACGGACGAGGAACGCGCCGATGCGAATCGGCGTGAACGATTCCTTCCAGGCCTCGAGCCAATCCGCGTCTTCGATCTGACGCACCGCGAGCTCGCCGATCGGCCCGAGGCCGAAAGCCTGGAGATGTCCGAGCGCGTCGCGCACATCGGAGACCTTCGCGAAGGCCTCCGCATCCTCGACGAGATACGCCTTCACGGTGTGATCGGCGCCGCCCGGCGAGTCGAGGGGCAGCTCGACGGCGATGCCGTTGTGACCGAAACGGCTCAGGATCTCGCTGACCGCTTCGACAGCCTCGGCGTGGGCGGGGACCGCGACCTCGAGCCAGCGCGGATGCGTGCCTAGCTCCCGCCCATCGCGTCTTTGATGCGGCCGAAGAGATCCTGATCGCCGTCCTGCGACGTCGCATCCTCGATGTCGCGCAGCTGGGTGTAGAGACGGCGCTGCTCTTTGCTCAGGGTCCGCGGGACGACGACGTCGAGGTAGACAAGCTGATCGCCGTGGCCCGAGCCCCCGAGGTGCGGGACGCCCTTCCCGCGCACGCGCACCATCTGCCCGTTCTGAGCGCCGGGCGGAATCCGCACCTTTGCTTCGCCCCCTTCGATCGTCGGAACGCTGATCTCGTCGCCGAGCGCCGCCTGCGCCGGCGAGATGCGCGCGAGGTGCACGAGGTCGTCGCCCTCGCGGCGGAAGAGCTCGTGCTCTTTGAGGCGGATCAGCACGTAGAGATCGCCGGTCGGCCCGCCGCGCATGCCGGCCTCGCCCTCGCCGGCGACGCGAAGCTGCTGCCCGTCGTCGATGCCCGCGAGGATCGTGAGCGTGATCTCGCGGTCCTTTCGCTCGCGGCCCTCGCCGCGGCAGCGCGTGCAGACCTTGTCGACCGTCTTTCCTGCGCCGCCGCAGCGCGGGCAGGTCGACACGTTGACGAAGCGGCCGAAGACCGACTGCTGGACCTGGCGGACCTCGCCGCGCCCGTTGCACGTGCCGCAGGTCGAGATCGACGACCCGGGCTCGGCGCCCGACCCATTGCAGCGTTCGCAGGTCTCCAGGCGCGGGACCCTGATGATCCGCTCTCGTCCCTCGACCGCGTCGAGGAGGTCGATCTCGATCTCCATACGCAGGTCCGCGCCGCGCATCGGACCGCGCGGCTCGCGGCGCCTGAGGTCGCCTCCGAAAAAGGTTTCGAAGAGGTCGCCGATGCCGAAGTCGCCGAGACCGCCGGCGGTGGAGCCGAACATGTCGTAGCGCTGGCGGCGCTGCGGGTCGGCAAGCACCTCATAGGCCTCGGTGACCTGCTTGAAGCGCTCCGCCGCGTCCGGAGCCCCGTTCACATCGGGGTGGTACTGCCGGGCGAGCTTGCGGTAGGCACTGCGGATCTGTTCGTCCGTCGCGTTCCGCGAGACGCCCAGTAGCGCGTAGTAGTCGGCTGTCGTCGCCATCACCTGTCATTATCCCGGCCCATGGACGTGCTCCCGCGTCTTGCCGTGCAGTGGCTTCACGTCACGGCCGGCGTCCTATGGATCGGCGGCGGCTTCTACACGATCTTGGTACAGCTCCCCGCGCTCCTCGCGGCGCCGCCCGCGGCGCGCGGGGCGGTCATGGCGAGCCTCGTCCCGCGGCAGTTCAAGTACATCCTGCGGGTCGCCGAGATCACGATCGTGACCGGCTTGCTCAATCTGTTCATCTCCGGGCGCGGTCAGGAGCTGACGCGACTCGACACCCGGTGGTCGTGGGCGATCCTCGCGGGGATCCTCCTCGCGGTCGGGATCTACGCGGCGACGCGCGCGACGATCGTCCGGTGGGCGTACCGCATGCTCGAGGTCGGCCCGCGCGCTGCCGCCGGCGACAGCGGGGCCGCGGCGGAGATGGGCGTGCTTGGCGCGCGCATCCGGCGCTTTGGCTATTTCCAGCTCGCCGTGGGCACGCTAATCCTTCTGGCGATGGTGACCGCCCGATTTAGCTGAGTCGGCGCGTGGGGCAACGGCGACCGGGAGGACTGCCTTCAGTTTGGGGCCAGCGATGTAGCGACGCGACGACGTGACGCCACTCGCAGAGAGATAACCCGAGCGCACCGCAACCCCCAGGTCGCGGGTCGCACTCGGACCTGTCCGACCGCTGATCGAACGGTAATCGCTGGGGCGGATACTTCCATTGATCCATGCGAAGACGAGAGCGTCCGTCAATTGGGGAGTCAGCGCGCCGCTTGCCACTTCGTCACGAAGCACACGCAGAAGCTCAGTGACTCCCTTCACCCGAGTGAGCACGTGTTCAGCTGCGCCCGTGATGGCCCTTAGAAAGTAGGCGACGAAGGGCGTCGCGTCGTATCCACGGCTGTAGCTGGCGCCGAGCGTTTCTCGGATCGCGGCGAAGTATTCGCGTCGCTGCAGATCGAGATAAGCATCGACCGAGACAAGGCCATCCAGCGCGTACCCATGATGAATGAGGAGAAGTCGCGCAAGCGCCCGCGCCGTGCGGCCGTTTCCGTCGTAGAAAGGGTGGATTCCAACGAGCTCTAGGTGCGCGAGGGCAGCTGCGATCGCCGGATGCTCACGACTAGTGCCGTCGCGCAGCCACTGGCCAAAGCGGTGCATCACATCGGGGACATCGCCGGATAGCGCAGTGGCGAAGATGATGTTCCCGTCGGCGTCACCGACTCTGTTTTCGCCGGTACGGTATTCGCCGGGCCGGAGAATGGGGTCGATGTCGTCAAGAACGCGTTTGTGAATCTCCCGGATCACGCGCTCATCGACGACAAGCCCTTCGTCCGGGCCCACCTCATCGACAAACGACAGCGCCTCGCGCGTCGCAAGCACTTCGAGTGCGTCCTTCTGTTGCGTTACAGGCATGCGCTCTAGCAGTTCCTCGACCTCAAGGTCGCTAAGGCTGTTCCCCTCAATCCGGGTAGTGCCGTGGATCGTCCGGACCCAAGCTCGATGCCGAAACCAGTCTCGGTAGCGCGGATCGATTCCGAGGTTCGCGAAGAGCCAGCGGAAATCCTCCAGACTCGCGAGAGCGGACGCGGCTACCTGCTTGTCTAGACGGTAGTCCATTGTCTTTTGCTCTCTTTCACTGATGGAAGTGTAGTCGAGTCTCTTCCATCAGTGGAAGAGGGACGGTGCCTCTTCCACGACCAGTTTCACGGTCCAAGGAACTCTGTTGCGACCGCGTCGTCCTTATCAGCATTCCCGGCCTTGGCCGGAGAGGAGGCTGGTATGCGACGGTTCCTCGCGGGCCTCGCCGCGGTCGTTGCGGCGCTCATCGGTACGACACAGCCGGCCGCAGCCTGCGCGGGTCTCATCGGCCCCAACGGCGCGGTCAACCTGCTCCGCACCTCCACGTTCGCGGGTTATCACGACGGTGTCGAGCACTACGTCACCGCGTTCAAGTTCGCCGGCGGCTCCGGCCAGTTCGGCTCCCTCATCCCGCTCCCCGGCATCCCGAGCTCCGTCGAAAAGGGCGGGGACTGGACCCTGCAGCGCCTGATCCGTGAGACCACGCCGGCCAAGGAGGCGGTCTTCTTCCGCTCCGTGGGGGCGCCCCTTGCGGCCGATGCTCAGGTCATCCTCCAGGTGCGCATCGACGCGCTCGACATCACCGTCCTCAAGGGCGGCGGCGCCGAAGTCGGGCGCTGGGCCACTGACCACGGCTTCCGTCTCCCCCCGGCCGCGCCCGAAGTCCTCGACTTCTACGCGGCGCGCAGCCCGATCTTCCTCGCGGCGGTCTTCGACGCTGACGCGGCGAAGGCGCGCGGTCAGCGGATCGGCGACGGCACGCCGGTTCACATCACCATCCCCACCGCGAACCCATGGGTGCCGCTGCGCATCCTCGCGCTCGGCAAGAACGGCGAGGACCGCATCGACGCGGACGTCTACCTCCTCACCGACCAGCGTCCCGCGCTGCTCCCCTACCCGTTCGCCAACGGCATGCGTCTCGACCACAGCGCGCCGGCGACGGTGTCGCTGCTCACCGACCTGCGCTCGGACAAAGGCATGGACTGGATCCCGCAGTCCGGGTGGCTCACGAAGGTCGCGATCGAGGCGTCGGCGAGCCAGCTCACGTATGACCTCGCGGTCGATGTCAAGGGCGCGAGCCCATCGCGCGTCGCCGCGGGACTTGAAGCGCCCGCAAGCGCGCCGGCTCCTTCGAAGCCCAACGCGGACACGGTCGCGCTCGTCGGCATCGCACTCGCCGCGCTCGGCGCCATCGTTCTCTTGCGCCGGTCGCAGACGGTCTCGGCGTGATCCTTCGCACTTTCGTCGCGCTGGCGCTCGCCGCACTCGCGGCGGGCGCCTGCGCGCCGGCCAACGCAGCGCTCCCCACAAACATCGGCATCCGCATCCACTACTCGCGCTTCGACCAGACAAAGATCGAAGTGCCGATGGGCGTGCCGGTGACGTTCACGCTGGTCAACGACGATCCCATCGAGCACGAGTGGCTCATCGGCGACGAGGCGTTCCACGCACGCCATCGCACCGGTACCGAGGCGGTGCACGGCGATCGTCCCAACGAGGTCTCGTTGCCCCCATTCGCCACGAAGACGACGACGCTGACGTTCGACAAGCCAGGGGCGCTCACGTTCATTTGCCACTTCCCGCAGCACGAGGCCTACGGGATGGTCGGCGTGGTGATGGTGACGCCCGGCTAGCCGCGTACGAGTTCGGCACCGCAACTCGGATGCCCCGACGACCCCAACGAGCGATGCTCTCCTCATGCGGTTCGCGATCGTCACGGGCGTGCTGGTCCTCCTCGGGACCTCGTGCGCACCGACGTCCGCGGAGACAACGCCCGCACCTCCGTCCGCGCAGGCATCGGCGGTGGCGCCGCGCAGCGCGCCCGCCGCATCGCAAGCGGTGAGACTGAGCCGTCCGGCGCCATACCACGGCGATCCGCCGGTCCTCTTGCGCGCGGTGCCCGAGGCAGGAACCTTCACCTCCAGGGCAGGGCGATGGCGCTACGACGGCGTGCGCGGGGCGCTCGAGCAAGTCGCCGCGGTCGACGAGCCGCTAGAGCATCCGGCACCCGTAGGGACGCTCGTCGCGGTCGAGCGCCAAACACGGACACCGGGCGGATTCGCGATCTCCAACGCGCTAGCGATTCGCGATGCAGCCGGCGGCCCGGAGCGCGTCGTCTACCGGGCTCCCGAGCTCTTCTACTGGTCGGGCTGGTCGCCCGATGGCCGATACGTCGCGCTCTGGGAGGTCGATTCCTACAGCGGCTCGGTCGATCTCGACGGCCGGCCGCTCCTGGTGATCGAGGCGACGACCGGCCATCGGTACGATCTCGGGCGGACGCTCCTGAACGGCACCACAGCCTGGACGCCGCCGCACACGTTCGCCTTCGTCGCCGGCCTCGGGAGGGATGTCTGGAAAGACAAGACGCTCAGATTGTGGTCACCGGAGAATGAGATTCGCGACGTGACCCCTTCTGGCATTTCGAGTTTCGCCCCCGCGTGGAGTGCTGACGGCGTCATGCTCTACTACGCGAGCGGGCGGGCGGGCGACTACGATCCGCTCCCCGTATTCGCCGGTCAAGGCGTCGGGGATCGGCGGATAGCCGTGTATGACGTGGTGACGAGCAAGCTCCGTCCTCTCGCGCATGAGCCGGGCTACGTCGAGGAGGGAGCGCGGCCGTCCCGCGATGGCACGAAGCTCCTGGTGCTACGCCGCAAGACCGTGGTGGCCACCGACATACGCTCCATCCCCGACGCGCCGCTCGAGGTCTGGCTGACGGATCCGAACGGCGGACACGGCGTCGCGCTCATGCGGATCACGAAGACCTTCGGCTACTACGGGTGGGATCCCGGGCCGAGCGAGTGGGAGTGGAGCGAATAGCGCCTAGATCGTCGGTTGCTCCTCGATCCGCGCGTAGCGCGCAGGTTCCGCGATAAAGGCGGAGCGGCAGGCCTTGCTGCAGAAGACGTAGCGAATTCCCCCATGCTCGGTCTCGAGGCCGAGATCGTGGGCCTGCTCGGGATCGACCTCCATCTCGCATACCGGGTCGATCTCATCGATGGGCTCTGCTTCGTACGGCACAGCGCACCTCCCCCAAACAAGAAGCGACGGCGCGACTTTCGCCGCGCCGTCGCATCCTGCGCTTTCGATGCTGGGTTTGCTAGGACTGCTCTTTGAACTCGCCCTCGATGGTGTCGCCGTCCTTCTTCGCGCCGGCTCCGGCGGGCTCGCCTTCGGGCTGCTCGGCCCCGGGCTGACCCTGCGGCTCGGCCTGTTGCTTGGTCTGCTCCTGCTGGTACATGACCTCGCCGATCTTCGTCGAGGCTGCCCGTAGTGCCTCAGTCGCGGACTTGATCCGCTCGACGTCGTCCGTCTTGAGGGCATCGCGTAGCGCCGCGAGCTTCTCCTCGACGTCCTTCTTCGTGTCCGCGGGGACCTTGTCGCCAAGGTCCTTGAGGGTCTTCTCGATGGAGTAGGCCATCGTGTCGCCCTGGTTGCGCGCCTCGATCTTCTCGCGGTTGCGCCGGTCCTCCTCCGCGTGCGCCTCGGCGTCCTTCACCAGTCGCTGGACCTCGTCCTTGGAGAGGCCGCTCGACGCCGTGATGGTGACGTGCTGCTCGCGGCCGGTCGCCTTGTCGCGCGCCTTGACGTTCACGATGCCGTTCGCATCGATGTCGAACGTCACCTCGATCTGCGGGATCCCGCGGGGTGCGGGCGCGATGCCATCGAGGATGAACCGCGCGAGGCTCTTGTTGTCCGCGGCGAGCTCCCGCTCGCCCTGCGTCACGTGGATCTCCACCTGCGTCTGCGCATCCGAGGCGGTCGTGAAGATCTGCGACTTGGACGTCGGGATGGTCGTGTTCCGCTCGATCAGCTTGGTGGCAACGCCACCGAGGGTCTCGATCCCGAGCGAGAGCGGCGTGACGTCCAGCAGAAGGACGTCCTTGACCTCGCCCTTGAGCACGCCGGCCTGGATCGCCGCGCCGATGGCGACGACCTCGTCCGGGTTGACGCTCTGGTTCGGTTGCTTTCCGTTGAAGAGCTTCTTGACGGTCTCGATGACGAGCGGCATCCGCGTTTGGCCGCCGACGAGTACCACCTCGTCGATCTGGTCGGGGTTCACGCCTGCGTCCTTGAGCGCCTGCTTCACCGACGGGATGGTCTTTTCGACCAGATCCCCGACGAGCTGCTCGAGCTTGCTCCGCGTGAGCGTCATGACGAGGTGCTTCGGACCCGACTGGTCCGCGGTGATGAACGGAAGGTTGACCTCCGACTGCTGCGTCGAGGAGAGCTCGATCTTGGCCTTCTCCGCAGCCTCCTTGAGCCGCTGCAGCGCCTGCCGGTCGGATCGCAGGTCGATGCCCTGGTCCTTCTTGAACTCTTCAACGAGCCAATCGATGACCCGCTGGTCGAAGTCGTCGCCGCCAAGGTGCGTGTCACCGTTGGTGGCCTTTACCTCGAAGACCCCTTCGCCGAGCTGCAGCACCGAGATGTCGAACGTGCCGCCGCCCAGGTCGTAGACCGCGATGATCTCGTCCTTCTTCTTGTCGAGCCCGTACGCGAGAGAGGCCGCCGTGGGCTCGTTGATGATTCGGAGGACCTCGAGTCCGGCGATCTGGCCCGCATCCTTGGTGGCTTGTCGCTGCTGGTCGTCGAAGTACGCCGGAACGGTGATGACCGCCTGCGTCACCTTGTCGCCGAGGTAGGCCTCCGAATCGGTCTTGAGCTTCTGGAGGATCATCGCCGAGACCTCCGGCGGGGTGAGCTTCTTGCCGTTACCGAGGACGATCTCGAGACCGCCGTTCGACGCCTGCTCGATCTTGTACGGGACCATCTTCATGGTGCGCTGGACCTCGGGATCGGAGAACCTCCGTCCCATGAGGCGCTTGACCGAGTAGATCGTGTTCTCGGGGTTCGTGATCGCCTGCCGTTTCGCGAGCTGGCCGACGAGGCGCTCCCCGGTCTTGGTGAACGCCACGACGGACGGCGTGATCCGTCCGCCCTCCGCGTTCGGGATGATCGTCGGCTCGCCACCTTCCATGTAGGCGGCGGCCGAGTTGGTGGTTCCGAGGTCGATGCCGATGACTTTTGCCATGTCAGTTCTTCTCCTTGCCTTCGCTCCCGCTCGACACCGTCACCAAAGCGGGACGGATGACCCGGTCGTGGAGTCGATATGCCTTCTGATGCTCCTGGATGACCGTCCCCTCCGGCTTGTCGGACGGGACATGCGCGACCGCTTCGTGCTTGTACGGGTCGAACGGCTGCCCGATGGAGTCGATGCCCTCGAGCCCCTCGGCCTCGAGGATGGCGCGAAGCTTCCGTTCGATGAGCCACATGCCCTCGACCCACGCGGTCCCCTTGAGCTCGTCCGGGATCGTGGCGAGGGCGCGGTCGTACCCGTCGAGCACGTCGAGGAGCTTCGCGATCAGATCGGACTTCGCGAACTTCGCAAACTCCGCGCGCTCGGCCTCGTTCCGCTTGCGGTAGTTGGCGAAGTCCGCGGCCATCCGCTTGAGATCGTTCGTAAGCTCTTCAGCTTTCTGGTCGGAGCTCGAAGGCTCCGCCTGGCGAGCCGCGTGCGCGGCGTTCATCTCCTGTTCCTCCGCGAGGTCCGTATGCCCGTTACCACCGCGGTCGCGCTTGCGCTGCTCGAGCAGCTCCTCGGCGCGACGCACCTTGTCGTCCATCACTGACCCTCCATGACTCGCACGAGGTCGCTCATGAGCGACCCCACATAGCGGACCGCGCCGATCGACCGCGCGTAGTCCATCCGCGTCGGCCCGACAACCCCAACGAACCCGATCACATCCGCGTCGGCTCCATAGCGGCCGACGACCAGGCTGCAACCGCGAAGCGACTCGTGCCGGTGCTCGCGGCCGATCGTGATGTGGACCTCCCCTGCACCAAGGTCGAGCGGCAGGATCTCGGCCAGACGCGTGTGATCCTCGAAGAGGCTGAGCATCTCGCGGCCGCGATCGCCCTGGGCGAACTCGGGCTGGGCAAGGATGTTCTGGAATCCGTCCACGTAGAGCTCGCGCGCGCGGAAGGCGTCGTGCTCTTCGAGGATGCGGATGAGAGCACGGACCACATCCGCGTCTGCGCCCTTCTCGCTCTCGACGCACTGTTGCATCGCCGCGGCGTTCGCGCTCGCCAGCGAGTCCGTGAGGCGTGCCGATAGCGCGTGGAGGTGCTCTGGGGTCGTCGGCGTCCCCAGCTCGAGGACCTGCTGGCGCACAGCGCCACCATCGAGGACCGCCACGAGTAGCACGCGGCGCTCATGGATCGGCACCACTTCGAGGTGTTTCAGCGTCGCTCGCTTCGCGGCCGGCGGCGTGACCAGGGACGCCTCGGCGGTTAGCCGGGCAAGGCTCGACGCCGCCACGCGCAGCCACGCTCCCGTGTCGGTGAGGGCCTGCTGGAACTGATGGGACACGGTGACTTGTTCCTCCGCACGCAGCCCCGACATCGGCATGAGGCTCTCGATGAAGTAGCGGTAGCCGAGATCGGTCGGGACCCGTCCCGCCGAGGTGTGCGGGTGGGTCAAAAGGCCCAGCTCCTCGAGATCGGCGAGCTCGTTCCGCACCGTCGCCGGTGAGACGTCCAGGTGGTATGTCCGTACCAGCTGGGCAGACGCCACCGGCTCGGCCGTCGCGATGTGCTCGCGAATGACTGCCGCGAGCAGGTCCCGCGCACGCTGGTCAAGCTCCGGAAAGACCACAGAATCGGGTTTCTTCGACAATTAGCACTCTCCCGTCGAGAGTGCTAAAAGCCTATCAGGGGCCCTTCGGCCGCGTCAAGAGCGGGCCTGCGCGTGCGGGGAGCAAGAAGGCTGGCACGCCCTCTGCGGCTACGAGGGATTCATCCGGCACGCAGGAGGGCCTTTTTAGTGTTATCCGAATTCAAGGCGTGGCTGCTCAAGGCGAACGTTCTCGCGCTGGCTCTCGCGTTCATCATCGGCGTCGCGTTGGCGGCGGTCGTCAACTCGCTCGTCAAAGACATCATCATGCCGCCGGTCGGGCTGCTGCTCGGTGGGGTGGACTTCAACAACCTCTTCATCGACCTCTCGGGCAAGCACCCCGCAAGCCTGAAGGCGGCGCAGGACGGGGGCTTGGCGACGCTCAACTACGGCGTGTTCATCAACACCGTGATCACGTTCATCATCGTGGCACTGGTCGTCTTCCTGATCGCTCGCACGTTCGTGAAGACTGTTCCGACGAAGGTCTGCCCGCGCTGCGCCGCGGATGACCTCCCGATGGCGGCAACACGCTGTCCGCATTGCACGAGCGACATTCCTCGAGCCGCCTAGCACTCAACTCGGTCAGGCGTCTGCCGTCGCAAGGAAGGGCCTCGCCGAGCGCGACCCTAAGCGGCGGTCGGCGACAGCAGGGCCCGCACGCGCGAGACCAGATCGTCCAGATCGAACGGCTTGGTCACGTAGTCAGCCGCGCCAAGCTCGGTCGCGTACAGACGCTCGGAAAGGCCGAAAATCGCGGTCACGACCACCACCGGTATCCGGGCGATGCGGCCATCGGCACGGAGCTCGCGCAGTACCGAGAAGCCGTCCCGCTTGGGCATCATCAGGTCGAGGACCATGCACGACGGACTCAGGTCGTCGACGTCGCGCATGGCCTCGTCGCCGTCGTGCGCGAGCTTCGCATCCAGCCCTTCGTCCTTCAGTGCCGTCATGATCACGTCGCCCAGCGCCGGGTCGTCCTCGACGACCAAGACCAGCGGCCGCTTGCGATTGGTGGCCACTAGAACCGGATCTCCTTCTGGAGGCGGTCGGCATCTTTGATCGCGATCCGGCGCCGGCGGATCGCGATGATCTCGCGGCGCTCGAGATCGCCAAGAACGCGGTTCACGGAGACGCGAGACGCGCCGATGAACGCCGCGAGCTCGTCTTGCGTCAGCGTGAGCTCGTTGCCGTCTCCTCCGGTCGACCGTGCGAGGTCCAGCAGGTATTTCGCGACACGGCTCGGCACGTCGAGAAAGATCAGGTCCTCGACGCGGTCGGAGAGGCGTCGGATCGTCCGCGCGAGCGTCTCGAGAACGACCCGGAACGAGGCCGGATGCGATTCCAGGTAGGCCAGAAAGTCGTCCCCTGCGAGGAGCGCGGCGCGCGTCTCCTCGAGGGCGGTCGCGCTCGCCGAGCGGGGACTCCGGTCGAACAGCGCGAGCTCCCCAAAGAACTCCCCGGGACGCATGATCGCCACAAGCGCCTCTTGACCGAACTCGCCGGGGAGCGCGATCTTCACGGCGCCGTCCAGGACCATGTACAGGTGGGTGCCGGGATCGTCCTTGCGAAAGATCGTCTCGCCGCGCCGGTACTGCTTGGTCCGGACGCGGTCGCCGAGCTCGGCGAGCTCGCCGTCGGGGAGTCGCGAGAAGAGCGGCAGCCGGCGAAGGTACTCGGCCACCTGCTGCTCAGGCATCGGGCGATTCTATGGTCCGAACTTGACGTCCCCACCATCATGAGCGCCCCATGGACGAGGCGAACGAGCGAACGGCGGTCACCATCGGCGAGGCGTATGTATCCGGCGCGTTGACCGCGCTCGACGACGCGCCGCGTACGAAGCTCTTCTACGAGCTGCTTGCGGAGATCGCCGAGGCCGCGCGTCTTCGCGCATATCTCCCCCATCGCGTCACCGATCCGATGGCGGCCGCTCACCTCGACCCACGAGCGGTCTATGAGATCGATCGCGCACACGTTACGGGCGCCGCCGTCCTGATCGCATACGCCGGGATACCGTCGTTCGGCGTCGGTATCGAGGTCGAGCTCGCGCGCGAGCACGGCGTGCCGGTGATCGTCGTCGCCGAGCGGGACCGCCCCATCTCGCGGTTGCTCCTCGGGAATCCCGCGGTGGTCGAAATCGTCCGGTTCGCCGACCTCGACGGGTTGCGCAAGCAGTTACAGAGCGCGCTCGGGCGGATCGCGACCACACCAGAGGAGAGGATCCGCACTGTCGTCGCCGACGATGTCGTCGTCCAGCGTTTCATCGCGAGCCTCGGGCACGCTCGCGAGCTTCCCGGCGCGGAGGTGGCCGCCCTCCTCCGGATCGCGGATCTCGACGGCGAGGCCGCCGTGGCGTTGAAGGAAGCCGTCGCGAGCGGCAGGCTCTTCGGCGCCGGGCTGCGCGACCTGGTCGGACGCTACGCGCTCCGGGGACCCGATCTCGGCGCGTTCATCCTGCGCGACGTGCTCGAGCGCTCGCTCGCCGAGACCGCGCGCACGCTGGGTATCGACGCGCGCACCGCGAAGCGGCACCTCGGCACGGCGCGCGCTCGCGTCGGCCTTCCCGATAACGCGGAAGCCTCGACGGTCGCACAATGGCTTGTGACCGAGCTCATCGCGCCGCCGACGCGCGCGCTGCAGCTCCATCTCTTCACCGGAGGGCGCGCGTAGCCATGGGCAAAGGCCAGAAGAAACAGAAGACAAAGGGCAAGCTCGGGTGGCGCAGCAAGAAGGCCAACCACGGGCGCAAGCCCGGGATGGGCCGAGGCAGGCGCAACTAGAGGCGAGGGGGCGTCGCTTCGCGCTCCGCTTCGCGTCCGGGGGCCCCTGCCCCGTGGGCCCCTACCCCTGCCCCCTCGCTCGTTGTTCGCCTAGCGGCGCTTTTTCCTGGTCGCGCTGCGTCGTGTCGTGCGCTTCGCGGTGCTGCGGCGGCCGGTCGTCTTGCGGCGCGCCGTGGTCTTGCGGCGCGTGGTCGTCTTGCGGCCGCGCTTGGCGGTGCTCCGCTTGGCGGTGGTGCGCTTGGCGGTGGCCTTGCGGCGGCCGGTGGACCGCTTCGTGGTCGTCTTGCGTCCGCTCGTGGCCTTCTTGGCAGTGGTGCGGCGGCGCGTGGTCCTCTTCCGTCCGCCGCCCATGCTCGACGACGAGCCACTCATCGGCGACGGCGGAGGCGGGGTCGGGCTCGTGGGCAGCGGCGTGGGCCAGACGGAACCGGGTTCCTTCTGCGCGGACCAATCGGTGCCTTGGTCTTCCTGCGTCATGGTTCCTCCCCGAAATGATCGGCAACGGTCGTGTGGTGATGGCATATCGAATTCGGCGCGCAATCGCAAGCACGGGAACTCATCTCGGTCCCAGCTTGTATGGGTCACGTGGAGATCGTCGAACAGCAGGACGCTACCTCGGGTGAATGGCGTCCGTGGGAACCGCCGACCTGGCTCGTCGCCCTCGGCCTCTGCCTGGCGCTCGTCGTGGGATTCGTGCGCGCCGCGGATGTGCGCGATCCCCGCATCGGGCACCAAGCGCTGCCCACGCCGTGCGTTGCGCATACCGCGCCGGGGCCGAACGACGTCAACTACATCTGGAGCTGGTGCCCTTAGGGCAGGAGGCGGACGAAAACCTCGCTCGCCAGCAGCCGTCCGCGCGCCGTAAGCGACGCACGGTCGCCTGACCAGCGCACAAGCCGCGCGCGCGACACCTCAGCCAGCGCAAACCGCACTCTCGTTACGGCCTCATCCCCGAAGCGGATCCTGTAACGGCGTAGATCAAGGCCGGTATCAAGCCGTAAGGCGAGCATCGCAGCCTCGGCTCGCGGATCCGACTCGAGGTCGGCAGACCGCGCAGACCCGCTTCGGGCGTGCGCGATGTACGTGCGCAGCTCGACCGGGTTGGCCGATCGGACGCCTCCAAGGTGGGTGTGCGCGCCCGCGCCGACACCGAGCCAGTCCCGGTCACGCCAGTAGCCGAGGTTGTGCAGCGAGCGCTTGCGCGGCCTGGCCCAGTTCGCGATCTCGTAATGGCGGTACCCGCTGCGTGCCAGCACGCCTTCGGCCAGGCGGTACAACCGCGCGACACCGGCGTCGTCGGGCTGGGCCGCCGCGGTCCGCTGGCGCCAGCGCTCGAGCACCGGCCAGCCGCCCCCGGGCCAGTTCGCGACCGAGGCTTCCGGGTCGAGACGCAGCTCGAGCGGATAGCACGAGACGTGATCGGGCGCGAGCGCGACCGCCATTTCGAGATCGCGCTGCCAGTCGGCGACGGTCTGCCCCGGCCAGCCGAAGATCAGGTCGAGATTGGTGTCGAGACCGGCGTCGCGGGCCGCCACGAGCGCCGCGGTGCTGTCCTGTGGCTGGTGCGTCCGGCCGAGCGCCCGCAGTCCGCGCGCGTCGAAGCTCTGTGCGCCGAGCGACATCCGCGTGATGCCGAGCGCCAGCCAGGCGTCAAGCCGCACGCGATCGAGGGTCGCCGGATTGACCTCGATAGTCGCCTCGCGCGGGCGCACGTCGAAAGCTTCGCGCAGCGCCCCGGCGAGTAACTCGATCTCGCTCGGGTCGAGGAGACTCGGCGTCCCTCCGCCGACGTACAGCGTGCGGATCCGCGGCCGACCGAGCGCCCGCCCCTCGCGGGCGATCTCCTCGCGAAGGGCCTCCAGGTACGCCACGCGAAGCGTCGTCCTCGCCGGCGCTGTCGCGAAGTCGCAGTACGGGCACCGCGAGGCGCAGAACGGGATGTGGACATACAGACCGATGCCGCGAGTCATCTGCGTATCGCCCCGAGCGGATCCGGCAAGCCCGCGTCGACCGAGAGCTCGGCGGTCCGGCCAAGGTCCACGAGCCACTCACGTGACTCGTGCACGAAGGCCAGGAGGTGGGTGGGCCTCCAGTCGATCTCCGTGACGATCCGCTCTTCGCCGAAGTCGGGCAGGAGCAGGACGTACGCGGTGGCGCGATCGACGATCCGGGCGCCGGAGATGCCAAAACCCCCCAGCGTTTCCGCGCCGCCGAGCGCTCCGACGATGGAGTCGCGCAGCGGCGCGACGACCAGAGCGAGCCGCGCGTCCTCGCCCGAGGGGGCGACCCCCGCGGCGCGGTGAAGAGCGACCGCGGCGCGCGCCGCGTAGTGGCCTTCGAGCAGACCGCGGGTCTCGCGCGAGAGGCACGCCCAGATCGCGGCGGCGTCGTCGACCGCGACCGCCCGAAGGAAGGTCGTGGCCGCGAGCTGCGTCGGATGCTCGAACTGGACTTTCGGGGGCCGGGGGGCGGAGGCCCCCGAGTTCTTGGTGGTCATGTCTCGTCCCCGATCCGCAGCACCGCGAGAAAGGCCTCCTGGGGGATCTCGACGGACCCCACCATCTTCATCCGCTTCTTGCCTTCTTTTTGCTTTTCGAGGAGCTTGCGCTTGCGTGTGATGTCGCCGCCGTAGCACTTCGCGAGCACGTCCTTGCGCTTCGCCTTCACCGTCTCGCTGGCGATGACCTTGCCGCCGATCGCCGCCTGGATCCGGACGTCGAACATCTGCTTGGGGATGAGTCCCCGCAGCTTGGAGACGAGCACTCGCCCCGACAGCTGCGCCCGATCCCGATGCGTGATGATCGAGAGCGCGTCGACCAGGCTGCCGGACACGAGGATGTCGAGGCGGACGAGATCCGCGGCACGGTACTCGGCGAACTCGTAGTCGAGCGACGCGTAGCCCTGCGATCGGGACTTCAACTGGTCGTAGAAGTCGACGATCAATTCCGAGAGCGGCATCTCGTATTTGAGCATCGCCCGCGTCGGATCGACATAGCTCATGTCCAGAAGCGAGGCGCGCTTGTTCTGCGCGACTTCCATGACCGGACCGACGTGCGTCGTCGGGACAATGATCGTCACTTTCATCCACGGCTCGCGGATCTCAACGATCGTGCCCGGATCCGGCAACAGCGCGGGGTTGTCGATCGCGACCTCGGCGCCTTTCTGGGTGATCACGCGGTACTCCACGGACGGCGACGTCGCGATGAGTCCCACGTCGTACTCGCGCTCGAGTCGCTCCTGGACGATCTCGAGATGCAGCAGGCCGAGGAAACCGGCACGGAAACCGAAGCCCAAAGCCTGCGAGGTCTCGGGCTCGTAGAGGAGCGAGGCGTCGTTGAGCCGGAGCTTCTCGAGCGCGTCCTTGAGCTCCGGATAGTCCTCGGCGTTCGAAGGATAGAAGCCCGCGAAGACCATCGGCTTCGCCGGACGGTAGCCCGGCAGCGGCTCCGCGGCGGGTCGCGACGCGAGCGTGAGCGTATCTCCGACGCGGCAATCGGCCACCGCTTTCAGCCCGGTCGCGACGTAACCCACCTCGCCGGTGACGAGACGCTCGATCGGGCGCGCGTCCGGAACGAATACGCCGAGCTCCAGCAAGTCGCTCTCACGCTCCGTGGCCATCAGGCGGATCCGGTCGCCTGCGGCGAGCGCGCCGTCCACCACGCGGATGTGCGCGACGACGCCTTTGTACGCGTCGTAGTGCGAGTCGAAGATGAGCGCGCGCAGCGGGGCGTCCGGATCCCCCGTCGGCGCGGGGACGCGCTCGACGATCGCGTCGAGGAGCTCCTCCACGCCCGCGCCGGTCTTCCCCGAGGCGAGCAGGATCTCGTCCTCGCGGAAGCCGAGCGTCGTGCGGAGCTCCTCGCGCACGACGTCGAGGTCGATGTTCGGAAGGTCGATCTTATTGATGACGGGTATGACCTCGAGGCCCTGCTCCACGGCGAGATATGCGTTCGCGAGCGTCTGGGCCTCGATCCCCTGCGACGCGTCGACGAGCAGCACTGCGCCTTCGCATGCCGCGAGCGAGCGGCTCACCTCGTACGTGAAGTCAACGTGACCCGGCGTGTCGATCAGATTGAGCTCGTGATCTCGCCAGGCCATCCGGACCGCACGCGCCTTGATCGTGATCCCGTGCTCGCGCTCCAGCTCCATCGAGTCGAGGAGCTGCTCGCGCATCTCCCGGAGCGGCACGGTGCCGGTCGTTTCGAGAAGCCGGTCGGAGAGCGTCGTCTTGCCGTGATCGACATGCGCGATCACGCAGAAGTTGCGGATGCGCACGAGGTCGGCCATGGCAAGACAGGCTAGGGCGTTAACCTACCGGCCATCTCACGCTCCCCGGTCGGAGGACGGTCGGACTTCGCAGTCTCGGCGATGGTCTGGCTCATCCTCGTCGGCTTCCTCGTCATCGTCGACCTCTTCATCACGTTCGTCGGCGCGGGGCTCGAGAGCGACCCACGCGCCCAGCTCTTCTCGCCGCCCGCGATCCTGATCGTCGGCCTCGCGGGTCTGGCCGGCGTCTGGCTCTCGCATCGCACCGGGTTCCCGGCGGCGTGGGCCCCGTCCGCGCCCGCGCGCTGGCGCTTCGTTTATCCAAGCCTCATCGGGATCGCGATCGGCGTCTTCCTCTCGGTCGCCGACATCTTCCTGCACTGGACCGCGACGTTCTCGAGTCCCGGTGGAGTCCCGTTCAACGCGCCGTTCCCCGGGTCGCTGCTCTTCTATCCCGGCGGCGCGATCATCGTCGAGGTCTTCTACCGGCTCATCCCGATCCCGCTCGTGATGTACCTGATCTCGAACCTCGCCCTTCGCGGCCGGTTGCAGGAGCAGGTCTTCTGGGCGCTGGCGGCGCTGACGTCGCTCATCGAACCCATATCCCAGGACCTGCCCGACCTTCGAGTCGGGACCGAGCTCGCGGTCGGATTGAACTTCGCCGGCGATTACGTGATGAACCTCGCCCAGGCGATCATGTTCCGCCGCTACGGCTTCCTCACGTCGATCATCCTTCGCGTCGCGATGTACCTGGTCTGGCACGTCGCGTACGGCAACTTCATCTGCCGCTGCTGATCGGTCATCCCGGAGCGGCAGCGGGTCCTGGGCGGAGTCGCGTCTTCACGACGGCGATGATTTCGCCGAGCTCGCTTATCTTCAGAAAATACGCGGCACCGAGGTAAACCATCCCGCCGACCGTCGCCGCCAGCAGCGTCTGAAGGAACAGCACCGGTTTGGACGGATCGACGAGGAGATCGAACGGCAGGTTCGTCAGGCGTATGAAGCCAAACATCGCGATGCCCATCAGGAGGCTCGCGGACACCTGCTTGAGGCTCGACACGCCGAGTCCGACCAGACGCAGCCGCGCTCTCGTCGCGAGGAGCATGAGGAGGAGAGCGGCCTCGACGAGCGTCGCGATCGAGTTCGCGAGCGCCAGGCCGTTGATGCCCAGTGGTTGTGCGAGGAGGAGGTCCAGCACCACGTTCAGCCCGATCGAGACGAGCGTCAGCGCGAGCGGCGTCGTGGTGTCGCGCGCCGCGAAATAGGCACGGGCGAGGATCTGGATCAGCGCATGCCCGGCGAGGCCGAGCGAATAGAAGAGGAACGCGGCCTGCGTGAGCTCGCGCTCGCCCGGCCCGAAATTCCCGTACTGGAAGAGCAGGTTCACGATCGGACGGCGGAGGACGATCATCAAGATGGCCGTCGGCAAGGTGAGGAACAGGATCCAGCGGATCCCCTGCTGGACGGCATCGCGCATCCGGTTCACCTGGCCGAGCGAGGCGAAGTGCGAGAGCGTTGGGAAGATCGCAGCGCTGATCGCGATCGAGAAGACGCCGAGCGGCAGCATCAAGAGCTGGAAGGCGTAGTTCAGCGCGACGAGGGAGCCGGTCGGCATGCCCGACGCCAGGAACGTGTCGACGAAGAAGACAATCTGCACCGCGCCGAGCGCGAGGGTCCGCGGGCCCGCGAGGCGAAGTACGTCGCGCACGCCGGGATGCGCGAGATCCAGCGAGGCTGAGTACCGCGTTCGGCGGAACGTGAGCTCCGGAAGCTGGACCAGCCACATGACGAGCGCCCCGACCACGACTCCGAGGGCCGCCGCGTGAATGCCGAGGAAAGGCCAGCCAAAGAGCGTGAAGAGGATGATCACGAGGTTGTAGACAATCGGCGCCGTCGCACCCGATAGGAACTGGCGATACGAGTTGAGGATGCCGGTCGTCAATGAGCTGAGACCCATGAAGATCGGCGAGAGCAGCATCAGCCGAGTGAGATCGACCGTGAGGGCGATCTGGCGAGGATCGTTGAACCGCGTGACAAAGGTCGGAACGACGATGGGAGCGAGCAGCCACATCACGGCCGAGAACGCCACAAGGAGCACCAGCAGAGCGTTCAGCACGCTCGAAGCGACGTGCCAGGCCTCGGCTTCGCGTTCGCGCGCGAGGTAACCCGTGAAGACCGGTATGAACGCGGACGCGAGCGCGCCTGCGACGAGGAGCCCGAAGATCGCGTCGGGGATCTTGAACGCGGCTATGAACGCATCGAGGTCGGGCGAGCCGCCGAACGTCGCACCGAGCACCGATAGCCGCAGCCAGCCGAGGACGCGGCTCGCGACGAGCGTCCCGATCATGATCGCGGACGCGCGCGCTACCGACATCGGCACCGCCTTGATATTGAGGCATCCGCTATCGTGCGCAGCCGATGGCAACAAAGAAACGCAAGCGCTCGGCCCTCAAGCGCATCCGGCAGACGCAGCGCCGCACCACCGTCAAGACGATCGGCCGCTCCGCGGCGCGGACGGCGGTGCGCACGGCACGCGAGGCCATCGCGAAGGGCGGCGAAGCGGCTGCCGACGTGATCGCGGCGGCCGCCAGCGCGCTCGACCGCGCGGCCAAGCGCGGCGCGATCCACAAGAACAGCGCGCGTCGCCGACGGAGTCGCATCGCGAAGGCCAGCTCTAAGGCGAAGAAGAAGACCTAGACGCTCGCGATAGCGACCTGCGGGTCCTGTCCCGGCTCGGGTAGGTCTCTCGCTCGCGCACCCTCCCCGCCGGCCGCGTCATTCGCTTCGCTCATGCCGCGGGGGCGGGTCCCCGGGGCACCCGCGCATCGCGAGAGACCTACTCCTCGCCGTGCCACCCGCAGGCGCGTGCGCCGCTCGTCTATCGCTCAGATGGGGACGAAGTAGGTCTCGCAGGCGAGCTCGACGAGCTCGGGTGTGAGCTCCGCCGGCTTCAGCAGGAAGCGCGCTGCCGCGGAGAGGTGCTGCATCAGGTCCCTCGGGTGGCACGAGCGGAGCGGGATGTTGCGCTCGCGGCAGTACGCCGCGATCCAATCCGCGGCCTTCGGGTAGAAAGTGATCTTCTGCTTCTCGCAGACGCGGCGCAGGATCTCGGAGAACTCCTGGTACGTGGGCGGCTTGATCTCGATCTTGTATTGGATGCGCCGCAGGAACGCCTCGTCGACGAGGGATGAGGGCGTACGGTTCGTCGCGAAGACAAGCAGCACGTCGAAGGGGACCTCGATCTTGCGACCATCCGAGAGCGTGAGGAAGTCCACGTCGCGGTCCAGCGGGACGATCCACCGATTGAGGAGCATCTCGGGCGAGGCGCGCTGACGGCCGAAGTCGTCGATGAGCAGCACGCCGCCGCTCGCCTTCATCTGGAAGGGCGCCTCGTGGACCTTCGAGACCTCGTCAAACGTGAGGTCGAGGTCCTCGAGCGTGAGCTCGCCGCCGACCTCGACGAACGGACGGTTGACCGGGATCCATCGCCGATCGAAACGGGCGTCGAGAGCGAGGAGGGGCTTGTGCCGCGACGGGTCGTACACGCGGATGAGCTGCTGGCCGACGAGGATCGCGTATGGCAGAACGATGCTGCCCTTCAGCATCCCGGCCAGCGTCTCCGCGATGGAGGACTTCCCGGTGCCAGGAGGCCCGAAAAGGAAGATCGAACGACCGCTGTTGATCGCTGGGCCAAGTTGGCGCAGCGTCTTCTCTGGCAAGACGAGGTGACTCAGCGCCTTCCGGATCTCGTCGAACGTGACCTGCATGTCCTCGATCGACTGCGCGCCCACCCTGTTGACATATGCGCCCAGCGTCACCGGCGCAGCGCCGACGTAGCCGTTCTGCGTCAGGGCCTCGCGCGCGCGGTCGGCGCCTTTCGTCGAGAGCACGTAGATGTACGTCGCGGCGGCCATCCCGGAGCCGCCCTTCACCTCGACGAGGTGCTCGTTCTTCAGGAAGTCGAGGACGCTCTGGAGGATCTTGGGAAGCGGAAGGCAGATCGTGGCGGCGAGGTCCGCCGCGGTGGTCTGGCCCTTCTGGTACAGGATCTTGAGGACGAGGTCGGCGATGAACTGCCCGGTCAGCCCGGTCTCTTCCATGGTCGCCGGCGCCATCGGAGCCGGCGCTTCCGCCTTGGATGGGGCCGCGGCCGCCGGAGCGGCTCGTTCCAGAATTGCCAATTCCTCACTCCCGCCCGTAATTGCGTTCGGGTGAGTTTAGGGGTGCTTGCCCTTCCCTTCGGTGGGGGAAACGTTGCGGTTGATACCGGCGCTTGCCTGTCAGTGGGTGACTGCGGCCTGCGGCTCCGGCTTTCTCGAGCAGCCCTGCTGCCCGATCAGTAACGCGCCAATGCGGCCAGACCCTTGGTCATGCTTACCATCGTCCTAGGCCTAATCCTCACGGAGCCCGGGAACCACCTTCCGGCGCGAACCTGCGAGAGCAGATGGGCGCTGAGCACGCCCAAGCTCGGCAAAGGTGTTAGCCCTCGACTGCGACCGTCCCCGCAGAGCCATCTACGACGACCCGCGCGCCCGAGGCGATCCGGCCGGTAGCGTCGGGCACCCCCACGACGGCCGGGATCCCGTACTCGCGCGCGACCACGGCGCCGTGCGACATCATCCCGCCCATTTCCATGACGAGGGCGCTCGCCGTCAGAAAGAGCGGCGTCCAGCCGGGATCCGTCGACGGCGCCACCAGTACCTCGCCCGGCTCCAGACGGGCGCCGGCGGGGGAGCGGATGACGCGGGCGACGCCCCGCGCCACACCCGGTGACGCGGGCGTGCCGCGGATCGCGCCGTCGGCCGCTGCCGGAAGCACGGTCTCCGCATCGGTCCCATCCGAGAGGAGCACGCGCGGGATGCGACGGCGCGCGAGCTCGCGACGGTAGGTCGCGCGCCGCTCGGCGACGGTCCCTCTTAGATCCTCGCCCGCTACGGCCCGTCGCGCCTCCGGCAAGGTGAGGAAGAAGATGTCCTCGGCCCCGTTCAGCAGCCCGAGCTCGGCGAGTGAAGCGCCAACGGGCGCGATCATCGCGCGGGCGATCGCGAAGATCCGCATGATCTGGAACTTCGGCTGCTCGCGGAGCCCGCCCAGCAGGCGCACGCGCCGCAAGAGGAACCGCACGAGAAGCCGACCGGGACCGTGGACCCGCGAGACGAGCGTCGCGCTCATGGCCTCCGCCTCACGCGCCCCCCGCGCGAACTGCGCGTCGGGCGCGAGCGCCGCGTCGTCGAGGCGCTGGTAATTCGAGATCGCGCCGAGGAGGTGCGCCGGGTCCTCCGACCAGCGCGGTAGCCCGAGATCGATCTCGGCGATCGCGCGGTGCCCGTAGCGCGCGAGGAACGCGCTCATATCGCGTTGAAGGTTCTCCGGGAGCGCGCCAGCGCGGTAGTCCGCCGAGAGCTGCGCCGGGCTGCGCGTCGCGAGCGCGCTTCGCGACGCCGGATCTTCACGAGCGCGGCGCGCGACCTGCCAGAGCTCGAGGTCCATCTCCGTGGTGGGGTTGTGCGCGAGGCCGCGGAGCACCGTCTGCATCTCGTCAGGGCGCGCGCGGCGGCCGAGCAGGCGGCCGGCGAGGGCGTACGACAGCATCCCGGGCGCGACAAGGCCGAAGAGGCGCGGAAAAAGCCTGGGCAAGAGCTCGAGGACGAGCCGCTCGTACGCGTCGAGACGCTCGGCCGGCGCCGCGGGGATGCGAACCGCGGCGATCGCCAAGTCGACCTCTCGGAGTAGGCGCACGCGCATCGCGTCCGGCCGCAGCACCGCGCGCACCGCGGTCTGCGGGGCGCCGGTGTGAAGCACCTTGCGCAGCACGATCAGGCGCGAGCGCGAAGCTGAGCCGCGCGGAGCAAGGCGCGGATCCTCGAGCAGCTTGGCGAAGATCGCCTGGCTCCGGAACTCCATCGCCCCCATGACGCGTCCGGGCAGCTCGCGCCCGAACGCGTCTCGCAGCACCGGCGTCATGTCGATAAAGAGCCGCATCCCGGCCTCCACCGTGAGCGGCGGCCCGGCCGCGGCGTCGTCGACCGCCATGCCGAAGACCTTGGCGAACGCCGACCCGATGAGCTTGAACGTCTGGAGTCCCATCGGCGTGAGCGGCCCCAAGACTCCTTGCGCGACGTTCGCGGAGAAATAGACCCGGAGGTCAGAGTCCGGATCGGGCGCGTTCGCGGGCAGCGGATAGAGCGTGGTGATGTCGCGCGACTGGACCAGCCAGAGCTTCCCGTCTTTCGCGATCGCCCACTCAATGTCCTGGGGCCGGCCGTAGTGCGTCTCCACGCGCGCGCCGAGCGCCGCGAGCTCGCGAAGGTGCTCATCCGTCAGCACATCGCCACGCCGTTCGATGATCGTGCCGGAACGCGGGTCGACGACGAAGTGATCGGGATTCACCGCGCCGGAGACGAGCTGCTCCCCCAGCCCGCGCACCGCGTCGATGACCGCGCGGCGGCGACGGCCGGTGATCGGGTCAGCGGTGAAGAGGACGCCCGCGCTCTGGGCGTCGACCATCCGCTGCACCACGACCGCGAGCCGAAGTCCCTGCCGGTCGACGCCGTGTGTCTCGCGATATGCGACCGCACGCTCATTCCAGAGCGACGCCCAGCACCTGCGGACCGCGTCGATCAGCGCCTCCTCGCCGCTCGTGCCGAGGATCGTGTCCTGCTGTCCGGCGAAGCTCGCCTCGGGCAGATCCTCGGCGGTCGCGGACGAGCGGACCGCGACCGGTGGCGAGCCGAGGGCGCGGTATGCCTCGCGGACCGCCTCCGCAATGCCGGCGGGCACCGGCGATGCGATCAGGCGAACGCGGGCGCTCGCGGGCGAGTCCGGAGCGACCCCCGCCGCCTCGGCCGCGACTGCGTAGGCGCCGGTGCTGATGACGAATCCGTCAGGCACCGGAAATCCGGCGCGAATGAGCTCGCCCAGGTTCGCGCCCTTGCCTCCGGCAACCGGCACATCCGCCGCGCTGAGATCGGCGAGCGGTCGGATGAACGCGGACGTCGCCGCGACGGCGCTCATGCGGCCGGCCCGACGTTGTCCAAGATCCGCCGAAGCAGGCCACGCATCTGCTCCTGCTCGACCCGGGAGAGACCGGCGAACAGGCGGCGCCGTTGGGCGTGAGCGAGCCGCGCTATGCGTGGTACCAGCGCGGTCCCCGATCGCGTGAGCCGGACTGTCACCGAGCGCCGGTCAGCGGCGCTCGCGTGCCGCGTCACGAGGCCCTTCCGCTCGAGGCGATCCACGAGCCGGGTCACGCCGGCGTTGTCCGTGCTCAGCAGGTTCGTGAGCTGCTTCGGCGTGAGCTCGCCCGCGCGGCTGCATCGGAAGAGGATCTCCGCTTGCTGCGCGGTAAGGCCGACGTCCTCGAGCTTGCGGTCGAACGCCGTGCGCATTTCACGCACAACCCGGAGCAGGAGACGGCCCAGACCTTCGTCCTCCGGTCCAAGCTTCGGTGCCTCGGCGAGCCGCCGCATCGCCACGGGCGCAACGCTAGTCCGGTCGCAAGATATTTGTCAAGACAAGTATCTTCGCAGGCTCTTTCGGTCAGCGCTTCGACCGCGGGAAGGCGTCGCGTCCGGGGTAGTGCCCGGCCGCTCCGAGCTCGATCTCGATCTGGAGCAGACGGTTGTACTTTGCGTTGCGCTCGCTCCGTGAGAGCGAGCCGGTCTTGATCTGACCGGTGCCGAGCGCGACCGCAAGGTCCGCGATCGTCGTGTCCTCGGTCTCGCCCGAGCGATGCGAGATCACCGACGCATAGCCGGAGCGTCGCGCGAGCTCGACGGCGGCGATCGTCTCGGAGAGGGTGCCGATCTGATTCACCTTGATCAGCACGGCGTTGGCGATCTTCTCGCGGACGCCCCGCTCGATGCGCTCGACGTTCGTGACGAAGAGATCGTCACCGACGAGCTGCATCCTGTCGCCCAGCTCGGTCGTGAGCGTCTTCCATCCCGGCCAATCGTCCTCGGCGAGGCCGTCCTCGATCGAGACGAGCGGATAGCGGTCCGCCCAGCTCCGATAGAGCGCGACCATGCCGGCGGCGTCGAGGGATCGCTCCTCTCGCGCCAGCGCGTACTTCCCGCCCGCGAAGAGCTCGGTCGACGCCGGGTCAAGCGCGAGCGCGACGTCTCGGCCGGCGTGGTATCCGGCCTTCTCGATCGCGGTGAGGATGAGCTCGATGGGCTGCTCGTTGCTTTTGAGGCCCGACGGCGCGAAGCCGCCCTCGTCCCCCACGCTCGTGTTCATGCCGTGATCGTGCAGCACGGCTTTGAGCGCGTGGAAGACCTCGGCGCCCATGCGGAGCGCCTCGCGGAAGCTCGGCGCGCCGACCGGCACGAGCATGTATTCCTGCATGTCGGCCGAATCCGTCGCGTGCTTCCCGCCGTTCAGGACGTTCATCAGCGGGACGGGCAGCACGTGCGCGTCGGCGCCGCCCAGGTACCGGTAGAGAGGAACGCCCTTGGCGGCGGCGGCCGCGCGCGCGATCGCGAGCGAGACGCCGAGGATCGCGTTCGCGCCGAGCCTGGACTTGTTCGGCGTCCCGTCGAGCGCGAGCAAGTGATCGTCGATCACGGCCTGATCCGATGCGTCCCGGCCGGCGAGCTCGCGCGCGATCACCTCGTTGACGTTCGCGATCGCCTTCAGCACGCCCTTCCCGCGGTAGCGCCCCTTGTCGCCGTCGCGCAGCTCGACCGCCTCGTGCGCGCCCGTCGATGCACCTGACGGGACCATCGCCGTTGCGCGCGCGCCCCCGCGGAGCTCGACATCGACCGACAGGGTCGGATCGCCGCGCGAATCGAGAATCTCGCGTGCCTGAACCGAGGCGACAGCGGTGTCGCTCATCGGTCCGGGATGGCGGCGACGCCGGGAAGGGTCTTCCCCTCGATCAGCTCGAGCGCCGCGCCGCCGCCTGTCGACACGTGCGTCATCTTGTCGGCGAGGCCGGCCTCCTCGACGGCCTGCACCGATTCGCCGCCGCCAACGACGGTGACGGCGCCGCTCTCGGCGAGAAGCCGCGCGACCTGACGCGTGCCGCTCGCGAAGGCGGGCACCTCGAAGACGCCGACCGGCCCGTTCCAGAAGATCGTCTTCGCGCGTCGGATGACCTGCGCGTAGCGATCGATCGTGCGCGGGCCGATGTCGACGATCGCCAGATGCGCGGGCACCTCGTCGACTTCGTAGACGGCGGCGCCCGCGGCCCCGTCGGCATCGGCGCTCGGGGCGGCGAGGACGTCCACCGGCAGCAGGAGCTCCTTTCCGTTGCCTTCGACGTCGTCGGTCACCAGGCGCGCCTCGGTCACCCTGTCGGGCTCGGCGAGAGACCGGCCCACGGAGAGACCGCGCGCGAGGAGGAACGTGTTCGCCATACCCCCACCGATCGCGAGCGCGTCGACGCGCGGTACGAGAGACCGCAGGACGTCCATCTTGGTGCTCACCTTTGCTCCGCCGATGATCGCGAGGAATGGCTTCGCCGGATCCTCGAGGATCCCGCCGAGGGCTTCGAGCTCCTTCTTGAGGAGCAGTCCGGCGTATGCCGGCAGGACATGCGCGACGCCCTCCGTCGACGCGTGCGCGCGGTGCGCGGTGCCAAAGGCGTCGTTCACGTAGATGTCGAAGCCCTCCGCGAGCTCGCGCGCGAACGCCGGATCGTTTTTCTCCTCCTCCGGGTGGAAGCGGACGTTCTCGAGGAGGACGATCCCGCCCGGCGCCAGCGCGCGCACCGCCTTCTTCATTTCCGGCCCGACCGAATCGGGAAGGAGCGGGACGGCGCGCCCGAGCAGCTCGCCGAGCCGCTTCGCGATGGGCGCCAGCGAAAGCTTCGGGTCGCGTCCGGCCGGCCGGCCGAGATGCGAAACGAGACCGATCGCCGCGCCGCCTTTGAGCAGCACGCGGATCGTGGGCAGCGCGGCGCGGATGCGGGTGTCGTCGGCGACCGCGCCCGCATCGTTCAGCGGCACGTTGAAGTCGACGCGCACGAGCACGCGCTTCCCGCGAGGATCCACATCCTCCACGGTGCGCTTGCGGAAGGTCACGCCGTGGCTAGCGGCCGGCGGCGACAGGCTCGCGGATCTTGGACGCGACGAACGAGGTAATGTCCGCGAGCCGGCACGCGTAACCCCACTCGTTGTCGTACCAGGCGATGATCTTGACCATATTGCCGAGCGCGATCGTGTCGATGCCGCTCACGATCGTGGAGTGCTCGTCGCCCTTCAGGTCGCTCGAGACGAGCGGCTCCTCGGTGTAGTCCATGATCCCCTTGAGCGGTCCCTCCGACGCGCGCTTGAACGCGGCGTTCACCTGCTCCTTCGTGACCTCGCGCTTCAGCACCGCTGTGAAGTCGACGACCGAGACGGTCGGCGTCGGGACGCGGAAGGCCATGCCGGTGAAGCGGCCCTTGAGCTCCGGGATCACCAGCGCGACCGCGCGCGCCGCGCCGGTCTCGCTGGGAACGATGTTCTCCGACGCCGACCGCGCATCCCGTGGATCGGGCGCCACGGTGTCGAGCAACCTCTGCGAATTCGTCTTCGAATGGACCGTCGTGAGGAAACCCTTGTCGATGCCGAACTCGTCGTTCAGCACCTTCGCGACCGGCGCCAGGCCGTTCGTGGTGCACGAGGCGTTCGAGATGATGTGGTGTTTCTCAGGATCGAACTCCTTCTCGTTCACGCCGAGCACGACAGTCTTGTCCTCGTTCTTGGCCGGAGCCGAGATGATGACGTACTTGGCCCCGGCGTCGATGTGCGCCTTGGCCTTCGTGGCATCGGTGAAGAAGGCGGTGGATTCGATGACGATGTCGACGCCGAGATCCTTCCAGGGCAGCTTCGCCGGATCCCGCTCCGCAAGGACCTTGATCCGGCGACCATCGACGATGAGGCTGTCCGCGGTTGCCGCGACCTCGCCGGGGTACTTCCCGTAGTTCGAGTCGTGTTTGAAGAGGTGGGCGTTCATTTTCGGGTCGGCCAGGTCGTTCAGCGCGACTACCTCGACCTCCGGATGACGCTCGATCACTGCCTTTAGGAACAGCCGGCCGATGCGGCCGAACCCGTTGATGGCGACTTTGGCGCTCACTGACTCGCCTCCCCTGCGGCGCTGGATCGCGCTCAAGACTAGTCCGGACCTAGCGAAACCACTCGTCGCGGCCGGCGAGCCGCTCGCGCGCGTAGATCACAGCACCCAGCATGCCGACATCGCGGCCAAGCGCCGCGGGGACGACGCGCACCGCCGCGGCCGCGACCTTGAACGCGCGCGCGGTGATTGCCCTGCGCATGGGCTCGAGCGTGTGACCGGGCTCGTGCTCGGCGATCGATCCACCGACGACGATGAGCGCTGGACTGATCGCGTTCGCGAGACCGACGGCGAGATTGCCGAGAGCCTTCTCCGCGCGATCGATGATCCGCTCCGCCTGCGGGTCATGCGCCGCGGCCGCGGCGAACACCAGCGCCGCGTCCTCGACACCGAACGCCTCGGCGAT
>VBDX01000155.1 GCA_005881885.1 Chloroflexota bacterium
TCGAGCGTGACTTCGGGCTCAGCCATTTCGCTCGACAGTCTCCACGAGCGCGCCGGCCCGCCCATCGCGCATACGCAGCCGGACGTGATCGCCTGCGGCTAGGTCGAAGACCGAGGCGCGCACATGACCGTCCGCGCCTTCGACGATCGCGTATCCACGGCCCAGGACGGCGAGCGGTGAGAGCGCGGCGAGCCGCCGCTGCGCCGAAACGGCGCGTGAGCGGCGCACCGGCACGGCACGCGCGATCGCGCGATCGAGGGCGCGACGTGCCTCGTCCAGCCGTTGCCGGCGTACCGCGATACGTGTCGCGGGCGCGCGCCGATCCAGCATCCGGCGGGCGGTCTCCAGTCGACGTCGTCGGGCCTCGACACGCTCGCGCACGCGCCCGGCGACGCGGCGCCACGCGCGCTCGGCGCGCTGCTGCGTGGCACCCGAATCCGGCACCACAAGCTCGGCGGCCGCCGAAGGGGTTGGCGCGCGCACGTCGGCGACCAGATCGGCGAGGGTGATGTCCGTCTCATGACCGACGCCCGAGCACACCGGCCGCGGGAATCGTGCGAGCGCGCGCACGAGCGCCTCGTCGTTGAACGGCCACAGCTCTTCCGCGGCGCCGCCTCCACGCGCGAGGATCACGACGTCCAGGTCACGGAGCTGGGCGAGGCCGTCGAGCGCGTTGATCATCGACTCGACCGCGCCGATGCCTTGCACCTGCGCCGCTGCGAGGATCAGCTCGACCCGCGGATCGCGGCGCCCGACCACGGTCTGGATGTCGTGCCACACCGCGCCGACTGAGCTCGTGACCACGCCGACGCGGCGCGGGGCCGGCGGCAGTCGGCGCTTGCGCTCCATGGCGAACAGCCCTTCAGCGGTGAGGCGCCGCTTGAGCGCCTCGAGGCGCAGGTAGGCGTCGCCAGCGCCGGCCGGTCGAAGGTCGTCGACCATCAGCTGGCAGCGGCCATCTCGCGGGTAAAGCTCGACGTATCCGTGCGCGATCACCTTGGTGCCGTCGCGCGGCGTGAGCGCAACCTGGGCGGCCTTGCTCGCGAACAGCGCACAGGAGAGCTGCCCGACGTTGTCGCGCAACGTGAAATACACATGACCGGCGGGCGAGACACGCGCCTGCACCACTTCGCCTTCGATCCAGAGATCCTTGAACTCGTCGCCCGACTGGATGTGCGCGGCCAGCCGCGTCACCACCTGCCCGACACGAAACATCCGCCCGGGGGACGGGGGGCGGAGCCCCCCGCTGTCAGGCGCGCTCGAGATACTCACCGGTCCGCGTGTCGACCTTGATCTTGTCGCCACGCTCGACGAAGAGCGGCACGTTCACCCGAAGACCGGTCTCCACCGTCGCGGGCTTGGTCGCGCCGGTTGCGGTGTCGCCCTTGAGGCCGAGGTCGGTGTCGGTGACTTTGAGGACGACCGACGCCGGAAGCTCGACGCCGATGGGCGAACCCTCGTACTCCGACAGCAGCACGGTCATCCCATCGGTGAGGTAGTTGACGGAGTCAGCGAGCATCTCTTCGTCGAGTGCGAGCTGGTCGTAGGTCGTCGTGTCCATGAAGTGGTAATGCGTGCCGTCGCGATACATGAACTGGACGTTGCGGTGATCCAGGCGCGCGCGTTGGAAACGGTCGCCGGCCTGGAAGGTCTTCTCGATGAGGTCGCCCTTCCGCACGTTCCGCAGCTTCATGCGCATTTGCGCGCTGCCCCGGCCGAGCTTGATGTGCTGGAACTCGACGATCTGATAGAGGTTGCCGTCGAGCTCGATCGTCATCCCGCGCTTGATCTCGCCGGTTGATATCACGCTTTTTTCGTCTCCTCGATGAGCCAGCGTAGGGCTACCTCGTATCCCGCGACGCCCTTCCCGACGACCTGGTGCTCCGTCACCTCAGTGAGGAAGCTCCTGCGGCGGAATTCCTCGCGCGTGGCGATGTCGCTGATGTGCACCTCCACGACCGAGAACGGACAGTCCGCCACTGCGTCGCGCAGCACGATCGAGGTGTGCGCGAGCCCGCCCGGGTTGATGATGGCACCTGCGGCCTCGCGATGCTGCTGCAGAAAGTCGATGAGCGCGCCCTCGTGGTTGGACTGGAACGCCACAAGGTCGGCGCCGGCCTCGCGGGCGATCTCGCGGCAGCGGGCCTCGACCTCCTTCAGCGTGGTCCGTCCGTAGACCTCGGGCTGGCGTACGCCGAGCAGGTTCAGATTCGGGCCGTTGATGAAAAGGACCTTCACGCGGCGCGACCGCCGACAATGCGCGCGGCCGCGCGCAGGGCCCGCTCGTCGATGTCAATCACTTCACTGAAGCGCCCGATACGCCGGGGCAGGATCCAGCGCAGCTTCCCAGCGCGCGCTTTCTTGTCGCGGAGGACGAAGCCCCACACCGCGCTCGGCAGCCGCGCTCGCGTTGGAAGGTTGGCGCGCTCGAGCAGCTGCTCGAGCTGCGGCCGAAGCGCGGGCGACGTGAGGCCCATGAGCTCGGCCAGGGTTGTGGCGTAGACCATACCCACGGCGACGGCCTCGCCATGCGTCACGCGGTACCCCGACGCGGACTCGTACGCGTGCCCCATGGTGTGACCGAAGTTCAAGAGCTCGCGAAGCCCGGCCTCGCGCGGGTCCCGGCTCACGATCCCAGCCTTGACCTCAGCGGCGATCGTGACTGCGGCGAGGAGGGCGCCGAGATCGCCCGCGCGCACGCTCTCGAGACCGCGCGCGAGCTGCGCGACCGAGTCGCGGTCCGCGAGGAAGGCGCTTTTCACCACCTCGGCGAGGCCCGACGAAAGCTGCCGCGCCGGTAACGTTGCGAGCACAGTGAGGTCGGCGAATACCGCGTCAGGTGAGTGGAAAGCACCCACCAGATTCTTCCCGGCGGCGATATCGATCGCGGTCTTGCCACCGATGGACGCGTCCGCCATGCCGAGGAGCGTCGTCGGGATCTGGGCCACGCGAATCCCGCGCAGATATGACGCCGCGACGAACCCGGCCACGTCGCCGACGCTTCCGCCACCGAGCGCGACGATGCCGCCGTCGCGGCCGATGCCCTCGCGCGCGAGGGAGTCCCAGAGCCGAGCGGCGACCGAAAGGCGTTTGGCGCCTTCGCCGGCGGGCACGCGGAGCGTCACCGGCTCGAGGCCGACCGCCGCGAGCGATCTCACGACAGCGGTCTCGTAGCGGGATGCGGTGCGCGCGTCGTCGACGAGCGCGACACGTCCGCGCCAGCCCAGGTCCGCCAGATGCGGACCGACGTGTTCGAGGATCCCCGCGCGGATCAGCACTCGCGAAGGTCGCTCCGGCCCCGCGACATCGATCCGAACGCCGCGCGCTGAGACGAGCCAGGCCGCGATCGCGCGAGCCACCTCCGGCACCGTGGCGCCGTCGACGTCGAACGTGACGTCCGCGTCGTTGTAGGCCTCGCCGCGCTCCCTCAGCGCCGAGCGTGCGCGGTCGCGCGGAGCGACGTGCTGATCCGGCCGCTTCGCCATCGTCGCGGCAATGCCACTGGTCACGCGGTCAAGCGAGCCCCGAAGCCCGACGATGAGCCCGAGCTGGCGCATCCGCGCGCGGTTGGCTTCGCGGATCGGCGCTCCGCCGCCCGTGTCAACGACGACCCATGCCGGCGTCGGCTGGAGGCGCGTGAGAACGCTCGACTCGAGATCCCGAAACCGCTCCATCCCGTCGTCTTCGATCACCGCTTTGCAGGTCTTGCGCGCGCGCCGCTCGATCTCGCGATCGAGCTCGACGACCGCCGCGCCGAAGTGCCGCGCCAGGACCGGCGCGAGCGTCGACTTGCCGATGCCGGGTGGGCCGGCGAGGAAGAGGTGCACTATCGGGGCGCTCTGCCCCCCGGCCCCCGCATGTCGATGGGCGCAAGCCGGCGGCGGTAACGCTCGACCGCCGCGCAGAGATCGTCGATGTTGTCGTTCCCGAACTTCTCGCAGAGCGCGTCGGCGAGGACGAGCGCCAGCATCGCCTCGGCCACGACGCCTGCCGCAGGGACGACACACACGTCGCTGCGCTCGACGAGCGCCGGCGCGGGCTCTCCGGTGCGCAGGTCCGCCGACGGCAGTGGCTTCATCAGCGTCGAGATGGGCTTGAACGCGACCTCGAGGACGATGTCCTGCCCGTTCGTGACGCCGCCCTCCAGCCCGCCGGCTCGGTTGCGCTCCCTGACGAACGCCCCATCGCGCACGCCGATCGGATCGTGCACGGCGCTGCCACGCTCGCGCGCGGCCGCGAACGCGTCCGCGAACTGCACGCCCTTCGCGCTCTGGATGGACATGAGCGCCTGCGCGATGCGACCGTCGAGGCGGCGGTCCCACTCGGCGAACGACCCGAGGCCGGGAACGACGCCGGTCGCGCGCAGCGCGACCACGCCGCCGAGCGTGTCTCCCGCCTCGCGCGCCGCCGCGATCGCCGCGATCATCGCACTGCTCCGTTCGGGATCTGCGCTCCGGACCTCACTCGCCTCGACCGCGTCGCGGTCGAATCGCGGCTCACTCACGACGTCGCCGATCGACTTCGTCTCGCTCGCGACGTCCGTCCCCACCACCCGGAGCAGGACCTTCGCGATGGCGCCGGCGGCCACTCGCGCCGCGGTCTCGCGCGCGCTCGCCCGCTCGATCACATCGCGCACGTCGGCGTGGCCGAACTTGAGCGCGCCCGCGAGATCGGCATGACCCGGACGGAGGCGCGTGACCGGGTCGGGTGGTTCGGCGACAGGCTCGACGCTCATCACTCGCTCCCAGTTCACCGCGTCGCGGTTCACGATCTCGAGCGCGAGCGGCGCGCCAGTGGTCCGCCCCTGACGCACGCCGCCGGTGATGCGCACCGCATCGCGCTCGATGCGCTGCCGCGCGCCACGGCCGTATCCGAGCTGCCGGCGGCGCAGGTCGAGATCGATCTCCGCAGGCGACACTGCGAGACCGGCGGGGACGCCGTCCAGGACGGCGAGGACCATCGGCCCGTGGGACTCGCCGGCGGTCAGGAGCCTCATACGCGACGAGGAAGGGCAGCGCGCATGACTTCGAGCGGCGCGGGCACGCCCGTCCAGAGCTCGAACGAGCGCGCCGCCTGATGGAGAAGCATCAACAGGCCATCCATGACGCGCACATGTTGAGCCTCGCGCGCGCGCCGGACCAGGGGCGTCTCCTCCGAGATCGGCACGAGGTCGGCGATCATCCCGGGCAGCGGGTCGAAGGCGAAGCCTTCGAGCGCGTCCTCGCCGTGCATCCCGAGGGGCGTCGCGTTCACCAGGGCGTCGACCCAGGTCATCTGGCGAGCGTGATCCCAGGTCACGGCGCGCGCCGTACCGCTCTTCTCGGACGGCATCGAAGCCACCAACCGTTCCGCGCGTTCGATGGTCCGTCCGGCCACGAGCACGTCGTTGCCGCTCAAGAGATCGAGCACGCACGCACGCGCCGCGCCACCGGCTCCGAGAACGAGCACGTCCACGTTGCTGATCTCGAGGATCCCCGCGCTCTCGAGACCTCGGTGGAACCCGATGCGATCGGTGTTGTCGCCGATCAGCCGCTCCCCGCGGCGGACGATCGTGTTCACCGCACCGACGCGGCGCGCTTCGTCGCTCGCCTCATCCACGAGCCGCAGCGCGGCCTCCTTGTGCGGGATGGTGACGTTCGCGCCCAGCACATCGGCGCGTCGCATACGTTCGAGCGTCGCGCCGAGCTGCGCATCGGTGACGTCGCGCACGCTGTAGCGGTGCGGAAGCCCGAGCTTTGCGAACGCGGCGTTGTGCATCGCCGGAGACAGCGAATGCGCGACCGGATGGCCGATGAGCCAGACCTGACTCACCAGTCGGGGGGCTGTGGCCCCCGTCCCCCCGATCTCGGATTACTTATTGCCGTATTTGACCCTGTTCGCCTCATGCTCGGCGAGGGTCGTCGCGAAGGCGTGATCGCCGGTGCCGTCGTTCTTCGCGACGAAGTACAGGTATGGCACGTCGGCTGGCTTCGCGGCTCCCTCGAGCGCTGCCTGTCCGGGGCTGCAGATCGGCGTCGGCGGGAGCCCCGCGACCTGGTACGTGTTGTACGGTGACTCGAACTTCAGATCATCCAGCGTGAGTTCGCGCCACTGCCCGATCGCGTACTGGATCGTCGGATCGGCGTCGAGCTTCATGCCGATCCGCAGACGATTGGTGTAGACGCCTGCGATCTTCGCGCTCTCGTCGCGATCGCGGGCCTCCCGCTCCACGACCGAGGCGAGCTTCACGATGTCGTAGATCGTCGTTTGTCGATTGACCGCAGCCTGCCGGAGGACCTGGCCGGCCCGGTTCTCGAACTGATCGAGCAGGGTATCCACAACCTGGGATGGGGTGGCCGTGGGCTTGAAAAAATAGGTATCCGGGAAGAGGAATCCCTCGAGCGACGTCTCCGGCGCGAGGCCGGCGAGAACCGTGTTCTTCCGCTGACCGACGACCGCGGCTTTCATGAAGTCATCTTTCGGGATCGTGGGGAACGCCTTGCTCACCGCGGCCGCGATCTCGTTCAGGCGCCATCCCTCGATGATGCGAAGAACGGTCTGCTCACCGGGAGCCTTCTCGAAGACACGCGCGAGCTCGCGGGGCGTGAGCGCAGGCGAGATCGTGTACGTGCCCGACTGCAGCGAGTTCTCACGGCCCGTGTCGTACAGGACGTATGTGAACGCGAGCGCGTTACGGATGAAGCCCTCGCTCTCGAGGCGACGCGCGATCGCCCCGGCAGTCTCGCCGCGGGAGATGATGAAGCTCCGCGATTCGGCGCGCGGGTCCTTTGCGAGATCGGGTTCCGGCCCGACACGATCCGCGACCAGACCGCGGATGAAGTCCTGCTTGAGAAGCGTGTCGTGGTCCTCAACCTGGGCAACGAGTGTGTCCTCCGCGATCGGCCGGCCGACCACGACCAGCACCACGAGCGCGAGGATGATGACGAGGATGAACGCCAGCGGTCCGCCCGCTGAGCGAGCCTGAGGCGCGCGCTTCGGGCCGCGTCCGCGCATCAGCGCGCGCGCTGCGCCAGGAAGTCTTCCAGCAGGACCGTGGCGGCGCCCGCGTCGAGGTCGCGCGCACCACGCAGGGCAGCCTCGCTCGTCGTGTGCCGCTCGTCGTAGAGCTTCACCGGCAGCCCGAGAGCTTCGCACGCCGCGGCGAAGCTACGGACCCGCATGGCCTGGTGTCCATCCTCGCCGCGAAGCGTCAGGGGCAGACCGATGACGATCTCTCCGACCTCCTCGGCACGCGCGATCTTCCGAAGCGCTGCAAGGTCCACGGCATTGCTTCGGCGCGCGAGCGTCCGCAGGGGACGGACCAGGCCGTGCGCGTCGTCCCCGACGGCGAGCCCGATCCGGCGATCACCAACGTCGAGCGCGAGATACCGCACGTCTAAGGGGATCCTGACGAGACCCGGCTCGTCACCTCGATCGTGATGCGGGAGTCGAGCACCGGGAGTCGCGGCCACCAGGCCGGCCAGGCCTGGATGCGGACGAGCTCGAACCCCGAGTCGTGCGCGATATTCGTAACGTCGTCGAACGCGCGTCCGGCCAGCGCCGCCGTCATCTGCGGCCGCGGGCGTGTGGACTGCTGCGCTCGGGCGCGCACCCTCCAGTGCACGCCGTCCTCGGCGACGGAGGCTGGGATCACGACGTCCACGACCGCGTTGTCCCGGACCAGGTCCATCCCCGGCTGGATCTCGGTCGCGAGCTTGCTCACCGCGGTCGCTTTCGGTTCCGTGTCGAGCACCGTGTAGCCGGTCGCCGTTCCGTTCACCGTGATCTCGAAGGTCGTCGTGCCTTCCTTGGCTTCCTTTCCGACCACGTCGCCGGGCGGCGAGACGCTGGTCCGCTTGACGAACGCCCCGTAGACGGCTGACCCCTTCGACGCCTGGCTCTGCCACACCTTCGTCTGCTCGTCTCCAGCTTTCTTGAGGTCGAGATCGGACTGCGCGACGGCGATGTCGTAGTCCGCCTGCTGCACGATCAGGATCTTCTTCGAGTCGCCCCCGAGAGTCTCGACGGGGTTAGTGACGGTGTAGTTCGGGCTCGGGCTGACATTGACCTTCTGCGGCGGCACGTTTCCGCTCGGTCCGGGGTCGACCGCCTGGATGCTGATGTTGACTGTGCTGATGAAAAACGGCTGAAGCAAGCTGCGAGGCAGCGTCTTGTCTTCGGTCGTCTGGAACCGAACGCCGTCATTTGTCCGCACGACCGTCCCTTTCCCGATCAGGATGTCGTTGGTCGTGAGGTTGCTGAATCGCTCGACGCCCTGCGCCTTCGTGTCGTCGGTGCGGGAGCCGGTCGGCTTCACGGAGGTCTTCGCGGTCACCGGCACGGTCTGGCTCGTCGCCTTGATGTCCCCGTTCGGACCCGCGCGCAGGTCGTACTCGGACGGCCCGAGCGGCGACGCGTTAGCGAGGAGCACGACGGTGGCCGACGGCGCGATCACCGCGAGCAGTATCCCGGCGGCCATGAGCAGGCTCATGAAGACGGCGAGTGCTCGCCCAAGCGAGAGGCGCTGGGCGCCGACGGCGGCTATGGTGGCGAGCGCAACGCGGCGTGCATCGCTCAGGTGCTCAGTCGCATCGAGCTCGTGACGCTCCAACGCGGCGAGGCTCGCGAACGCGCGCAGGTGTACCGACGAGGCGAGGGATCGAGCGCGTGCGTCGGACGAGACCATGACCAGACGATGGGCACCCGCGCGCCGGTTCAACACGTCGAGGAATGCGGCGTTGCGCGTGAGCGGCGCGCCGGCCGGTACGACCAGCACCACGTCCTGACCGGGATCTGCCGCAGCGAGCCGCCACGCTGCGTCGAGGATGGTCCCGTCGGCACCGAGGTCCACTACGAGCCTGCGCGGCGGTGCCGCGGTCACCGTCATGAGTACACCTGCGCGCCCAGGGCGGCCGCGCCAGCGGCGACGAGATCGTCTGCGTGGAGCGGCACATCGGTGAACAGTCTTCCGACCACGCCGGACGAAAGTGGCGCGATGCGCGCCGGCGCGCCGCGGATCTCGCCAACGATCCCGGAGAGCGCGTTGGGTAGCACCAGAAGCGATTCGGGCACGCCGACGAAGAGCCATCGCTCGGGGGGGAGCGTGTCCTGTTGCGCGAGGGGGAGCGTCACGCACTCGGCCCACACGCGCGCATCCTCTTCGCGGCTCGCCTCACGGGAAACGAACGCGTCGCGACCGAGACCGAAGACACGCGTGCCGACAACACGCCGCTCGCGGACGCGTGCGACCGCGGTCGTGTCGGCGCCGATCCGCACGACCCCGGCATCGGCGACGCCCGACTCAGCGACCAGGCGCGCGAGCGCATAGATCCCGGACACGGCGGTCGCGCGCCGGCGCGAGGACGCGATCGTCGCGAGCGCAGCTCCGGAGAGCACGAGCGGCGCGACCGCCACGTCGGTGTGCACCTCGAGCGACCGGCCGTGATAACCGACGACCGAATCGAGCTCGCGCCCATCCACGAGGAGGCCCGCGACGTCGTCGGAGAGGCGCGCGGTCGCGACGCCGCGGAGGGCGGGGTCGTCGGCCACCGCGGTCTCGGCTGTCCTCGCGGCGTCGTCGCGCGCTTCGCGGAGGGCGCGGTCGATCTCAGCGCGCACGATCGGCGTGGCGGACGCGTCGCGCTCGAAAGGCGTGGCCACGTGAAAGGTGCGGACGTCGTCGCCGTCGATCGCGACCACGGCACGCTCCGTGGGTGTGCCGCGCTCCGCGGCCGCGAGGGCGGCGGCGAGCGCCGCGGTGACCGCGGGCCGATCCACGACCAGCCCCCCGGTGATGGCATCGGGACCGAGCGCGGACTCACCTCGTCCGAGCACGCGAAGCCGGCCGCTCTCGGCGCGGGCCACGATGACCCGAGCCAGCCCGGCTGCCAGCTCAACCCCGGCGACCCGGGGCCCGCCTGTGTCTCGAACGCGCTCTCTAGCCACGGCCACCGTTCAAACGCTCTTTGACCACGCTACGCGCCGCTTCTACGGCCTCGCCTAGACGCGCAGGCGCCTTCCCGCCCGCTGAGGCGCTCTCCGGACGGCCACCGCCGCGACCGTCGATGATCCCTTCGACGCGCTTCACGACGACACTGGCATCGACCGCACCGGCCAGATCCTTCGTCACCGCCACGACGAGCGTCGCCTTGCCGTCGCGGGCTCCGCCGAGGATCACGACCCCGGTGCCGATGCCTTCCTTGACGCGGTCGGAGAGCTTGCGGAGCTGCTCGATGTCGGCCTCGCCGACGTTCGCGGCGACGATCCTCGCCGCGCCAAGCGTCTCGGCTTTCGCGAGAAGCGACGACGCGGCCGAGTCGACGCCGCTTCGCTGGACCGCGGCCAGATCCTTCTCCAGCCTTTCGCGAGACTCCTGAAGCTGCGCGACCGCATCGGGCAAGCGCGCCGGGGCGACGCGCAGGGCCGCCGCCGCACGGCCGACGCGGTCGCGGATCTCGCGCACCTCGCGGAGCGCGCCGAGCCCGGTCACCGCTTCGATGCGGCGGACCCCGGCGCCTATGGACTCCTCTTTCGTGATCAGGAACAGCCCGATGTCACCGGTGCAGTGGCAATGCGTGCCCCCGCAAAGCTCCCGCGAGGGGCCCGCCTCGACGACGCGCACCACATCACCGTAGGTTTCGCCGAAGAGCGCCATCGCGCCGCTCGCGAGCGCCTCCTGCAGCGGCATCGATCGCGCATGGACGTCGGCGTTGGTCAGAATCGCACGGTTGACCTCATCCTCGACGCGCCGCAGCTCCTCCGCGGTCAGCGCGCGGCCGAAGGTGAAGTCGAATCTCAAATTCGGCGCGTGCACGAGCGATCCCGCCTGATGCACGTCCTCGCCGAAGAGGTTGCGGAGCGTCGCGTGGAGCAGGTGCGTTGCCGTGTGGTTGCGCATCGTGTCCCTGCGCGCCTCCTCGTCGACCGCTGCGTGCGCGCCCGATCGCAGGCGTAAGACACCGTCTACGACCTTCGCGCTCATGACGATCACCCCGGGCGCCGCGGTCTGCGTGTCGGCGACCAGGGCCCGGCCTTCGTCGGTCGTGATCGTCCCGCGGTCCCCGACCTGACCACCTCCCTCGGGATAGAAAGGAGTGCGGTCGAGCACGATCTCGACGTCGGTCCCCTCGTGGGCGGCGTCGACCCGCGAGCCCCCAACGACGAGCGAGACGATCGTCCCGTCGGTCTCGAGCTCGTCGTAACCGGTGAACTCGCTGCGCAGCTTCTCGGCCTCGCGAAGGCCGGTGTAGAACTGACCGAACCGCATCGCGTCTTGCGTGAACTTCGCGGTCGCGCGACTGCGGCTCCGTTGCCCCTCGAGCAGCTCGCGGAAGCCGCGCTCGTCCACCGAGAGCCCGGCGCCTTCGGCGATCTCCTTGGTCATTTCGAGCGGGAACCCGTACGTGTCGGAGAGCCGGAACGCTGTATCCGCGTCGATCCACCGCTGGCCCTGCGCCGTGGCTCGGGCGATGGCCTCGTTGATCATCGTGAGTCCTTGCGCGAGCGTGCGCTCGAACTTCTCCTCTTCTTCGAGGATCACCTGTGTGATGCGGTCGCGCGCCGAGGTCAGCTCGTGGTAGTGGCGCTGCATCGTCTTCACGACCTCGGCCCCCAGCTGCGACAGCGAGCCGGTCTTGAGCCCTAACCTCCGTCCGTGCATCGCGGCGCGGCGGATGAGGCGGCGAAGGACGTAGCCGCGGAACTCGTTCGAGGGTGAGATCCCATCGGCGATGAGGAACGCCGCGGCGCGCGAGTGCTCGGCAACGATGCGGATGGAGAAGTCGATCGCGGTGTTCTCTCCGTACTTCTTGTTCCCCGAGAGCGATTCGATCCTCTTGACGAGGGGCTGAAAAAGATCGGTCCGATAGGTGTCGCCGGAAACGCCCTGCAGCACCTGCGCGATGCGCTCCAGGCCCGCGCCGGTGTCGATGTTCTTCTTGGGCAGAGGCACGAGCGTGCCGTCGGCCTTGCGGTCGTACTGCTGAAAGACGAAGTTCCAGATCTCGAGGTACCGGCCGCAGTTCTCGCCGGGATTGCATTCGTGCTCCGCTACATCCGGCTGCGGGCCGTTGTCGATGAACACCTCGCTGTCCGGTCCGCACAGTCCGGTCGCCCCGGGAGCCCAGAAGTTGCTCTCGTCGCCCAGGCGGAAGATCTTCTCGGGCGGCAAGAGAGCGAGCGTCTTGGTCCAGATCTCGTAGGCCTCGTCGTCGCTCGTGTGCACGGTGGCGACGAGCTTGGACCCGTCGAAGCCGAACACCTTCGTCAGAAGCTCCCAGCCCCAGTCGATCGCTTCCTTCTTCCCGTAGTCGCCGATGCTGAAGTTGCCCAGCATCTCGAAGAAGGTCTGGTGGTAGCCATCCCTTCCGACCTCGTCGATGTCGGTCGCGCGGAAGACCTTCTGCACCGCGACGATCCGCTTGGCCGGCGGCTGCTTCTTCCCGAGGAAGTAGGGGACGAGGGGCTGCATGCCGGCGCTGGTGAAGAGGACGCTCGGATCGTCCTTCAGGATGAGCGGCCAGCTGGGCATACGGGTATGGCCCTTCTCCTCGAAGAAGGTGATGAATCGCTCCCGTATGGTCGCGCTGTCTATCTCGGCCCTCCTCGGGGCCGGGGGGCAGAGCCCCCCGACGGCTAAACGAAAACGCGGGTCGCCGCCCCCGGCTCCCCGCGTTCCCCTGCATCAAAGTCTACTGGGGGTTCTCGGGGGGCGAAGCCCCCCGGACCGTGTCAGGACTTCGTGGTGGAGCCTCCTCCAGAGTCGCGAGGTCCTGCTCCTCGTGCGGTCGTATCCCACTGACGCTTGGCCTCGTCGATGAGCTCCTTGCCCTTCACCGAGGCGTCGTCCGCGAGCTTCTGCGCGATCTTCTGCAGGTCGTCGGCGCGCCGCTTCAGCTCTTCGGTGCGGACGCGCAGCTCCTCACGCGTGATGTCGCCCGTCTTCGGCGCGTAGAGGAGCGCGGCGACCGCGCCGGTCAACAGGCCGAGGATGAAGCCCATGCTCTATCTCCCCTCGTCTTTCGACGTATGACGTTAGCGCTTCGGAGGGCCTTCCGCGATGGCCACGATGGCTGCCGCGAGCCCGGCCCCGGCGATCGCGAGTAGCAGTTGGGCGTCCCCCAGCACGCCGAGGGTCGCACCGGCCAGCTCGCCGAGCGCCTGAGCGGACGCCGCAGCGGCTGCCGCGAGCAGCCAGGCGCTGCCCAGCGAGCGAGGCTTCCCAAAGGCCGCGTACGCCCCGGCCGGGACAGCCACCGCGATGAGGCCGAGCACCACGACGGCGGGCGGCAAGTCAGGCCGACCGCGACGGCGCCGCGAAGATGGTGAGCGCGCCGAGGCGTTTCGCGCGGTCGGCGGCGAGCTCGCCAAGGGGCATGCGCGCGACCGCGGCGAAGGCGAAGAGCGGCAGCAAGAAGAAGTACGAGAAGAGGCTCCGCCACGCGAAGTACAGCGGGACGATGGCGAGCACCGCCCCGAGCTCCGGGCTGGTCCTCCGTGACCGCCAGGCGACGACGAGACAGACGATGCCGGCGGCCACTTCGGCGACCGCGTACACGATCGAAGGAAGAAGCGGAAACGCGCCGTTGGTGAAAAGGAAGATGAGACCTGAACCACGCGGGAACATCGGCTCCACAAGCGGGGTGAGGATCCCGAGGGTCCACGCCTGCGCGTCGTGCACGAAGAACGGCAGGTTCGTGATCGCGAAGACGGCGAGCGCGATCCCGAGGTCGCCGGCCGCGGCGCGCCAGCCGCGCTCGGTAGCGACCGCGATAAGCCAGAACGGAACAAAGAACCAGGCGATCTGCTTCGTCGCGATCGCGAGCCCGAGCGGGACCGCGGCCCATCGCCGATCGCGATACAGCCACGCGATCGCGAGTGGCAGCGCGTAGAGGAGATCCGAGCTTCCGCCGACGGTGAACGCGATGAGGCTCGCGGCGCCGAGCAGTCCGGTCAGGAAGAACGGTCGCAGGCTGCGCGGAGCCCGCGCGATCACCAGCGCCATCGCGACAAGAAGGCACGTGACGTAAAGATAGTTAGGGTCCCACCCGAGCGCGATCACCGGGAGCAGCAATAGGAACGAGACGGCCGGGTACGAGGGGCGCCAGACGAACTCCTCGTTCGAGCCGATCCCGCGCGAGCGCAGCTCCCACGCCGTGTCCAGCTCCTCATCGGTCGGGTAGATCACGTCGTTCGCGAAGAGGCCGCGACGCAGAGGCGTCGTGCGATCGGCGCCGATTGCTAAGCGACCGTAACAACCGAAAAGATCGAGATCGGTGTATGGGTCTTGTCCCTGGAGGACGAGGCGCGCGGCGCACTCATTCAGAGCGATGGCGTCGTTGTGGTACGGCGTCCAATCGAAGGAGTGCTGACGCGGCATGCCGGCGAGCCAGCTCAAGCCGACGAGGCTCATCAGGCACACGAATGCCCACGCTCCACGAACGAACCACGGGCGACTGGTCACCGTCGCGGCGTCGCCGCGACCAGTCCCCGTAAGGGCGAAGATGATGAGTACGATCGCGGCGCCGATCGCGATGACTACGACACCCACTCCGCCCCGGTCGGTGTGCTCGAGGATGATGCTGTTGACGATGCCGGCGAAATAGAGCGCTGCGCCGGCCACCGCGATCGCGGCGAGGCGCCAGAGCGCGCGCACCTGCTAGCCGGCCGGCCGAGCGACGACCCCGCCACCGACGACCTCGTCGCCGGCATAGAACACCGCGGCCTGACCTGGCGCGACAAGCGCCGGCGCACCCAGGTTGAGCCTTGCCTCGTTGCCTCGCATGGTCACCGTCGCGGCAAGTGGGATGCCGCGGTAGCGCAGGACGACGTTCGTCGCGAACTCTGCTGACGGCGCCTCGCCGGCGACGAAACGCACATCCGTCAGGCGGTAGTGCGTCGTCGCGATCTCGTCTTTTGTGCCCACGACCACCGCGCCGCGGTCCGGCTCGAGCCGGAGCACGTAGAGGCGTTCGCCGGTCGCCACACCCACACCCGAGCGCTGTCCGACCGTGAGACCGCCGATGCCGGCGTGTGCTCCGACGACGGTGCCGTCAGTGCGCTCGACCGGCCCGGACACGAACGCCTCGGGCGCGCGCACCCGGACGAGCTCGCGGTAATCGCTCGGCACGAAGCAGATGTCCATGCTCTCGGCTTTCGCGGCGGTCGGGAGACCGAACCGCGACGCGATCTCGCGCGTCTCGGACTTGTCGCGAAGCTCGCCGATCGGGAATTCGATCCGACCGAGCTCGCGTTGGCCCAACATGTAAAGGGCGTACGACTGATCCTTCGCCGCGTCGCGGGCTCGGAGCAGGTGCCGCCGCCCATCCGAGCCTGTCGTCGCCCGGGCGTAGTGTCCCGTCGCGAGGCGGTCACCACCGAACTTCCGCACGACGTCATGCAGGAGCGCGTCGAACTTCACGTGCTGATTACACGAGACGCAGGGATTCGGTGTCTCGCCGCCGGCATACGCGTTGACGAAGCGATCCACGACCTGCTCCCCGAACACCTCCGCGTAATCGAGGGCATAGAACGGGATGCCTAGCGCGGCAGCCGCGCGGCGAGCGTCCTCCCCCGCCTCGTCTGTCCCGCAGCAGCGAGGCGCATCGGCGTTCGATCCCGTAGGGACGAGGCGCATCCAGACACCGACGACGCTCTCGCCCCGCTCGGCAAGGATCGCCGCAGCGACGGACGAGTCCACTCCGCCACTCATCGCGACGAAGATGCGGCCGTTCACTCGACTCGCAGCCTCTTGGCCTCGACGCTCGCCTCGGCAAGCTCGGCAACGTGCGCGTCGATGAGCGCGCTCCGTAACGCGCCGACGACCGTAAGCACACAGCGCTCGTTTTCCGCGGGGGCCCCGCCCATCGCGGCGATCACCTCGCGGACGCTGATCGCAAGCGCCTCGTCGATGGAGCGTCTGCCCGCGAGGGTCCAGAGCACACCAGCGGCCCGACGCGCGGTGTCGCATCCGCCAAAGGTGTCGCCAGCGAGCTCTCTGGCCTCGATGCCCGTTGCGAACTGGACCAGCCGCCCGCTGCCGCCGACCCATTCCATCCGTTCGATGAGGAGACCTTGAGGGGCGATGGTGATGACCTTCTCATCACGAATCTCGACCTCAATGACGATCAGGTCGCCGTCGATGGGATTCGCGTCCCGCCCGATCCCCTTGATCACACCGCGACCGCGGCGGCATTGCGCAGGCGAGCGACGATGTGTTCGAGGGCGCGCACGAACGCATCGACATCCGCTTCGGTCGTCGACCGTCCGACCGTCACTCGGAGCGAGCCTTTGGCCACCTCACGGTCGAGTCCGAGCGCGAGGAGAACGTGCGAGGGCTCGGTCTCACCGGATGTGCAGGCTGACCCGCTGGACACCGCGAAGCCTTCGAGATCGAGCGCGACGATGAGCGACTCGCCATCGGTGCCGGGAACGCAGAACGAGGCGTTGTTGGGCAGGCGGTCCGTCGGATGGCCGTTCAAGACAACATCGGGAACCCGTGTCCGCACGCGGGAGATGAGCCGGTCGCGCAGGCGCGCCTGGCGCGGCGACTCGGTCGCCCGGCGCTCACGCGCGATGCGCATCGCCACACCCAGGCCCACGATCCCCGCGACGTTTTCGGTTCCGGTGCGTCGGCCCTTCTCCTGACCGCCGCCGGTCTGCATCGTCGCGAGCCGCGTCCCGCGACGAACGTACAGCGCGCCGACGCCCTTCGGACCGTAGAACTTGTGCGCGTTGATCGACAGCAGGTCGATCGGGATCTTTCGTACGTCGACCTCGAGCGCGCCGACCGTCTGGACCGCGTCGCTGTGGAAGGTCACCCCCAGGTCGCGGCAGATCCCGCCGATCTCGGCGATCGGCTCGATCGTCCCAATCTCGTTGTTCGCGTGCATCACGGAGACAAGCGAGGTGCGCTCGTCGATCGCCTCGCGCATCGCGGCGGGGTCCACGACTCCCTGCCGGTCGACGCCCACGACCGTGAGCCGGACGTGCGCGTATCGCTCGAGGTCACGGGCCGTGTCGATGACCGCGTGATGCTCGATCGCGGTGGTGACCAGCCCGTCGCGCTCGTCGCGCCGCGCCTTGAGCGCCCCGCGCAGCGCGAGGTTGTCGGCCTCGGTGCCGCCGCTCGTGAAGACGATCTCGCTCGGCTCCGCCTCGATGGCCGCCGCGACCTCGTCGCGCGCGCGGTCCACGGCCGCACGCGCGGCGCGGCCCTCCGCATAGATGCTCGAGGGATTGCCATGTGTGTCGTGCAGCACGCGGGACATGGCCTCGGCGACCTCGGGGTCCACCGGCGTCGTCGCGGCATGGTCCAGATAAACGCGGTCCATGAATGAAAGTCTAGGCTGGCCTGCCGCCGTCTATGCCCTCATCGCCCTCGTACGACCGTTGATAGCATCCGCGTTGTCAGTGCTATCATTTGTGTGCCATGCGCCAACTCATCACACGGATCGACGAGGACCTCCACCGCCGGCTGAAGAGACGCGCCGCTTCCGAGGGACGGTCCGTCAATGCGATGGTCAGCGAGCTGCTCCGCGGCGCGGTGGATAGGCACGACGGGCGCCAGTTAGTGCGCGCCCGCCTACGTGCTCTGGGCCGTCTTGCGTATGTGCCACGGCCGCGGAGGCTCGTCTCGCACGACGCGGCGATCGCCACCACGCGCGGCCTGGGCAAGGCCGCGAGTGAGGCACTCGCTGACGATCGCCGACGGCAATGAGTCTCCTGTACGCCGATAGCAGTGCGTTGCTGCGCGCTTATTTCGCCGACGAGGACGAGCACATCGAACTGCGCAGCTTGCTCTTGGGAGAGCGCGAGCCAGTGGTCACCAGCGAGATCACCCGCCTCGAGCTCGCGAGCGCGGTCCGCTCGGCCTATTCCGCCGGTCGGGTTGCACGATCGAGCGACCTCCTCGGGCGAATCGAGGGCGATCTCGCGGAAGACGGTGCGATCAGCCCCATCGACCTGCGGGCGGACGTGATCATTCCCACGGCCTACCGCTTCGTTCTCGAGCATCGCTTGCGTCCGCTCGACGCGATCCATCTTGCGGTATGCGTCGAGGACTGCCCTGGTCTTGCCGGCGCTGAAGACGTCGTCTTCGTCACCCGCGACACCGATCAAGCGAGGGCTGCGCGTGCCCTGGGCTTGAATGTTCGCTAGACCGAGGCCCGCTTCTACTTCTGCGGCTTCGCGACCACTCGCAGGCCGAGCTCCTCGAGCAGCTTTGGATCCGCGGCCGCGGGCGCATCGAGCAGTGGGTCGTAGCCAGTCTGCGTCTTCGGGAACGCCTGCACCTCGCGGATGTTGTCCGTTCCCCCGAGCGTCATGCACAGGCGATCCACACCGGGTGCGATGCCGCCGTGCGGCGGTGCGCCGTAGTCGAGCGCGTCGAGCAGCGCCCCAAAACGCTCTTGCGCTTCCTCTTTCGAGACGCCCATTTGCGCGAAGATCCGCTCCTGTGCCGCCCGCTGATGGTTGCGGATGCTCCCGCCGCCTAGCTCGTGCCCATCGACGACGAGGTCGTACTGCTTGCTCTTGGCCTTCTCGGGTTCGGTGTCTAGAAGCTCGAGGTCATGTGGCGTGAGCGGACCGCAGAAGGGGTTATGCGCGAACGTCCAACCACCCTCGGGGGTGCGCTGGACCAGGGGGAACTCGTGGACCCAGAGCGCGTAATGCGCGCTCGTGTCGGCGAGTCCGAGCGCTGGGCCCAGATGCTCGCGTAGGACTCCGAGGGACTCGCTCGCGACCAGATAGCCGTCCGCGACAGCGACCACGAGGTCGCCGTCCTTTGCGCCGGTCACGCGGCGGATGCCCGCGAGCTCCTCGGGCGAGAGGAACTTCGCGACCTGGGACTGGGTCGTGTCGCCGGTGATCGCGAACTGCGCGAGTCCCTTCGCGCCCTTGCGCTTGGCGATCGCGGTCCACTCGTCGATCTCGTTGCGCGACGCCTTCGCCTTGCCCCGGACGACCATCGCGCGGACCACGCCCTCCTGATCGATGGTGTCGCGGAACACCTTGAAGCCGCTCGAGCGAAAGACGTCGGTCAGATCGACGAGCTCCATTCCGAACCGCAAGTCCGGACGGTCGATGCCAAAACGGCGCATTGCCTCCTCATAGGTGAGACGCGGCCAGGGCACCTGCTTCAGCGGCCTGCGAGCGAACTTCTGGAAGATCGCGGTGTAGAGCTCCTCGCCGAGAGCCATGACATCCTGCTTCTCGACGAAGCTCATCTCGATGTCCAGCTGGCTGTGCTCGAGCGTGCGGTCGGCACGCGGATCCTCGTCGCGGAAGCAGCGCGCGATCTGGAAGTAGCGATCGAGCCCGCCGACCATGAGGATCTGCTTGAGCTGCTGCGGCGATTGCGGCAATGCCCAGAACTTCCCGGGGTAGTAACGGGAAGGAACGACGAGGTCTCGCGCGCCTGTCGGGTCGGAGCGGATAAGGTCCGTTGTTTCAACCTCCCAGAACCCGCGTTCGACCATGAAACGCCGGATGAAGTCGACGACCTCGTGGCGCAGGCGCATGAGGTCCCGCGAGCGCTCCCGCCTCAGGTCGACGTAGCGGTACTTCCACCGCAGCGTCTCCTCGACCTCGGTCTCTTCGTTGACATAGAAGGGTGGCGTCTTCGACTCGTTCAATACCTCGATCTCGTTCGCCACGACCTCGACCTCGCCGGTCGGAAGCCTCGGGTTCTTCGTTCCCTCCGGGCGGGGACGCACGCTGCCGCGCACGCGGAGCACCCATTCGTTGCGCGCCTTGCCCAGCGCCGCGTGAGCCGCGGGGTTGTCCTTCGCGTGCGCGACGACCTGGGTGATCCCGTAGCGGTCGCGCAGGTCGATGAAGGTGAGCTCGCCGTGGTCGCGCCGGGTGTGGACCCAGCCGGCGAGCGTCACTTCCTTCCCCGCGTGCGATGCGCGTGCCTCGCCGCAGGTGTGTGTTCGGAGCATCAGCTAGTCCCGATCGTCCGGCAGGTATGGGCCTTCGCCGGCCGCGCCCGGTTCGTGGTCGTCGGGGTTCGAAGGACCGGTGTACAGGGGTGGCGTCACGTATTTCGGCACGTGCCGGCCCACCTCGGTGACGACCGCGGCAAGCCGCGTAATGCGCTGTGTCTTGGCTACGAGATCGCGCACGATGACGTTCCCGCCGCGTGCCTCCGGAGTGCCACGTATGACCGCAACCTTCGCTCCGTGCTTCACCGCGCTCTCGAGTTGCTTGTCGAGCGGCCGATCCGAGTAGTCGATGGCCACGTTGAAGCCCTCCTGACGCAACGGATCGGCGATCTGTAGGCGGTCCGCACCGTCACCCTTCTCGGCCGAGAGGACGTACACGTCGGGCGTCGTTGGGCGACCCATGCGTACGCCTTCCTTCTTCAACGCCTCGTACAACACATCGACCCCGCCCGCGATGCCCACGCCCTGGACCGGCGGTCCGCCCAGCGTCTGCACCAGGTCGTTGTAGCGGCCGCCGCCCGCGACCGCGATATCGCCCGCCTTCGTGAACTCGGGGTCCGTAAGGATGAATTCGAAGACAGTTCGCGTGTAGTAATCGAGGCCGCGCACAACGTTCTGCGAAACCTTGTACGGATGACCGAGCCGCTCGACGCCGGCGATGACCTGGTCGAAGTGCTCGCGATCCTCTTCGCAAAGGAGCTCGCGCAGTTGCGGCGCGGCGGCGACGACCGCGCGGTCCTTGGGATCCTTCGAGTCGAGGATGCGCATCGGGTTTCGCCCCAGACGGTCCCTGGATTCGTCCGAGAGCGAGTCGCGGTTGCTTGCGAAGTACGCGGCGAGCGCCTCCCTCATCTTGGGCTGGCATTTCGCGTCGCCGACTGTGTTCAGCTCGAGCCGATAGTTCTGGAGGCCGACGTGCGCGAACAGACGCGCGGTGAAGTCGACGATTTCGACATCCGCCAGCGGCTCTTCCGGGCCGTAACACTCGAGTCCCCATTGCCAGAACTGTCGATAGCGCAGGAGCTGTGGCCGCTGCCCGCGGAACATCGGCTCGTAATAGAAGAAGCGCACCGGACGAGGCGCGCGGTGCAGTCCGTGCTCAAGGAACGCGCGCGTGACTGCGGCGGTACCTTCCGGACGTAACACAAGCCCGGCCTGGCCGTGTAGCGACACGTCGTACATCTCGTAGCCAACGATGTCGCTCGCCTCGCCCACCGACTTCTCGAACACGCCGCGATCTTCCACGATCGGCGTAACGATCCGCGGATAGCCGTAGCGAAGCGCGCGTGCTTGGATGACCGCCTGCAATGCGTCGAACGCGGCGGCTTCTTCGGGAAGCAGGTCCCGCATCCCGCGCGGGGCCTGATACGTGGACATGGGACGGTCACGATATCGTCGTTCGAGATGAACCGTCGCACGCTCCTGCGCACCGCGGCCGCGACCGTCGTCGCTGCCGCGTGCGGCCCGAGCGCGTCGACGCCGGGAGGTACGGCCACGAAGTCTCCGAGTCCGAGTCCCTCACCCGCGGCCCCGGCGAACAAAGCCACCGTCGAGCTCGCGAAGGGCGGCTCGTTCACATTCACGCTGCGACCCGACAAGGCGCCGCAGACCGTCGCTCGCTTCGCGCAGAAGTCGCGCAGTGGCTTCTACGACAACCTCACGTTCCATCGGGTCGAAGAGTGGGTGGTGCAGGGCGGGGATCCGCTCGGGACCGGCACCGGCGGCGGCAAGGTGCCGTCCGAATACAACGACCTTCCGTTCAAGATCGGCGCGGTCGGCGTTGCTCGCGGGCAGGATCCGGCGATCAACAACGATGCACAGTGGTTTGTCGTGAAGAAGGACTCCGACTTCCTGAATACGCAGTACACCAACTTTGGCCAGGTGACCTCGGGAATCGATGTCGTAGGTGCGATCAAGATCGGCGACCGAATCAAGACGATCCGCGTCGAATGAAGCTGCCGCGTTGACGACGCGCGGCTCGCTCGCGCTGGTTCTCTCGTTCGTCACGTTCGTCGCGGTCGCGCTGCCGCTGGATCGATCGAGCACGCCCGCGCAACAGGCCGCGCTTTCGCTCATTGCCTGGGCGTTCCTCGGCTTAGCGCTCGCGCTCCAGCCGCCGGCGATCCGGGTCCAAGTGGCCGGCCTGGTCGTCCTCGCAACGATCCTCGAGTGTGTCGGCTCGCTCATCTGGGGCGCATACACATATCGCCTCGAGAACCTTCCGCTCTACGTCCCGGCGGGCCATGGCCTCTTCTACCTCTCGGCTTTGCGGGCAGCATCGCTGCCTTGGCTGCACCGGAACGCGCGCACCGTCGTGGTGGCGGTCACAGCCGGCGCGACCGCCTGGATGCTCTACGGGCTCGTCGCGCATCCGCTCCCGGACCTGCTCGGCTTCGTGACCTGGGCGATCCTCGTTCGCTTCATCGTTCGCGGCCGCTACCCCCTGCTTTACGCGGTGAGCTTCGCCATGACGACCGCGCTCGAGCTCTACGGGACGGGCCTCGGGATCTGGCGCTGGTCGCCGGTCCTTCCGGTCTTGATGCTCCCCGCCGGCAATCCGCCGACCGGGATCGGCGCCGGTTATGCCGCGATGGATGCCCTCACGCGGCGGATCGTCGGCCGAATCGAACGGGCACGGGCGACGCGTCGCGGCGCAGGTACAGCGGATGTCGCGGCTCGCCCGACCGCGTCAGTCCCAGGCAACGCGACCCCGGCCGATTGAACAGGGGTCGCGCTCTCGCGGCGCGGTCGCGCGCCATCTCGTGTGCTCCCCATGCGAGAACGATCAACCCCGCCGACCGTACCGCGCGCCGGAGGTGCCGATCGTTCGCCGGGCCGATGGGGTCCGCTGCTTTGCGCAGCGCCCGTGTGTCGGTCGCGCGCAGCGCGAAGAGATTCACGACATCCACACCGCCGAATCCCCAGGCGCGCGCGAATCCTACGCAGCGCCGGATCGTCGGATCGTCGTGCATCGCATCGGCGGTCGACGGATTCAGCATCACGAACGCGACGACCGCCCGTGAGCGGTCCCACCGGCGCCAAAGCCGATAGCGGTACCGCCGGTCTCGACTGAACGTAGCGCCGCCGATCACGGTCGCGAGAAGGCGATCTCCCATGGTCCACGGACTTTCACGACCGGCTCAAGGAGCGTGACCGATGGAGCCGAGGTGCCCTCCGGAAGCTCCACGTTGAGCGTGAGAAACTCCGGGTCTCTCCCGCGTCCCCAGCCGCACGACCGCTCGACCTCGCCGACGCGGATCCGTTCGGGATGGAGGACGCGGCCGTCGTCGTACCAACCGGCCGACCCGAACCGCACCTCGACACCGTGCCGCGGCGGTTCGCCGGGCCCCGGCCGGACGTCGTCGGAGATCTTCGCGGACGCGATCCGAACCGGGTACGGCCCGAACCGTGCCTGCATCGGCTCGGTCACCGGCAGCTCCAGCTCCAACATTTCGTCACCCTCTTTGATGACCATGCCGGGCACGACGAGGGTGAGCGTTCGGGCATCGTCCGGGAGCGCCGGGAACATCGCCACGGTGTGACTGCCGTCTGCCCGGTCAGGCCGAGAGAGCTCGCTGGACGGGATCTCCTCCAAGCGTCGGCCGTGCTCGTCGATGAGCACCAAGCGATCGTCGTCGTTACGGATGACTCGTGCTCCGACCGCGAGGATGCGGACCGGCGGCAGGGCGCTCGCTTCGATCTCGAGGACGGTATTGGCATCGGTGATCGCCATCCCGACAACCTTCACGCTGATGCCGCGGCGCTCCTGCTCCGCGCCGACGGGCGTTTGGAACACCGCGGCTGCCTGTGCCAGCGGCACGAGGTCCAGAGCAACGTCCCACTCGCCGAGCGGCCCGCGGAGCTCAAGCGTGACTCGCTCCGCGTCGAGCGGCAACGGCTCGAATGGAACGTCAGCTCGGTAGAAACCGTATTGGTGCATGCCCATCCCGAAGCTCTGGCCGAGGCGCTGGCTTCGCGGGACGAGCTCGCCCGCACCATCACGCAGCCGGACCTCGATCGCCCTCATCCAGGCGTTATCGACCGGCCCGATCATGCATGCGCCTTCGCGGTCCTTGTCGCGGACTTCAAAGGCCAGCTCGGTGCCGCGGTCGGTCGAGGCCAAGTACATAACCCGCAAGCCTTGATCGTTCTCGCGAGTGACCGTGACCGGCCCGGCCAGGCCGATCCCGCGAGCCGATCGAAACCCGAGTCCCGGCAGGAACACCGAGTGGGGTTGCTCGCTCACATCACACCTCCCGCGAGATCACACGAGGAACTCCCGCGCAGTGCGTTCCCAGAGCTCGGTCGAGAGACGCAGCGACTCCTGATCGATCCGCTCGTTATTCCCGTGGAACATTGTCGCGAACTCCCGAAATGAGATGCGTTCGCTCATGAGGCCGTACCCGTACGCAGTGACGCCCTTTCGCCGGTAGAACCGCGCGTCGGTCGCACCGACGATCAGGAACGGAATGGTCTCCGATCCGGGCACGAGCTTCTGCGTCACCTTCGTAAGCGTGTCCCAGAGGGGCGATCGCAGCGGCGACTCGCTCGCGGGGTTGTCTCCTTCGTCGACGATCTCAACCTGGTCCCACAGATCGCCGATCGCGTCTCGGAGCATGTCGCGCACCTTCTGGCCGTCGTCTCCGGCGAGCGTGCGGATGTCGATGTCGATCTCGGCGCTGTCGGGGATCACGTTCAGCTTCACGCCGGCGCGGGCCATGTTCGGCGAGAACGTGGTGCGCGTCGCCGCATAGAACATGGGTGCGGTCCCC
>VBDX01000102.1 GCA_005881885.1 Chloroflexota bacterium
TCCGGTACGTACCGCCGGTCAGCGCGCGGACGATGCTCTTGAGCTGGTCCGTCTCGGCTGGCGTCAGGTTGTTATAGGCGATGACGATGCCGCCGTGCTCGAGGTTGTGGGTCGTCACCTCGTTCGGCAGCATCGCGTCCTTGATTCCCCACGGCGCCGGAGCCGCGGGCGCGCTCGACGACCAGTGCTCCCCTGACGTCGGTGGCACGCTGTTGTAGGTCGCCTTCTGTCCGACCGGGATGTGCGCGTTGCCCTGGTCCGGTTGAAGCGTGCCGATCGTGCTTCCGGCAGGCACCTGGAACTCGGACGAGTTCACATCGAGAGGCTTTACCGGCGGCTCGAACACGCCCGCCGCGCGAAGCCCAAGGATTGCCAGCACGATCGCGCCGATGATCGCTCCGCCTACGAGGAGCTGATTCCTGATGCCGCCGGGCGAGCGGTGCCGCTGCTGTCCCTGCTGGCGCTGCCGCTGACGCTTCTGTTTCTCGCGCCTGTCGCGGCGCGTTCCAATGGCCATGCATATCCAGAATACCGACCTAAACTGACCTCGATTTGAGCGTCCGTTTGCGCTTCGCGCCGTCTCCCACCGGTGAGCTCCACATCGGCAGCGTGCGCACGATCCTGTACAACCACCTCTTCGCCCGCCAGCGCGGTGGCAGACTCATCCTCCGGATCGAGGACACGGACCAGGAGCGCCTCGTCCCGGGCGCGGTGGATTCGATCTACGCGGGGCTGCACTGGCTTGGGATCACCTGGGACGAGGGTCCGCGCGAAGGCGGTCCGCACGCACCATATGTCCAGTCGGAGCGCCTGCCGCTCTACCAGAAGCACGCGCAGGAGCTCGTCGCCAAGGGCGCCGCGTATTACTGCTTCTGCTCGAAGGAGCGTCTCGCCGAGCTCCGCCGCCAGCAGGAAGCGCGACACGAGCTCACGCGCTACGACCGGCACTGCCGGAACATCCCCGTCGCGGAAGCCACCGCGCGCGCGAAAGCCGAGTCGCACGTCGTGCGGCTCAAGGTGCCGGACGAGGGCACGCTTTCGATCGAGGATCTCGTGCACGGCCACATCGAGTGGCAGGTCAACACCATCGAGGACCAGGTGCTCCTGAAATCCGACGGTTTCCCGACCTACCACCTCGCGGTCGTGGTCGACGATCACGTCATGGGCATCACGCACATCATGCGTGGCGAGGAATGGGTCGCCTCCGTCCCCAAGCACCTGCTCATTTATCGCGCGTTCTCTTGGGACATTCCTCCGATGGCGCACTTCCCCTCGGTGCTCGGCCCCGATGGAAAGAAGCTCAGCAAGCGGCATGGCGCCACGGCGGTCGCGGAATTCAGGAAGGACGCCTACCTCCCCGAGGCGCTGATCAACTATCTCGCGCTCGTGGGCTGGGCACCGGGCTCCGAAGAAGAGATCTTTTCGATGGATGACCTCACCCGCCTCTGGAAGATCGAGCAGGTGCAGAGCTCCCCCGGTAAGTGGGACAAGGAGCGCCTGGATTTCTTCAACGGTGTATGGATCAGACGCCTGTCGGTCGACGAGCTGGTCCGTCGGCTCGAGCCCTTCGTACCCGCCGACTGGGACCGCGAGACGCTCAAGAGGATCGTCCCGCACATCCAGGAACGGATGAAGACGCTGAAAGACGCGAAGGATCAGATCGCCTTCCTGTTCACGGATGACATCACCTACGATCCAAAGGACCTCGTCCCGGCCAAGCGGGATCCCGCCGGCACCGTGGAGGCGCTCGCGAAGGTGACCGTTCATCTTCGATACCTCGAGCCTTTCATCGCAACACGTATCGAGGCTGCGCTCAAGGCGGTCGCCGAGGAGATGGACTGGAAGCAGGGCGACGTCAACAAGCCGGTGCGCCTTGCGATCACCGGCCGGACGATCGGGCCGCCGCTCTACGAATCGCTCGAGGTGCTCGGTCGTGACCGGTCGCTCCAACGGATCGAGGGGGCGATGGACGCGCTCGGAAAGGCCAACTCCTGATGGCGCTCGCTCGGCGTGTGGGACTGGGGCTCGCGTCGCGCGGCAAGGTCTCGGATTGCGTCGCCTGGGCGGAGCGCGCGCGCTCAACCGGGGTCGAGTCGGTGTGGTTCCACGACAGCTACTTCGAGCGCGACGCGGTCACCTATGCGAGCGCCGTCGCCTCGCAGGTGGAGGAGATCGGCGTCGGCCTCGGCGCGCTCAACCCGTTCACGCGCCATCCCGTGCTCATCGCGATGACGGTCTCCGCGCTCGACGAGATGGCGCCCTCGCGCATCCGCCTCGGCCTCGGCTCGGCGCTGCCGCTGCGCCTCGGGCAGATGGGCATCCCCTACGCGCCTGACGACGCCGCCACGCGCACCGTAGGCACGATCGACACGCTGCATACGCTCTGGAAAGGCGAGCGCCTACCGCCGGGAAAGCCGGGCCTGCCGCCCCTCCAGCCGATGTTCCCACCGGTGCACCGCGTACCTATCTATGTGGCCGGCTACCGCTCGCCGATCATGGTCGTGGCCGGACAGAAGGGCGACGGCTACCTGGCGCGTCCCGCGGAGTCGATCCCGGGCCTTCAGAAGCTTCTGCGTGTGATGAGGCGTGCAGCGAAGGACGCCGGCCGCGATCCGCAGTCGATCGACGTTGCGGGGTACCTGCTGACGTTCATCGACGAGACCCGGCGCGACGCGCTCAACCGCGCGAAGCGCGACCCGTTCGTGATCTACATGATGTCGATCCTCTCGGATGTGACGCTCCGGCGCGCGGGCTTCGAGCCGGAGAACCGCGATCGCATCGCGACCAAGTGGCGCGGCGAGGACTACACCGGTGCGGGCGCGCTCATCGCCGACGAGCTCCTGGATGCCTACATCCTCTGCGGCACCCGGCGCGAGGTCGCCGAACGCGCGCACGCGTATCACGAGGCCGGAATGTCGCTGCCCTTGCTGCAGCCGGTCGTCCAAGAGGAGGCACAGGTCACCGCGCTGCTCGAGGCGGCCGTCCTATATGGATCCGCGGAGGTCGGCTCGGCGGCGCGCGTGTCGCTCGAAGCCCAGCGCAAGACCTTCGCGCAAGATGCGCGAAATCGCCTCGGCGGCCTGTGGGAGATCGCGCGGCCGTTCTCGTTCACCGCGTCCACCGTTCCCGTGGCGGCGGGTGGGGCGCTTGCGGCCCTCGCAGGCGCGTTCGATCCGTGGCTGTTCCTCGCCACGCTCGTCGGCGCGGTGGCGCTGCACGTCGGCACGAACGTGACGAACGAGATCTACGACGTGCGGAAGGGCGTCGACACGATCGTCTCACCGCGCGCCAGCCACGCGATCGTCAAGGGACGAATCAGCGAGCCGGCCGCGTACCGCTTCGCGATCGCCGCGTTTGCGGTCGCGGTGCTCGTCGGCCTCTACCTAACGAGTGTGCGCGGCTGGCCGATCGTCGCGCTTGGCATCGTCGGGCTCGTCGGCGGGTATACCTACACGGCGCCGCCGTTCCAGTACAAGTTCGGGCCGGTCGGAATCCCGCTCGTGTTCCTGCTCATGGGGCCGCTCATGGTGATCGGCTCGTTCTTCGCGGTCAGCGGCCTCTTCGACCTGCGCGCGGTCGCCGCGAGCATTCCCGTCGGTCTGCTCGTCGCCGCGATCCTGCACGGCAACGAGTGGCGGGACATCAGCGAGGACGCCCGCGCCGGTGCCGCGACGTTCTCGGTGCGCGCGGGCCGCGGCGCCGCGCACTGGCTGTACGTGGCGCTCGTGGTCGGGGCCTATCTCGCGCTGTCGGCCGGCGTCGTGTTCGGGCTCCTGCCGACGTGGACGCTCCTCGCCATGCTCTCGCTGCCGCTGCTCGTCCGTCAGATCCGCTCGTCGGAGCTGGGCGCGACCGGGCAGCAGCGCGCGATCGCGATGATCGACCTCGAGACCGCCCAGCTCCACGCCGCGTTCGGCTTCCTTCTAGTCGCCGGGCTGGTCCTCGCGGCGCTCTTGACGCGTTGATCGGGGGCCGGGGGGCGGAGCCCCTCGACCGTTGAGGCTCCTTGCGCTCGGCATCGCCGCCGCGTTCGCCGCGTTCGGCCTGACCTTCCGCGGCCCGCGCGAGCGCTTCTGGGATCGCATGACCGCAACAGGGCTCACCCTCGGCGCGCTCGCGCTCGCCACCGACCGCGACGCGCGTCGCACGCGCATCGGACCGCGTGAGGTGGCCCTCGGGCTCGGCGCGGCCGCAGGTCTCTACGGCCTCTTCCGCGCGGGAGATCCGATCGCGCGGAAGGTGATGCCGCGCGGTGGTGAGGAGATCGGCGACATCTACGCATTGCGTTCCCTCAGAACGAAGAAAGAGCTCGTGGCGCGCCTCGCGCTCATCATCGGGCCCGCCGAGGAATTGTTCTGGCGCGGGTTCGTGCAATCACGCGCCGGTTACGTGACGTCGACGCTTCTCTACGGTGGCGCGCATGTGGTCACCGAGAACGCCACGTTACTCGGCGCGGCGACGGTCGCCGGCGCCTACTGGGGACTGCTGCGCGCGCTGCGCATGCCGCTCGGCGCGCTCGTGATCAGCCATGTCGCTTGGGATATCTGGATCTTCCTCATCGCGCCGACGCACGATGTCGCGGACTGACCGAGAAAAGACTGGAGCGGACTTACGCCTTTCGGTCGCGGGTCTGGTGAGCGCGCTGCCCCTCGGGGCAGCACTTGCAATGCGGGTCGGGCCACGTCAGCCAGACCACGAGCGCGAGCCATCCGGCGAGCAGACCGACGCTGAACGCGAGGTCGCTGGACATGCCCGGGGGTCATGGCATCGCGCGTGCCAGCATGTGCCGGTGCGGCGGGACATTGCGGTCAACGGCGTCCGCCTTCACTGCGTCCTCGAAGGGAAGGGCCCGCTCGTTCTCCTGCTCCACGGGTTTCCAGAGAGTGCCTATGCCTGGCGCAAGCAGATCCCCGCACTCGCCGAGCGTTTCCGTGTTGTTGCACCCGACCTCCGCGGCTACGCGGAGAGCGACAAGCCGCCACGCGTGTCCGATTACCGGATCCCGGTTCTCGTCGCCGACATCGTCGGGCTCATCCAGGCGCTCGGCGAGGACCGTGCGCACGTCGTCGGTCATGACTGGGGCGGTGCCATCGCCTGGGCAGCGGCCGAGACCCGCCCGGAGGCCGTCGACCGGCTCGTCGTGCTGAACTGCCCGCATCCGATGCCGCTCAAGCGAGCCCTCCGCTCATTGTCCCGCCAGGTCCTGCGGAGTTGGTACGTGCTCTTCTTTCAGCTTCCTCGGGTCCCCGAGGCGATCCTGGGCTGGGACGGCGGCGCCGGGCTCGAGCGGATGCTGCGCGGGAGCGCGAACCGCGGACGAGCCTTCAGCGATGACGATCTCCTCGAGTATCGGCGGGCGTTCTCGATGCCGGGCGCAGCGACCGCGACCCTCAACTACTACCGGGCGGTCTTCCGCGATGCGCTCACCGGAAGGGCACTCGACGCGTCGACGATCATCCAGGCGCCGACGCTTCTGATCTGGGCGGAGGACGACGTCGCCCTGGGGAGGGAGCTGACCAATGACATGCAGGGGCTCTTCGCGAGCGAGTTCCGCATCGAGTACGTTCCGCACACGAGCCACTGGGTCATGGAAGAGCGTCCTGAGCTGGTCAACCGTCTCCTCCTGGACTTTCTTCGGGCGTGAGGATCGAGGTCCGGCAAGGGGACATCTCCGATCAACCGGACCTCGATGTAGTCGTGAACGCCGCCAACACCGACCTCTGGATGGGCTCGGGCGTAGCCGGCGCGCTCAAGCGTCGTGGTGGAGAGGCGGTGGAGCGCGAAGCGGTTCGTCAGGGACCGATCCGGCTCGGCGACGCGGTCCGCACATCGGCAGGCGCGCTGCCAAACCGTCACGTCATCCATGCGGCGGCGATGGGCTACCGCGCAGAGGATGAGGCCGTCCCGAAGCGCGCGGGTTCGCGTTCGAGCGCCGACATCATCCGGCGCGCGACGCTTCGCTCGCTCGCGCTGGCCGACGAGGCGGGCGACCGCAGCATCGGCTTCCCCGCCCTTGCGACCGGGGTCGCCGGATTCCCGATCGACGAGTGCGCCGAGGTCATGATCGCTGCGGCGCGGGAACACGCGCGCGCAAACCCGAACACGACCCTTGAGCTCGTCGCTTTTGTAGTGCGCAGCGCGGATGACCGGACGGTCTTCGAACGGGCGGTTCGCTAGGCCACAACACCCCCGCGGGCGACGCGCATCGCGTCCGAAAGCGTGAACCGACCGAGGTACAGAGCGCGCCCGACGATGACACCACGCAGTCCGCGGTGGCGCAGCTTCGCGAGCGCGGCGATGTCCTCGAGCGCGCCCACCCCGCCCGAATAAATGACGTCGCCACCGAACGCACGCGCGACAGCCTCGGTCGAGGCGAGGTCGAGCCCCTGCAGCGTTCCGTCGATCGATACGTTCGTGAAGATCACGGTCGCCACGCCGGTGATGGCGAGCCGCTGCATGAGATCGACGGCGCGGACGTTCGTGGTCTCGGTCCAGCCGTCGGTCGTCACCATCCCAGTGCGGGCGTCGACCGACACCGCGAGCCCATCCGCGTGCCGATCGACGAGTCTGCCGATCAGCTCCGGGTCGTCGATCGCGGCGGTGCCAACGACGATGCGCGACGCGCCCGCTTCCGCGAAAGCCTCGGCCGTGTCGAAGTCGCGGATGCCCCCGCCGGCCTGGATCTTCACCGTGAAGCGGTTCGCGATCTGACGGATCGCGTCGAGGTTCGCCGGCGTCCCGGTGCGTGAACCGTCGAGGTCGATGATGTGCAGCCACTCGGCGCCCTCGGCGACGAGCTTGCGCGCGGCGTCGAGAGGAGACGCGGCGACCTGCTCGACGGTCGCGAAGTCGCCACGCGTCATGCGGACGGCGCGGCCCTGATAGATGTCGATCGCGGGGTAGATGATCATCCGCGTCCTCCGGGCGAGTGGAGGGTAATCATGAGGCCGCCGGCTAAGTTGCGGTCACCCCTTGGCTCGCGAGTGCCTCGGTGAGGCGCTTGGTCGCGGCGCTCAGCGCGTACTTCTCGGCCAGGGCCTCGACCCGCCTGGGGTGCGCGGGCGCACGCGGGATCGTCCCATCGCCCCCGGTCACCGGGGCATCGCGCGCCATCCACACCACCCTGCGCGCAGCGGCGACGTAGTCCGCGTCGGCGCGAAGCTTCGCGCGGATCGTGTTCGAGACGTCGGTCGCGGTCAGGATCGCGTCCAGCGAACCGTGCTTCGCCACGAGCGCGCTCGCGGTCTTTTCGCCGATCCCGTGCACGCCGGGGAGTCCGTCGGAGGGATCACCGCGAAGGACGGCGTAGTCGTAATAGCGGTCGCCGGGGATCCCGTACTTCGCGCGGATCCACGCCTCGTCCACGTGCGCGAGCTCGCTCACGCCGCGAAGGGTGTAGAGGACGCGCACGTTCGGGTCTTTCACGAGCGCGAAGAGGTCGCGGTCGCCGGTGACGATCTCGGCCGGCCCGGACATCCGCTCGACGAGCGAGGCGATGACATCCTCGGCTTCGTAGCCTTCGGCTGCCGCGGTCGAGATCCCGAATGCGTCGAGGAGCTCGACGATGATCTTCATCTGAGGATCGACCGGGTCCGGCGGATCGTCCGGTCCGGCGACGCGGTGCGACTTGTACGACGGCATGGCGTCGACGCGGAACTGCGGCCGCCAGTCGGCATCAAGCGCGACGAACAGCCGCGCCGGCTTTCGATCGGGCACGAGTCGCGAGAGGAAGTTGAGGAAACCGAGCGCGGCGTTCACGAGCGTACCGTCCGAGGCGCGCCACTCGGGGACCGCGTGATAGGCGCGATACGCGAGGCTCGCCGCGTCTACAAATAGCGCTGGCCGTGCTATCTGGGTACCGCCGGAGCGGCGAACACGGCGTCGAGCGCGGCGATGAACCGATCGTTTTCCGGAGGCGTGCCGAGCGACGCGCGCAAGCATCCCTGGCAACCGGGCCACATCGAGATGTCACGGATGAGCACGCTCTGCTCGAGGAACCGCGCGTGCACGTCCGCGGGCTTCCCTTCGCGCAGGCGGAAGAGGATGAAGTTCGTGACCGACGGAAAGACGTCGACCGCTGAAATCCGGCGCAGGGCCGAGTACACGCGCTTGCGCTCCTTCGCCGCGAGTGCCAGGCGGCGCTGGACGGACGCCTCGTCGCGGGCGATCCGCGTCGCGACCGCGAGCGTCAGCGTGCTGACGTTGTACGGAAGAGCGGCCGCGGTGAAGTAGTTGATGAGCTCGGGGTGCACGATGAGGACGCCGACGCGCAGCCCGGCGGCGGCGAGGACCTTGGAGAAGGTCTTCGAGATGACCATGTTGGGGTACGCGTCCATCCGCGGGACAAGGGTCTTCCCGGCGAAGTCCGAATAGGCCTCGTCGACCAGGACGAGCGTCTCTGGGTAGCGCTCGGCGATCTCCAGGATCAAGTCGCCGTCAATCGTGTTGCCGGTCGGATTGTTGGGCGTGGTGAACACGACGATCTCTGGGCGCGCCTTGGCCATCGCGGCGAGTGCGCGTTCTTTGGTGAGCTCGTACGGCAGGCCCACCATCTCCTCGACGACGGTGCCGCCGGCGAGCACCGTGAGCCGGCCGTGCATCGTGTACGTGGGATGGAAGAGCAGCGTCTTTCGGCCGTGACCGCCAAAGACCAGGAAGACCTGAAGGAGGAGCTCGTTGCTTCCGTTGCCGAGGATCAGCTGATCGGGTCGCGTTCCCCAGCGCGCGGCTAACACGTCCCGGAGCTCGTCACCACGGCCCGGATAACGGTTCAACAGGACGCCGTCGAGCTCTTGTGGCGTGATGTGGTGGCCGGCGGGGTTGGGCTCGGGCCACTCGTTCGCCTGGATCCGCACGTCGGCTTTGACCGGTGGCGTGCGGTACGGCTGGAACGCCGCAATCTCGGACCGAGGCCGAGGGAGCCTCGGGGGACGGGGGGCCGAGCCTCCCGAGTCTGCGGTCACATACATAGCCTGACACGCGCGGGCCGCCCGCGCTTTCGCGCGAACGGCCCGGCGCTGCTTGGGGGAGGTGGGCTAGTTGTGCGCGCTGCTCCTCACGTTTGGCGCCGTTCCGTACGCGGTGCACGGAACGGCTGCGTCGACCTTCGCGAGGAGCTTCCAGAAGTCACTGACCTGCTCCATCGAGAGCTTCTTGCCCGTCTGAGCGTTGACTTCGTTGCCGAGCGCGTTGAGCGACGTGCACACCTTGTCGTCGCTCGTGCCGACATTGGGGCGAGCCGCGTCGACCTTCGTCAACAGGCTGTTCTCCGTGCCCTTGTCCAGATTCCACGAGGTGATCAGTGCGCTCAGGGCATCCAGGAGCTCGCTCAAGCTCTTGGTCTTGGCGCGGACGGTGAGGTCCACGCTTGCGCTCGTCGCGGCATCGTGCGAGTCCGTCACGGTCGCGCCGAGCGTGTACGTACCAGCCGTCGCGTAGCCATGCGGCGCCGAGAACGTCGTCAGACCAGCGGTGAGCGACAGCGTCGTCTTCGACGAGCCGTCGCCCCAGTCGACGACCACCGTGTGCGGGTCGTCCGCGTCGACGTCGGTGAAGCTGCCGTTCAGCGTGGCCGTCCCGCCCTCGTCGATTTCGGCGACGGTCAGCTTGAGGTCGGCCGGCGCGGTATTGCGGACGAGTACCGTGACGTCGGCCGAGCCGGTCACGGACTCATTTGCCGGAAGATCCGTGACGGTCACGGTCGGCTTGTAGCTGCCCTGGGCCGCATACACGTGCTTGGCTGAGAAGGTGTGCGTTCCGGCGCCGAGCGGCACGGTGCTGTCTGTCGAGCCGTCCCGCCATTCAATGCGAACGCTGTGCGTATCGAGCATGTCAGGGTCGCTGAACGAGCCCGTGAGTGTCGCCTCGTCACCCTCGATGACCGTTACGGCCGGCATCGCAAGGTCCGCGGGCGGTGTATTCCGAACGAGGACGGCGAGGTTGTCACTGACCGTGGCGAGCCCCGCGTCTTTGACGGTGACGGCGGCCGTGTAGCTGTCGTGGACCGCGTACACGTGCTGCGCCGAGAATGTCAGCACTCCGGGGCCGAGTGGCTCCGCAGTGTCCTTGCCGTCGCCCCAGTTGATCAAGACGCTGTGGGTGTCGTCCGGGTCGGGATCGGTGAAGCTACCTGTGAGAGTCGTCGCATTCCCCTCGGACACAACATCGGCGCTCAGCTTGAGGCCGCTGGGGGGAGTGTTCTTCGATCCGACGACGACCGTGACCTTCGCGGTGCCGGTCAACCCGTCGTCGTCAGTGACGGTCGCGGTAACGTCGTAGGTGCCGGCCACGTCGAACCTGTGTGCGGGGACCGCAAACGTCATCAGCTGCGAGAAGACCGTCTGCTCCCAGACCGCGTCTGCGCTGTTGTCGCCCCAATTGACCTTCTCGGTGAAGCAGTCGGGGGTGCGGCTGGCAGGGCAGGGGTTCGGGGTGCTGAGACCCGGGTGGCCCGGGTCCGTGAACCAGAGTGTGGCGCTCACGCTTCCGCCATCCAAGATAGTGGTCAGCGACAGATCGAGATGCACATCTGGCGCGACATCGTTCACGGTGTGCTTGAGAGTCTGCGTGGTGGACGGCACGCTCAGGTCCGGGGCAGATCCGTCGTAGAGCGTGACAACTACGTCGTACGTGTCGAACGAGGTGCCGGTCGGACGGTCGTCTGGATAAGTCTTGAGGACATCGAATGAGAGCGCGCCTGCAGGGATCGACTGCAGGGTAAGCGCGACCTGGCCACCCCACGAGACCACGAGAAAGTGCTCCTCGGGGCCGTCGGCATCCGTGAAATCACCGTGCAGGACTATTTGCTGCCATTCAGCGCTCGGGTTGGGGGTGAGCGTGAGACTCGTGAAGACCGGTGCCGCCGAACCCGCGAGCGCCGTGAGCGACGCGAGCGGCAGCCCCAAGCCGGCCAGTGCGGTCGCAAGCGTCCCCACTAGGGCCGCGCGACTTAGCGCCTTCATCTTTCCCGACCTCCCGTGAGCGAGCCCCGCCCACGCCAGAAACGCTAGGGAGCGCTTGCCGCCGCAACGAGAGACGAGAAGGACCTACCGAACAGGCCTGGTCATACCCCACTCGTACTGCCCCGATTGGGTGGACTTCGCCTCAGTCACCCGTTGTCGGGATGCGTCAGATCGCCGCTGGTCCGAGCCTCTCGCACGAGGACCAAGAGAAAACCGATGAACGGACCGAAGCAACACCGGCCAGGCACCGACTGCGCGCTTTGTACCGCGCACTCGAAGGCCGCCCAGCGCCACACCGCGCACCCTCGGGCCCGCACCCAGCTCTATCTGCCCTGGATCGTCCTATTTGCGCTCAGCGTGGCGCTCGTGCCCTTTTCAGCGGGAGCGGAACGATGGGTCGCCCTGGGGCTCGTCTTCGGGATCGGCGCGGGAGCGGCAGTGTCCTGGTTCTCACATCAGACCAACCGGCACATCGCTGCGACGACCCTCGCCTCGGTGACTGATGAGCTCAAGAACGAGGCCGACCAGCGCGTGACGATGGTGATCCGCCAGTTCGAGTGGGCGGTCAACGACGTCGCAAACCTGCGCGACGCGCTCAAGCGCGCGCAGGATGCCCGCGTGGTCTCCGAAGCGAGCGAGACGCGTATCCGTCGCCGGCTACACCGTCTCGAGCGACAGCTCTACGAGGCGCGCGTCAGGATCGGTGAGTTCTCGGCGGGGCTCGGTACCGACAGTCCGGGCGTCGATGAGGAGCCTGCGGTGCTCCCGACCAGTGACGAGCTCGTCGTCCCGCTGACTTGGCGCGTGTTCGAGGAGAACATGCTCACGTGGCTGCGCTTCGAGAGCGCTGGGATCGTCCCGTCGCAGGTTCGGATCATGAACGAGCACGGAACCGTCATCACGATCAGCGCGCGCGCCCTCGACACCCTCGAGGACGGCGCCCAGGTCACGCTTGTGCTCCGAGCGCCAGACGACGTCGTCGCCACGCTCGAAAGCCGGCAGGCCGGCCGCTTCACGTTCGAAGCGCTCGTTGACGACACGTGGTGCAAGGTCCAGCTCAAGGCCGCTCGATCCGGGACGAAAGACAAACGCGGACGCGTGTGGAAGCCTGAGGACGACCGCCGGCCGCAGTCGCTCATCGCCTAGCCGGCTTGCATCGCCGCGATCCCGTTCTAGCGTCGCCGCATGAACCGGAGAGCGCGGACGGTTTCCTTCCTCGCCGTCGGGATTGGCATCGCGTACGGCATCTTCATCCTCTTCGGACCGACATCCACGATCTGTTCGAGCGGATCGATCGGCCCGAATCAGACGCCCGGTCCGACGATTTGCCATAGCGAGAGCCTCGTCGTCGCACAGCGCGACAACCTGTTCCCGGCGCCGCTCCTATGGATACTAATGTGGTCGCTCGCTCCGGTGCTTGCGGTCGCGGGTGTGCGGTTTCGCGAGGACGGGACCCCCGGGGGTTCCTGGCTCATCGGTCTCGCGCTCTTCGTAGATCTCACCGGGATCATCAGCATGGGCGGAGGGTTCGTTTACGCGCTGGTCGTCGCACCACTTCTGTTGATCACACTTATCGCGTCATTCGGGATCCGTCCCCGGATGGGATAATCGTCGTGCGCCGTCCTTGGGGAGTGGCCAAGCGGTAAGGCTCCTGACTCTGGATCAGGTAATCGGTGGTTCGAATCCACCCTCCCCAGCAGATCCCGATGTTTCCGGCGTCTTCGGACGACCGAGAATGTCAATGAGCACCTAATCAGAAATCAGGTAACCGCCTCGACGGAAGGAGCCTTTGCCGGCTCACTTCGTCGTCGCGAGCTCACCTGACTCGCAAGCGAACTCGCGGTCCTGCTTTCGCGCGCTTGCACCTGCGCGTGCTCGTTCGCCGGCGGGGAGCGTTACGACTCGCATCGCACGGGTCGCACCCGCGCGGGCGCGGACTGTCATCGGCGTGTCACATACGTCTGCGATGGTTCGCCGCACGACTCATCGGGAGGATCTGTAGATGCGACGCATTCCACTTCTCGCGACCCTGGCGACGCTCGCGCTAGTCACCCTCAGCGCGACGACTGCCATTGCCGGCACGCGTACCTCCGGCTACTACGACCACCGGGTCATCGAGTACGTCAGCTCGACCTCGAGCGCGGGCACGGTTCAGGAGGCGCTGCTGATAGCGAAGGGCAACGTGGTTTACCACGTCGTGGACTCGAACGGGAACGTCCCAGCCACGCAGTGCGCCTTGAACCGAGCCACGTTCCCCGCGGACGCTACGGATTGCAACGTCCTCAACTTCATCCCAACGGAGGTCGGCTACCAGGGCGGCGCCTGGAACCTGCAGATCTTCCATTGGTCCCAAGGCCAGTCGATCGTGCCCCTCACGAAGGACGACGACATCACCGCAGCGGCTGCAGCGGGGCTAGGTCGGATCGAGGTGACCAACATCCTCGTCCGCTGCCCCCTCGTGAACTTCTCGGCG